>CAVUOL010000001.1:0-28998 GCA_963742995.1 uncultured Ignavibacteriales bacterium
TGCACAAGTTAAATTTCAGACTACTAAAATTGAATCGGAAGTTTCAAACGGAGTATTTAATACTAAAAATTTGAATGAGCTCTATTTCTATTTTTATTATGGGTTATACTCTGAATTTTGTCGCTAATTAAAGCATTTATGAAATTTTATCAGGTGACTCTTCGCAAATTAGTGAATTCTCTAATCTCTTATCGAGGATTGAAGTTTTTGGGACCTCTTTTTATTACCAATAGTTTACCCTAGTTTTTAATAAATTCTTCTATATTGTTAGGAGAAATAACTTTTGTTGATTTTACATTATAGGAATCTAGAAATGTTTTTGAAAATTTAGCTTTGCTTGAAGGATTTAATTTAAATTCAAATGCAAAAATATGAGATTCATTCTCTTCAATATAATCAATTTCCTGCTGCTGGGTTGTCCGCCAAAAAAAACTCTGTGCAGTGCTGTTATTGTAAGATAAATATTTTATTCTTTCACTAATGCAATAATTCTCCCATAAAGCACCGGCATCATTTCTTAAACTTATATTATTAAAATTTTTTATAACAGCATTCCTTATTCCATTATCATAAAAATAAATTTTCTTACCTTTTTTAATTTCATTTCTCACATTACGGTTTAATGCAGGCAGCTTACACACAATAAAAGCCTTTTCCAATAAATCAATATATTTTTCAACTGTATTACGATCGGCACCTACTAATTGTCCCACTTCAATTGTGGATATTTCGGAACCGATTTGTAATGCAATTGCTCTTGTAATTTTTTCAAGTAAATCAGGACGGGAAACGGTTTCCAAAACGAAGAGATCTCTATACAAATAACTGCCGCTTAGTAATCCTAATAAATCTTTTTCTTCACCGGGCGAAACAGCTATTTCCGGGTATGAACCGTATATAAGCCTTTTTTCAATACTTCTTTTTTCTTGCAATAATGAAGTGTGATCCACCAGTTCACCAAATGTCAAAGGGAAAAGTATAAACTCAAATGCTCTGCCGGTTAACGGTTCCTTCGTATTCTGCGATAAAACAAATGATGAGGATCCGGTTGCTATAACCTGAACTTCTTTTATTCTGTCAACAATAATTTTTATGACAATACCTATATCCGGTATTCGTTGGGCTTCATCTATAAAAAGTATTTTAGCTTTCCCGATAATCCCTTCCAATTTTGTTATATTGGGATGCAATAAAATTTCCCGTACATCCGAATCATCTCCATTTAGATATGCAGTTTTTCCTAGAAAGGACGGATTATCAGATTGAAGTTCAGACAAAATAGAATCAACCAGCGTCGTTTTTCCTACCTGTCTAGGTCCATAGATAATTATTGCCTTATTCTTAAATAATTTCCCCTTAATGTTTTCCTTTAATTTCCTGGTTATTAATTCATTATTATTTGATATCATTATTTTAGACTATAGAAATTATAAATAAATATAATAAAATGAGATTTCATTCCCAAATTATTATAATTATTACGGATTTATTCAAATTATACGTGTAACGCGAAACTCCTTTTCCAATGTCACAAAAAGAATTGAAAATGATTGTTCAACCAGACAATTTTAAAGATGTCATCTTTAGGTTTGCTTAACTTTCTCAACTAATTTTCTTTCACAAAATTATTTTAGAAGCTACTGATTTTTATAAAAATTCCTTAATTTCTGTAATGAAATGATTTATGACGTCGTATGCAAATTTTAATATTATGAAATTCTCAATTCTTGGTTGTAATATTGATGATTTAAATTCCTACAGAGAAGCTTATGAGCTATTAATTAAATATCTCAACAATAATAGTAAACCGGCTTATATTACAGTTAATAATGTTCATACTGTAACTGAAGGATTAAAAGATAATCATTACAGGAAAATTATTAATAATTCTTTTTTAGCTTTACCTGACGGAAAGCCTTTGTCTTTAACCGGAAAGTTAAAAGGTGTGAAAAGGGTAGAAAGATTGTTCGGTCCAACTTTTTTTGAAAAGACTTTGGAATGGGGAGTAAAAGACGGTTTAAAACATTTCTTCTTCGGAAGCTCTTATGCCACTCTCGATAAATTAAAAAGTAACATTGAGCTTAAATTTCCCGGAACTAAAGTTGCCGGATTCCTTTCCCCTCCATTTAGAGAATTTTTACCTGAAGAAAATGAGAGATATCTAAACGAAATAAATAATAGCAAACCTGATATAGTCTGGGTGGCATTGGGTGCTCCAAAACAGGAAAAATGGATTTATTCGAATTTTAACTCTTTGAATAAAGGTATAATGATAGGCATTGGTGCCGGTTTTGACTATCTGGCCGGTAATCTTGTGAATGCACCCCAATGGATGAAGGATCATTCCCTCGAATGGTTATACAGGCTTAAGCAGGAACCGGAAAGACTCTGGAAACGGTATCTTTTTAGAAATATTACTTTCATTCTATTTGAAATGGCTGAGTTATTGAAGTTAAAAAGGTTTGAAGTATAAAATTTAAATAATATGTGTGATGCTGTAGTTAGAGGAATTGTTTTTGTTGAAGTAGGATGTTATTTTGCGTTCATCATATGATATTAATTCCTGCATAAGCATTAAATGATGTTAACGTGCTGCTTCAAAGGTGCATAACCTCCATGACCTATGGCAGAGTATTTTTCAAAAACATTGTTTCTTCCTTTATTTTAGAAATTTGTATTTTAATAACCATTATTAAAATATCATTATCATGATTTCAAAAAGAAAATCCTTATTGTTTTTAAGGATCTTATCGGATATCGTTTTTATTTTATTAAGCATTTATTATGTAAGCATAATCAACGGCTTATCATATCTTTATATATTAAAAAACGGCTGGCAATTAATAGTTATTTTATTATTTGTATGGTATTTCTCAGCGCGTATAACGGGGTTGTATGAAGATTCTCACCTGCGTTCTTTAGGTTCAGAACTAATTATTTTAATCAAAAATATTTTTGTTCAGCTTATAGCTGCCGTTTTAATAATGTTCCTTTCGAATCAAATTATTTTTTCACGTTCTTTTATTTTACTTTATGTGAGCTTCCTTCTCCTTTTCCTTTTGCCTCAAAAATACCTGGTTAGAAAAGCTTTAATTTATTTAAGAAAAAGGGGAAGGAATTTAAGACATGTTCTGGTAATCGGAGCAGGAAAAACCGGTATGGATTTTTATGAAGCGGTAAAAAATAATGTAAAATTGGGCTACAATATTATAGGTTTTTTGGATGATGAAAAGAAAGCTTATCTGAACGGAGAATATTTAGGCTCATTAAAAGATTTAAAATCAGTACTTCAGAATAATCCTGTAGATAATGTTATTGTTGCACTCCCTTCTTCTGCCGAAAAAAAGATAAAAGAGGTAATAAAAACATGTGAATTATATGCTAAACGGGTAAAGCTCATACCGGATTATTTTAGATTCTTTATTGGTAAGAATAATCTTTCAGTCCTTGAGAGGTTTCCTGTAATATCGTTTAGAGAAGAGAAGCTGAATAAATTTCAATGGGTAGTTATAAAAAGAGCTTTTGATATACTTGTAAGTTTAATATTTATGGCTGCGGTGTCATGGTGGTTATTCCCTTCAATTGCTCTATACATAAAACTTGATTCAGAGGGCCCGGTATTCTTTAAACAGGAAAGATGGGGAAAGGATAATAAAAAATTTTTCACACATAAATTCCGTACAATGCAGCACAAGAATGGTGGAACTGATAATGAGGGTAATTTTCAACAGGCAGTCAAAAATGATCCCCGTATTACAAGAGTTGGAAGAATTTTAAGAACCAGTTCTTTGGATGAATTGCCGCAGTTCTGGAATGTACTGAAGGGAGATATGACAATAGTGGGTCCAAGACCGCATCCCACACCTCTTAATATTGAATCACAGGATAAAGTTGAGCTGTATATGTTCAGGCATGTAGTGAAACCGGGTATTACCGGATGGGCACAGGTTAACGGCTTTAGAGGGGATACAAAAAGCACCGATTCTGCCATGCAGGAAAGGATTGAACATGATCTCTGGTATATAGAAAACTGGTCATTCTGGCTCGATATGGAGATTATATTTTTAACCGCAGTAAGAACATTAAAAGGAGAACTAAAAGCCTTCTGAATTTACCTAACCTCCGGGGTTTCCAAAACCCCGGAGGTTTTTTCTATTCCGATAACCTGTTTTATTTCCCCCTTTTTTCTTTAAAAACCCCCTCTCAACTACCGGTTTTTGAATAAACTCGGGCTGAGGCATAGTCATATATGCCTAAAAAATTTTCTCTTTAAAAAAGGGGGGTTGAGAGCCCTTTTTCTCAAAATAAAACATTCCATTATATTTAAAGCCTGTCTGAATATCATCTAAATCACTTGCCATTGGATTTATCCAAAGGTTAGGTTTATCCAAAGGTTAACACCGTGGCTTTAGCCCGGTGTTTCTATCATATACTGTAGTCCGACGATTTTCACACAGCCTCTTTATTCAACGGGTTTGATTTAACGCCTGTGTGAATATCATTAACCAATTTATCTACAGAAGGTAGATGGATTTATCCATTGGTCTAAAGGAAAATTAAACCCCTCACCAACTGTTAGGCTTTATCCAGAGGTTAACACCGGACTTCCAGTCCGGTGCCTCCCTCTCTCCTTGCTACCTGTCCGGATTCTAGCACGATTCTATCGGAAGGAGTCGGGGGTGAGGTTTTCACACAGCCTCTTTATCCAACGGATAGATAGAAAATAAATCATACATTAAAAAATTAGATAATTGGTTATTGGCAACTTTATAATATAAAGGAATATTGTAATTGTATAACTTTTTGATTAATATATTTATATTAAAAATATAAGTTATAATGGCAGTAGCTGATAACATTACCATAAAGAAATTGATTTATAAGGTAAAATAATGAAGAAGAAAGAAAATGTATTAGAAAATATTGAAAAGGAAATAGTCAATCTTAGTCCTAATGAGCAATTAAAATTAGTAGAAAAAATTGCTTATTTATTAAGAAAAAGAGGAGTTGGTCAAACAGAAGAACTTGATTGGGAGAATTTATATGGTTCCGGGAAAGAACTTTGGAATTCTGAAGATGCTCAGGATTATGTTAATCGTTTGAGAGAAAATAGGTGATGAACCATTGATGCTATCCAAATCGCAGCAGCTAATAAAGTTGAAGCTGATGTTTTTATTACAAATGATGTGAGACTCAGAAAGATTAAAGAAATAAAGGTACTGGTTCTGAAAGATTATTTATAGATGTCATTGGTTTAAATGTTCCTTGATGACGATCATTTTCGTTAGGGGTTATCACTTGCCGTTGGATTTAGAACCTGTGTGAAAAGTATAGAACGAAACTCTGTTTCGTTTAACTTATTATAAATTCAATCAAAATTCTTATTAGCGATTCGGAGAATCGCTCTACAATTTGAATATTTTCACAGCCTCTTCCAGTCCGGTGCCTCCCCCTCTCCTTGCTACCTGTCCCGATTCTAGCGGGAAGGAGAGGGGGCCGGGGGGTGAGGTTAATTTAATATGTAAGCTATTTTTATCCTTTTAATATTTTCACACAACCTTTAAAAGAGCCTTTGTAAATATTATGGTTAATTAAAACGATAACGTGAAATATCCTATTACACCATCATAAATAAGCAAGCACCTACTTAATACTTCTCTTCCTATTAAAACGCCAAATCCTTGATTTAATAAAATGGACTCTACTGCTGGTACCGAACCAAAATCAAGTGATGAACCATCATGTGGAATCCTAAGGCTTATATCATACACTGGAACAATTTGAGGTATATTGCCAGTACTTGGAGTTAGCATGGGGGCTGTCCCTGTTGGCTGTAATAATAATTGTTGAGCTATAGTAGAGTCAATGCAAAGACCCGAGGCACCTGTATCGATTAATCCCTGTGCAGTGATAACCGATGGAATAGACTGCCCTGAATTTTGTAACGCTGTTGCTCTTGGTATGCTTACCCCTATAAGAACTGTTATAAGTGCACCACCTGGATTATTTATTTGTTGTATGAAGTGTGGCAATTGGAGTTATATGTCTTGTAAAAGAATGAATCCTCTCGACTGATTGAATTTTTTTGACTAAAAATATCTCTAATCCAGCTTTTTTATAGCCCTCTTTCAAAGCATCTTCATAGCTATCAAACGTATCAATTATTTCTTGCTTAAAAATAAGGACATATTTCCCCTCATTTGCTAAAAGATTTGGCAATTCTTTATTATACACTTCCAGGTCTTTTTTGAGAGCAATTAATTTTTCATTATCTGTTGCCATAAATATCATCTCTGATCTTCAAAACTACTATTAATATTTTTAAAAATGCCATTTTTTATTACAATAATTTAACCAAATCTTCAATATTCCACAACTTTTTAGTTAAGCTGGTTTAACGAAACAGAGTTTCGTTCAACACTTTTCACACAAGCTCTTTAGCTGACGGTTAGGTTTATCCAAAGGTAAACACCGTGGCTATAGCTTGGTGTTTCTATATATACTGTAGTCCGATGATTTTCACACAGCCTCTTTATCCAAAATTATAGAAAAGCCAGTAAACATTGGACTTTAGCCGCATTTGAATATTAATTAAAAGAAAACCTATATTATTTAAACCTTTATTTAAAAAAACATTAAAAATCATTTCTAAGAAGAGATTTTATAAAAGTAGGGATAAATGATAGCTTAATATGAGAAAAGGGGCTTAGAAAAGAAAAAATAGCCGAAAACCTACGCTATTTCGTAAGCTTTTTTTAAGCTGTCGGACCCTTGGTAAATACTGTACTTTTGGGATAGGAATAGGCTTTAGTCCTAAATGCGGCTAAAGCCCCTGATATCGCTTATAAAATTCAAAATCAGTTCACTAAAGTGAACTGCAATGGAAGAACTAATTCACTATTTTACATATTGAAATAATTGTTTTAATTTAACAGATATAATATTTTGAGGTTTAAATGAATTTCCCATCCAACATAAAATATACGAAAGACCATGAATGGATTTCGGTACAGAAAAATATCGGAACAATAGGCATTACAGATTATGCACAAGGAGAATTAGGCGATGTAGTATTTATTGATATAAATACCGATAAAGTTGAAGTTAAAAAGGGAGAATCCCTCGGTACAATTGAGGCAGTTAAAACGGTAAGTGATATTTACGCACCAGTCAGCGGGAAAATTATTGAAATAAATAAGGAGTTAACGGATAAACCTGAAGAAGTTAATTCCGATCCGTACGGATTAGGCTGGATGGTTAAGATAGAGCTCAAAGATGAAACTGAATTGAGTGATCTTTTAAATGCGCAACAATACAGGGAATTAGTCGGTCATTAATTGCTTTGAGACTCTGGTCATTACATCCAAAATATCTTGACAGCAAAGGGCTTGTTGCACTAAATTTTCTCCTCATCCACTTTTTAAGATAGTTACAGGAGATATTGAAGAATGGGAAATCCAGAAGATAATTTCCGTTGGATAAAGAGCCTGTGTGAATATCATTAAGGGGGTGACCAAAAAGTTATTTTCATCCCGACTCGGGACAGTGAAAATCCGTTAAATCTGCGTCATCTGCGTGCCATTAGCTTTTATTTAAATTCAAAGTTTTCTAAAAAGCTTGTATCATAATTGCTGGTTAAGAATCTTCTATCTTCCAAAACTTTTAAATGGAAAGGGATAGTTGTTTTAATCCCTTCAACAGTAAATTCTTCAAGGGCTCTTTTTCCTCTTAAAATTGCATGGGTTCTATCCGTACCCCAGACAATCAGCTTAGCAATCAAAGAATCATAATAAGGGGGAATTACATATCCCTGGTAGATATGGGAATCAATACGGACACCGAATCCGCCCGGATAATGAAGGGATTCAATCGGTCCCGGAGAGGGTCTGAAACCATTTTCCGGGTCTTCGGCATTTATTCTGAATTCAATGCTGTGTCCTTGAGGCGTTCCCGGAAGAGTGTCTATCTTTTCTCCTGCTGCAACTAATATCTGCTGCTTAATCAAATCCACATTATAAACCGACTCGGTCACGGGGTGTTCTACTTGAATACGGGTATTCATCTCCATGAAATAAAAATTTTTATTTTTATCCAATAAGAATTCAACAGTACCTGCACCTTCATAATTTACTGCTTTAGCACCAAGTATTGCCGTATCTCCCATTTTATTTCTTATTTCAGAATCAATTACGGGAGAAGGGGACTCTTCAATTAATTTTTGGTGCCTTCTTTGTACAGTACAATCTCTTTCACCGTAATGGTAAACATTTCCGAAAGTATCACCTAGAACCTGAATTTCGACATGGCGGGGATTTTCAACAAACTTCTCTATATAAACATCAGGATGGCCGAATGCTGATTCGGCTTCAGTACGGGCAGTCTGGAAAGCTTTATCGAATTCTTTTTCTTCCCAAACAATTCTCATCCCTTTTCCGCCCCCTCCTGCAGAGGCTTTAATAATGACCGGATATCCAATCTCTCCGGCAGTTTTTTTCCCCTCTTCAACGTCGGGAACTATACCATCACTGCCTGGAATTACCGGAACACCATTCTTTTTCATGGTATCCCTGGCAAAGGATTTATCTCCCATTGCTCTAATCATATCTGGCGATGGACCGATAAATTTAATATTGGATTCAGCACAGATTTCGGAAAAGTTTGCATTTTCTGCCAAAAATCCATAACCGGGATGAATTGCATCTGCTCCTGTTATCTGAGCTGCTGATATTATAATTGGGATTTTTAAATAGCTGTCCCTGCTTGGCGGCGGTCCAATACAAACTGCCTCATCAGCAAAGGTTACATGAAGAGAATCTTTATCTGCTTCAGAATAAACTGCTACGGTTTTAATTCCTAATTCTTTACAGGTCCTTAAGATCCTTAAAGCAATTTCGCCTCGATTGGCGATTAAAATTTTATTAAACAACTTACTCTCTATTGTAATGTAAGAATTAGCCGGTTTGAATTAAAAAGAGAGGCTGGTTATACTCTACCGGTTTTCCGTTTTCAGCTAAAATTTTAACAATTTTCCCGTCAATATCAGATTCAATTTCATTCATAAGTTTCATAGCTTCAACTATACATAAAACTGAACCAACCGAGATCGACTCACCAATTTGAACGTAAGGATCTGCATCGGGTGCAGGAGCTCTATAAAAAGTACCTACAATAGGAGACTTCACTTCATGCAAATTTTCCTTAGATACTTCCTTTGCCTTTTCTGCTTCCCTAACCGCTGCTTCATCATTATTGTTATTATTGCCTATGGCCGGAGAGTTAGCTAAGATTTGAGGCTGGGTTATTATATTCCCCGTTCTTATCTTTTTTGCAATTTTTACTCTAAAACCATTCTCTTCAACCTCAAGATCCGTAATTTCGCTGGAGTCAACAACTTTGACCAGCTTCTTTATTAAATTCAAATCCATTTGACCACCCTCTTTTTAAGATTTCACTCTCTCTACATATCCCCCTACTCTTGTATCAATTCTTAATATGTCACCTTCATTAATAAATAAAGGGACGTTAACAGAAGCGCCGGTTTCAAGTTTGGCTGGCTTTGTAGCCCCGGTTGCCGTATCACCCCTATAACCCGGTTCGGTTTCTATTACTTTTAAATTAACAAAGATTGGAATCTCAACATTTATAATTTCTTCTCCGTTAAATAAAATATCAACCTCTTCACTCTCTTTTAAATAATTTACTCCATCTCCAAATAAATCAATAGGGATGTTAATCTGCTCGTATGTATCGTTATCCATACAGACTAAAAAGTCCGCTTCCCTGTAGAGATATTGATATTTTCTTCTTTCAATACGGACTATTTCGATTCCCTCACCGGCTCTAAAAGTATTATCCAGAACTTTACCTGTTTTTAAATTCTTCAAGGTACTTCTAACGAATGCTCCCCCTTTACCAGGTTTGACATGCTGAAATTCAGTTATTGAATAGAGATCAGTTTTAAATTTGATGATTAGTCCATTTCTAAAATCTGAGGTATCTGCCATATATCCAATGCTTTATTTAAATAGGAAGAAAAAATAGATATATGCGGCCTGAAAGTCAAGAAATGAAGATTATAGAAAATGGGAGATTTTTAATAGATTTTAAGAGATTCTAGGCAATTTCAATCAATTTTTATCAAAAAACCTTCAATTTTGAAAAATTTAACTTTTCAAAAAATGTGCAGATTGAACCTGCTTCCTAATCAACCAGGGCTAAATATTCAGTTGCTTTTCTTGCAGCTTGTGATGTAGGATAGTCTTTTTTTAAAGATTCAAATAAATCTTTTGCTTCATCATCTTTACCTAAATTTAAATAATTGATGCTTGCATCAAGGATGTAATCCGGGTTCAGTACATTGGATTTGGAAATACGGGAAGCTTTCCTAAATAAATCAGCGGCTTTTTCATATTCTTTTTGCCCTGCATATATTCCTGCCTGCCCTGCAAGTGCTGTAGCTTTATACATAGGAATGCTGCCATCATAATCTTCATAATATTTCAAAGCTTCACTCGATTTACCAAGCATTTCATAAGAATTAGCAAGGTATATTTTTGCTGTTTCGCCGTTTTCAGTGCTTCCGAAATCTTCAACTATTTTTTTCAGACCGGTAATATTTTGTGAAGGTCTCCCTTCAATTGCTTCAAGATAAGAGCCCTGATCATAAATATCCATTACTTTGGATAGCTGCACTTCGGCTTTAGTGTTATTTTCTTTTTTATTATTGATATAATAGATTGCCGCTAAAACTACTACTACTAACACGCCCGCATAAAGAAGCACCCTTGATCGGTTTTCATCTAAATATCCGTAAGCTTTATAATAAACTTCGACTAATTTATCCTGTTTTATCTCTTTTTTAGATATTTTTTTCTTCTTAGTAAGCATGTTAATCCTTTTTAAAAAATAGAGATGAAAAATAATGAAAAATTAGGAAGGTCAAAAGGGTAAAAAATTGTTTTTTGCTTTACCCTTAAAGATATAACAATAAATCAATCATGTAATCTTGTAATCTAATCTTGTAATCTTTGTAATTTTGCAATCTTGCAATTTATTTAAGTGTACGCCCAGAAGGACTCGAACCTTCAACCTTTGGAACCGGAATCCAACGTTCTATCCATTTGAACTATGGGCGCATCTAGTTTATTGACCAAATTCAAATAAACTTAAAGTAAATATAGTAAAGATTAGGATATTTTACTGAACATTTTACTGAACACATTTACCTTTATAACTCTTTCGAAATTTGCAGAAGAATATTACAAGCACATTGAAACCAACCTAGGCTTATTTGATTGATGTCAAGTTAACATTTAAGAAACTCAAGAATAATATTGGAGACATTCCTTTAAAAGAAAATCAATTCCCGGTTAATTTAACAATTCATTTCTGATGAAGCAAAGAAAAATCAGAAATGATAAGGAAGGACATTGCAAATTATTTTTTTATGTGGTAAATTATTTACCACAAAATTAAAGGAGTTATATGAATTTTGGATTATACATAAAAAATCTAAGATTGAGCAAAGGATTAACTTTAAGAGAGTTTTGTAAAAAGTATGAACATGACGCAAGTAACTGGAGCAAAATAGAAAGGGGAAAAAATCTTCCTCCTGCAGATGAATCAACTCTTGAAAAATGGGCAAAGGAATTAGGGGTAGAAAAATTTAGTTCGGAATGGTATACTTTTATTGATTTAGCTGCTGCTGCAAGGGGAGAAATACCAAATGACTTAAAGGAAGATGAAAACGTTGTTGCCAAGCTGCCTTTGTTCTACAGAACTCTAAGGGGTCAAAGACCTACTGATAAAGAAATGAAAAATGTTGCTAAGCTGCTGAGAGAGAGTTGATTTGGCAGATATAGATTTATCCGGTTATAAAGCTCCATATCTTAAATTCGAGATTATACGAAATCGAGCGGATGATTTCAGAGATAAATATTGGAAAGCTAAGAGTTATCCTATCGATATTCTTTACCTTATTGAATTTGACCTTCACCTGGACATTTTACCAATACCCGGACTTAAAAGAGCAGGGGATATAGATTCTTTTTTGCTCGGCGATTTTTCTGGTATTGCTGTTGATGAAGAAGAATATATGGACGATAGGTATTTGAACAGAATCAGATACTCGGCAGCTCACGAAATAGGACACTATATTTTACATAGGGATATTTATGATAGATGTAATTTCTCTAGTATTAAGTCAGTTGATGAATGGATTAATTTGATTCAACAACTTCCAGAAGAAGAATATAATTGGTTAGAGTTGCAAGCATATGAGTTTGCAGGACGTTTATTAGTTCCTGTTGAGAATTTGAGAAATGAAATCAACCTGTTAACCCCCAAAATTGATTTAATTAAGAAAATTTATCCTGATATTGAAAACCAGAAATTAGCAGAACATATTGCACCACTTATTGCAAGAAAATTTGATGTATCAGCAAATGTAATCAGTAAAAGAATTAATATTGAGAAAATTTTAGAAGAGTTTTAGTTATTCATTTTATCAGAACTTAGCAATAAAGCACTCTCATATTTTTCGGATTAAGCTTAATCTTGACTTCCAAAGTCGATTCATCGGTACATTAGATAGTTCAGGCGAAGGTAAATTCTTAACCGATAGAAAAACAAAACACCTTTTTCGTAAAACCAATTCTCTTGGATAATGAGGTAGGGATGAAAGATGCAACGGTAACTGCAAGGATAGATTCAGATATTAAAAAAGAAGCTGAGGATATCTTGAAAAAAATAGGATTGAACAGTTCCACAGCGATAGGTTTGTTTTATAAAAATGTGATAATTAATAAAGGACTCCCATTTAGACTAAGATTAGATTCGCTTGAACCGGTAAATAATGCTGAACAGAAAGATATTGAAAAGATTTTAAAGAAAAGAAGCAAAAAGGATATAGAAATAGTTAGAACGGAATCTTTTGAAGTTGAATTATGAGCCTCACCAAGCATCCACCTTGTCAATTGTTAATGATTATGTGATTAGAAAAAATCCAAGCTTTACCATTTAAATAAACTTCTATCCTATATACCCCTTTTCTTGTGATTTTAAATTCCGCATTATCGCTTTCAGCTGAGTCAGCTTTTTTACCGTTTCTAAATAGTTTTATTTCACTTTTTTGAGGACAATATACTTTGAATATAATATCATTATTCTTCTTTATTTCATCCCCCATTTGATAAGTAACCCCTTCCGATTCAGCAAAGAATTTGAAGCCTTTAGAATCGCCATGGTAATCATTGGCTACAAAACATCTTCCTTCTCTTAAAGATTCATAAATCAATTCCCTAGCTTTTTTAAGATGACTGCTGCTTTTACCTTTTTCAAGTTTTTCGTTTAATAAAATATGAGTCCTGATTGATTTAAATAAAACTTTATAAGGAAATATCTCAACTTCTAAAAATCCCAGTAGATTATATTTATGCGCATGGGCATCAACTCCACCTATTCCTACAACTTTTCGTTTTTGATTAAGCTGATCCCAAACCTTTAAGGTTTCTGCCGGAGGCGCCTCTATAGATTTTAAGGGATGAATAAAAGCCTGATACTTATTTTGTTCGGTGAGGTTCTCCATCCATTCAGACATATGGTTCCAGATTTCTATTCCCGTAAAATCCTCCGTATCCCATTCAATCCAGGGATATGGGGGATGCTCTTTCATATGTGTACGTTTTTCATGCGGGTGGGCTAAAAATCCAATACCTCCCGCTTCTTTTACTTTTCTCACATAATTTTTAGCCGACATCCTGGTAGAATATGTTTCATCAATTCCAAAAGCCAGGTAATGGTTTTTATTCTCTTTGTCATTTAATTCACAGCCGACTAAAAGTAATGTATTGCCGTACCATCCTTCATAACCTTCTTTTAATGCCCTGAGGGTATTATGGTCGGTTAAAATGATATAGTCCAGCCCGATTTCATCTGCAAACCTTGCAATTTCCTTTACTTTCCCCGATCCATCGGAAAAATCAGAATGCATATGTAATGCGCCTACATATTCAAACATTTATTATTTCTGTTTAGATTTAATAACTTTTGGAAATGATGAAAAACATTATATAAAATTTTAATCAGAAAAAAAATAAAATAAAAGTAATAAAGCATTCCATTAAAAAAAACCTCCGGGGTTTTCCTAAACCCCGGAGGTTTAGATTCGTTGGATAAAAGGCTGTGTGAAAACCTTCGGACTACCGTATATAATAGAAATCACCGGGCTAAAACCACGGTGTTAACATTTAGATAAAATCCAACGGCAAGTGATAAAATGTACTTTTTTATATTAATTACTTATAATTTATATTTTTGTATTTAGATATTGTAAGTATTAAAATGGTAATTATTAAATCAAGTTTATTGGAGCAATATAAAGAGATTGTCTTTGGACTTAGTACGAAGATTGGTGCGGGGAGGAAAGAACCATTTTTTTTCAATCTCTCTACTTCAGTCGGCGATGATGAAAGAATTGTAAAAGAGAACAGAGAATTATTTTATAAAGAACTCGGTTTGAAGCCCGAAAATATTGCAATACAGCGGCAGGTACATGGAGATATTATCAGGTGCGTGGATAAAGGCGGATTTTACGGTGAAAGTGATGCTTTAATAACAGATAAAAAAAATCTGGGTCTTGCTGTAAGTACTGCTGACTGTACTCCTATATTCATCTTTGATAAGAAGAATAAAATAATTGCAGCGGTTCATTCCGGGATGGAGAGGAACAGAAAAGAAAATTCTATTAAAGGTAATTAAGAAGCTTAAAGATGATTTTAATTCATCTCCGGAAAATTTAATTTGTTATATCGGACCTTCAATCTGTCAAAAAAATTATGAAGTAGGGAAGGAAGTAGCAGAAAAATTTGAAGAAAAATATCTAATCCCTAAAGGAGAAAAATATTTGCTTAATGTATCAGGCATTAATTATGACATTTTGATAGATTATGGTATTCCGGAAGAAAATATTCAGTTGTCCTCTTATTGCACTTTTGAAATGAATTACCTTCTGCATTCGTATCGAAGGGATGGTTTACATTCCGGTAGAGCACAGGGAATTATTGCTATGATTTAGCCAGGGAAAGTTATTGTAGTATAACTTATGTAGTTTTGTACAAGATGTTAGAAGTCAGAGGTCAGAAATCAGAAGTCAGAAGACAGAGGTCAAAAGTCAAAAATAAATATTTTAATTTTTTTATTATGGATTTAGAATGTTAAATGTAATCAGGATAAAAAAAGCAATTTTTTACGGATACCACGGTGTATTATCGGAAGAACAGAGTGTAGGCGGGAAATTTGAAGCCGATGTTGATATTTATACCGATTTTACCAATGCTGCGGAAAAAGATAGTCTGAATCAGACTGTTGATTATGAGAAGGTTTATAAATTTATGTATCAAATAGCCCTGGGACAGAAATATTACTTAATTGAAGCTTTAGCCTCTAAAATAGTCGATGAACTTTTGAAAAAATTTCCCCAGATTCAAAAAATTGCTGTAAGAGTCCGGAAGAATAATCCCCCCTTAGGCGGTCTTGTTGATAGTGTCGAAGTTGAAGTTGTTAAAAGTCAAAAGTCAAAAGTCAAAGGTCAAAAGATAAAACATAAAAGTGAATGAATTTTATCAAAATACCGCTTATATTGGTCTCGGTTCAAATAAAGGGGATAGGCTGGATTTTTTGCAAAAGGCAGTTAAAGAAATTGAAAAGGATAAAAATTGTAATATAGCTGCTGTTTCTTCTGTTTATGAAACAAAACCTTTCGGGGAAGTAGAACAGGATAATTTTTATAATTGTGCGGCTGAAATTAAAACTTCATACTCAATTTTAGATCTTTTTCATTTATTAAAATATATTGAAAAAAAGCTGGGAAGGATAAAAACCATTAAATGGGGTCCTAGGAAGATAGATCTTGATCTGCTTCTCTATAATAATGAAATTTATTCAGATAATGAAATTAAAGTGCCTCACGAAGGTATCCCTTATAGGGATTTTGTCATTGTTCCTTTGTGTGAAATTTCGCCTGAACTTATTCACCCTGAATTAAATCTAAAAATTTGTGATATTTGTAATACGGAAAAAAATATTCTTAAGAAATTAAACAAGAAAATTTTCTAAAGGGAAATATATACAGTGAGCAATTCTGATTCGGAATCCGGCAGACCGGAAATAAAATATATAGCAATTGAAGGGGTTATCGGCGCAGGAAAAACCAGTCTGGCAAAGAAAATAAAAGATAAGCTAAATGCAGAATTAATTCTGGAACAGTTTGAAGTCAATCCTTTTCTCGAAAATTTTTATTCGGATAGAAAAAGGTTTGCATTCCAGACACAAATGTTCTTTTTAATAAATAGGTATAAGCAGCAGGAAGTTTTGAGCCAGGGAAACTTATTTACCGATTATTACGTATGCGATTATACATTTGAAAAGGATAGAATTTTCGCTTATTTAAACTTGAACGGCGAAGAATTAAAGTTGTATGAATCAATATTCCCTCTGCTGGCAAGGAACCTTAGAAAACCGGACCTGGTTGTATACCTGCAGTCAGGTGTGGATAGATTAATGCATAATATTAAAAAAAGAAGCCGGAAAATTGAAAAAAATCTGACACGGAATTATATTGAAGAATTGAGCGAATCTTATAATCATTACTTCTTCCGGTATAATTCCACACCTCTGCTGATTGTAAATTCAACCGAAATCGACTTTGTGAAAAGCAATAATGATTTTGATGAACTGTTTAAGCAAATATTTAGAGTTGATAGAGGGGTGATCGAATACTTTAAACCGGAATCAAAAAGGATTATTTAATTATGATAAGATTTATTTTATTTTTAATTCTATTTTATATTATTTATAAAGTACTCCAATATTTTTTAAGGTACTTTACTGCATCTACAAAAAACAAGGACAGCTTTAAGACAAATCCTCCGGCAAAAACTAAATATAAAGATGTAGAAGAAGCCGATTTCAGAGAGATTAAACCGGAGGATAATGATGAAAGCAATGAAAAAAAGTAAGATCATTTAATGGCAAAAAAAAATGCTGCTTCAAAATTTATTAACTTAATTTTCAGAACATTATTATCAAAAAAACCTACTGATAACCGTAATCTTAATAATCCGCATAAATTCCTTGTAATCCGGCAGCATAATCAGCTTGGTGACTTATTAGCCGGTGTATCCTTATTCAGAGCTATTAAAGAAACCTATCCCGGTTCACATATTACTTTAATTGTCAGCCCCTTTAATTATCCCGGACTCATTAAGAACAGGTTTATCGACCGGATGTTTATTTTCGATAAAAAAAAATTGTTTAATAAAGGTTATTTATCCGAATTTATAAAATTAATCCGGGAGGGATATGATGTGGCAATCGTCCCTGTAGTAGTTTCTATTTCATTCACCAGCAATCTAATTGCACGTCTTTCAAAATCACACATTAGAATTGGACCGGAGTCCTTAGATGGTGAAACAAATGACAGTGCCTTCTTCTTTGACAGAAGGGTTAAGCTGGATTGGAGAAAACATCCGGACTCTAATGTTTCTGAAAGAAGCCTTGATATCGTTAGACCATTTGGCATAAATACAAATAGTTATCATTCTGAAATTTCTTTTGATAATGATGATATAAAATTTGCCGGTCAATTTATCCGGAAAATGAATCTTAAGGATGGAGAATTATTAATTGGTCTGCATGTCGGTGCAGGCAAACCAAATAATAGATGGTCTCTTCAAAAGTACATTTCATTGATGGAGAAACTCAATACAGATTATAAGGCAAAATTTTATTTAACCGGGAGTTCATCCGATAAAGAAGAGCTGGATTATATAAAACATAATTGCTCAATAGAAGCATCTCTTTTTACCAATAAAGCTATTCCGCAGGTAGCTGCTTTAATTTCAAAGTCAAATTTATTTATCTCTAACGATACCGGAATAATGCATGTTGCCGGCTCTACAGATACACCTCAAATTTCAATCTTTGGTCCTACCAATCCCTTTAATTGGGCCCCCATAGGTGATAACAAATATTTTATCCGGAAGTCCGAACTTATAGACGATGTCTCCGTTCAGGATGTCCTGGATATATGCAATAAAATTCTTACATTTAGGATTGTTTAATTTCAGCTGCATATAGAGCCTGTGTGAATATCATTAACCAATGGATTTATCCATTGGTTTAAGAGGAAAATTACGCCACCTCCTAGCGATTTTTCTATATTTTTACCCGGCCTCAATACTGATAGAAGTGATGTCATCTTTAATTCCCCTTTATATTGTCAATTTTAATTACAACAACGTAAACTGAATCTCCTAAATGTTAAAACTTCGAACAATCCAAAGGCCAACTCCTATCTTCAACAACTTTGAAACCGTTTTGAAACCGTATTAAAACCGTTTTATATCCGTTTTGAAACCGTATATAATCAATTATAAATCTACCCCCAAATGATAGTATCTACTGTTTTGAATTCTGAATTTTAATTTGGAATTTATTTGTTTTTTGTTATTTGTCTTTTGTTATTTCCTGTGATATTGACAAATCTTTGGCAGGGGTCCAAATTATATTATCTTTGTATATAATATTAAAAGTAAGTCCTATGCCTAATTGGTTGAAAATAACTATTGGAGTTATTGTAAGTTTTATTATAATAATTGTAATCGGGGGAGTAATATTTTATCATATGCTCAAATCTTCACTGCCTGTATATAATGGAGAAATAAATGCGCCGGGAATAAAAAATAATGTTATGATATACCGGGATAGCATGGCAATTCCTTATATTATTGCCCGGAATGAAGATGATGCAGCTTTTGCACTTGGATATGTTCACGCTCAGGAACGGTTATTTACCATGGATTTGATTAGACGCGCTGGTGAAGGCAGATTAAGTGAAATCTTCGGGCCTAAGACTATTCCGTTTGATGAAATGTTCAAAACAGTTGGTATAAAAAGAAATGTTGACGATATCTTGAAACAAACCGACCCGCAATTAATTAAATTTCTTCAATCTTATTCGGATGGTGTAAATAAATATATAAAAGATTTTAAAGGAAAATACCCTGTTGAATTTGATATATTGAGCTATAATCCTTATAAATGGACTCCTGAGGATTGCCTGGTTATCGGAAGAATGATGGCATGGGAGCTTAATATCAGCTGGTGGTCGGATATTACTTTTACCCATCTTATTCAAAAATTCGGTGAAGAGAAGGTAAAAGAAATATTACCTGATTATCCCGAAAATGCACCTGTTATCGTTCCCCCTGAAATAAAAAAGTACAGCTTGATAGATAATGACTTTATTAAAACAGATAAGGCTTTTAGAGAATTTATGGGAATGTCCGGTACACACATCGGCTCTAATAATTGGGTTGTAGACGGAAAGAAATCTATAAGCGGAAAGCCCATAATTGCTAACGATACTCATCTCCATTTTAGTGCACCCTGATAAATGGTTCGCTGCCGTAGTCCGCAGTGATAATTGGAATGCTGGCGGATTCACTTTCCCTGGTATCCCCGCAGTCATTATCGGTAAAAATGAAAATATTTCATGGACTGTTACCAATATAATGCTCGATGATGCCGATTTCTATATTGAAAAAATAGATTCAACAGGAAAAAATTATTTATATAACGGGGAATGGAAGAAATTAATAGCTTATTATGATACAATTAAAGTAAAAGATTCAGCCGATGTTATACTAAAAGTAATTTCAACCGGTCACGGTCCGGTCATTTCAAGTGTTCATCCCTATAATATTCTATATCCTGGAAATAAATTTAAGAATACTGTAATCACCATGTCATGGCTTGGTAATTACTATAGCAATGAAATGGATTCTTTTTACAAATTAAACAGAGCAAAAAATTGGCAGGAATTTAAAGAATCATTAGTTAATTATTCTGTTCCGGCACAAAATTTTGTTTATGCAGATAAAGA
Source organism: uncultured Ignavibacteriales bacterium (assembly GCA_963742995.1). Classification (GTDB taxonomy): domain Bacteria; phylum Bacteroidota; class Ignavibacteria; order Ignavibacteriales; family Ignavibacteriaceae; genus CAVQBP01. The sequence goes on from CAVUOL010000001.1 coordinate 19,943, forward strand.
CGGAAATATAGGCTATGTATTCGGAGGAAGAATACCTGTAAGAGAAAATAACGGGGATTCATTTGTCTATGACGGAACTACAGATAAATATGATTGGAAAGGTTTCGTTCCTAACAATGAATTGCCCTCTTTTATAAATCCTTCTCAAGATTATATTGCTACGGCAAATAATAAGACAACAAAAGATTTCAAATATCATATTTCAAATACATGGGAACCTCCATCAAGGATTGAAAGAATTGAACAGCTTTTAACAGGTAAAGAGAAACATTCTGTCGGCGATTATCAGAAGTATCAAATGGATTTTATCTCTCCTTATGCGGAAATAATTACTAAATCTATTTTAGATGCGTTTAACGGAGTTGAAATAACAAATAAAAACTTGCAGCTCTCCTTGGAGCTTTTTAAGAAATGGAATTATGAGTTTAACCAATATAGCCAGGTCCCCTCTATCTATGCGGTTTTTTACAATCATCTCTTAAAAAATATCTATTATGATGAAATGGGACACGATCTTTTTAATGAGTTTGTATTTATCGCAAACGTCCCCTATAACTCTGTATTAAAAGTATTAAATGATTCAACTAATACCTGGATTGACGATATAACTACTCCCGGAAAAGAAACTAAGAATGATATAATTAGAAAAAGTCTTTCGGATGCATTGAGCGAACTGGAAAATAATTATGGAAAAGATATAAAAATGTGGCAATGGGGGAAAATGCATCAGGTTATATTCAAACACCCCTTTAGCGGTGTATCATCACTTTTTGATAAATATATTGATATAGGTCCATTCGAAATCGGGGGAGATGGTACTACTATCTTTAATACCGAATATCCCTTTTATGAAAGCATTAAAGAATTTCCCCAGTTCAGCCATAAAAAATTTGAAAATATTTTAGGGCCTTCAATGAGATATATTTTTGACTATTCAAAACCCGACCAATTTTATATGATACTTACTACCGGTGAATCCGGAAACGTTTTAAGCAGCCATTACAAAGATATGACTCAAATGTGGTTAACTGGAAAATATATAATAGTCAGAACGGACGAAGCTTCAATTACAAATAATCACGATAAATTAACATTAAAACCAATCGAATAGCTATCTGTCCTAAAACCTTATTTTCTGTTTTCACCTTAGTAACACAAAACTTCCTTTGACGGAAACCTTATTACCTTATTTTTATGTATGTACCTTTTATAAAAGAAACTAATTTCATGGTGACCTTTATAAAATAATATGTTAAATTTGTTAAATTAAAAAAAAGATATTAAGGCCTGATGAAAGTAATAGAGCATATACAAAACTTAAAGCAGCCGTTTATTAGTTTTGAGCTTATTCCCCCTAAAAGAGGAGGAGATATTAAAAGCCTTCTTGCTGTTCTGGATGATATAGCTAAATATAAACCTCCGTTTATCGATATAACCAGCCATTCCGCTGAAGTTGTTTATGATGAAACTCCAAATGGAATAAAGAAAAAAATAAAAAGAAAAAGACCCGGCACATTGGGAATTTGCGCTTTAATTCAGAATAAATACAATATTGATGCTGTACCTCATGTTCTCACAAAAGGTTTTACAAGAGAAGAGACAGAAGATTTCTTAATAGAAATAAATTATCTTGGTATTGAAAACGTACTTGCAGTAAGAGGGGATGATCATGGATATGATAAACCGATTCCATTGGGTCGAAGCGTTAATCTGCTTACAAGCGAACTGGTAGAACAGATTGTGAATATGAACAATGGAAAGTATCTTGAAGAAAGTCTGCTCGATGCCAAACCTACCAACTTTTGTATCGGGGTGGGCGGCTATCCTGAAAAACATTTTGAAGCGCCGAGCTTAAAGATTGATATTAAAAACGCCAAACAGAAGGTTGATGCTGGTGCGGAATATATTGTAACCCAATTATTCTATGATAATAAATTCTATTTTGAATATGTAGAACAATGCCGCAAGGAAGGAGTAAATGTTCCTATTATTCCCGGATTAAAAATTCTAACAACGAAAGCTCATCTTATAAATATTCCCAAAAATTTTTATATAAGTCTTCCCGATGAACTGGCTGATGAAGTTTATTCCGCTAAACCGGAACATGTACTCGATATTGGAGTGGAATGGGCTGCCAAACAAGTAGAAGAGCTTTTGGAGAAGAATGTACCCGGTGTTCATTTTTATATTATGCAGAACTCTCTTCCGGTAAAAAAATTAATGGAAAGATTAAAGTTGTTTAAGCAGATAGCCTAAAAAGAACGAAGTGAAATGTCAAAAGCAAAATTAAAATGGGGTGTTGCAGGTCTTGGTCGATTTGCCGAACAAACATTTATCCCAACCCTCTCTTTATTAAGAAGGAGTGTACTTAACTCGGTCTTCAGCAATGATATTAACCGTGCAAAAAACATATCTGAAAGATTTGGAATAAAAAACAGGTTTAATAATTATGATGAATTCCTTAATTCGGATATAAATACCGTATATATTTCAAGCGCTAATTCTTATCATTATGAACAGGTAATCAAAGCTGCCAAATCGGGAAAGAATATACTATGTGAAAAGCCACTGGCATTAAATTCTTCACAGGCTGAAGAAATGGTCCGGGTATGTAAGGAAAACAATGTATTATTTTCAGTTGACTATCCTTACCGTTATCATCCCCAGATTATAAAAACTAAAGAATTAATCGATAATAAGCTTCTCGGCAAAATTATTTCGATTAATCTTAACTTTAATATCGACCTTCCGCCCGGAGATAATTTCAGGCATAATAAAGAATTAAGTGGGGGAGGTGCTTTAAGAGACCTCGGCACTCATTTAATTGATCTTCTGAGATATCTCGGCGGCGAATTTAATATTATCGGCGGTACAGTTGAAAATATAATTTATCAAAGCGGGGTAGACGACTTTGCATCGGCATTGATTAAATTTAATCAATGCGGATATGGTTATTTCAGCTGCTCGTTTAATGCGAAAAAAGCTTTCAACCGGATTGAAATATTAGGGCATAAGGGTGCTATCAGCCTGGATTCATTTATAGGATCAAAACATACTTCTAAATTGACAATTATGCTTGATGGAGAACCTAAAAGATCTTTTCGAAAACGGGCTAATAAACTTTACTTCTTATTGAAATCAGTTCAAAAATCCTTCTTGAAAAATGAAGAGCCGCTTGTTACCGGCTATGACGGATATATTAATATGAAATTGATGGAAGAGCTGGAACGTATAGCTATGCGCAAAGAGCAAAGCGAGAAAGGTTAACACCGCAATTTATTGCGGTGATCTAACAGGTTTAAAAATACCTTTACCGGACTTCTAGTCCGGTGAGTAGACTTAGAGGTTGTGTGAGTATCTACTGATGATATATAGTTTTTTCTTTATCTTCATACAACCTCTGTAACAAATTTATATCAGGAATAAAATATTAGATATTATGGAAAAAAATAATAAACCAAAGATTGCTTTGCTTCTTGGCGGCACATCACCCGAAAAAGAGGTATCAAAATCATCTGCTGCTTCTATTTATTTAGCCTTAAAAAATCTCGGCTATGAAACCGTTTTAGTAAATCCGGCTTACGGAGCTAATCAGCCTGAAAATGAGGATGATTTTTTTAATAAAAAAGATGATGATTTAATTTCAAATAGAAATTATGTTGAAGCTGTAAATTCAAAATTATTTGACGACATCGATCTTGCATTTATTGCACTTCACGGCAAGTATGGTGAAGACGGTACGATACAATCTTTATTGGAATTAAGAGGCGTCAAATATACCGGGTCTAAGATATTAGCAAGTTCGATTTCCATGGATAAGGAGATGTCTAAAATTCTTTTCAAACACTATAATATAAATACACCCAAATGGTTCTCCATAGGAAAAAATAATTTTGGAGAAGATGCAGTAAAAAGCAGCATAAAAAAAGAGTTCGGATATCCATGTGTTATTAAACCTAATGACCAGGGCTCAACCGTAGGTCTAACAATCTGCAAAAATGAAGAAGATGTGTCTGCTGCTGTAAATCTTGCATTGGAGTTTTCTGATAAAGCAATTCTTGAAGAATATATACCTGGAAGAGAATTAACAGTTGCGGTTATTGAGAATAAAGCATTACCCATTTTAGAGATAAAGCCTAAACATGGTGTATACGATTATGAATGCAAATATACCAGCGGTATGAGTGAATACATTGTCCCTGCAGATGTTCCGAAAGAAGTTGAGCAGAGGCTTCAATCGCAGGCTCTGCTGGCATTTACTTCTTTAGGGTGTGAAGTTTATTCAAGGATTGATTTTAGACTGAATGAAAAATTAGAAACCTATTGTCTGGAAGTAAATACTCTTCCGGGAATGACATCAACAAGTCTGGTACCTAAAATGGCTAAAGCCGTAGGAATCCCTTTTGAGCAATTGATAGATAAAATTATAAATTTAAGTTTGAGAGACAGCAGGTAAATTTTTCAAATGTCAAAACAGAAAAGCAGAAAATTTAAAATTTATATCTTTTTAATATTATTCCTTGCTGCGCTGGCATTCCTTTTCTTTAATGAATTCGGAATATTGAAATATCAGAGACTGAAAAATGAAGTAAAGCAGGTAAATGAAAAAATATCGGACACTAAAAAAGAAAATAAAGCTCTGGAAGGTGATATAGACTCACTACAAAAGAAAATTCCCGCAAAAATTGAAAAGACTGCAAGAGAAAAATATCATATGATTCGAAAAGGAGAAAAAGTTATTCAGGTTAGAGAAAAATGATTGATAATTTAAAGATCCCTAAAGTTCCTTTAGCGGAAAGAGTAAGACCTAAAAGCATTGAAGAATTTCAGGGACAAAAATCTCTTCTGGATAAAGGAAAACCTATCCGTTTAATGATTGAAAATGATACTTTAAGTTCATTTATTCTATGGGGACCTCCGGGAACAGGGAAAACAACAATTGCAAGAATCATTGCCGAAAAAACAAAATCGGAGTTTCATCAACTCAGTGCAGTCTCATCCGGTGTTAAAGATATCCGCAATATAATTGAAATTGCGGAACAGAATAAATTGATGAATAAAAGAACAATTTTATTCATTGATGAAATTCACCGCTTTAATAAATCCCAGCAGGATGCACTTCTTCATTCGGTAGAATCAGGATTATTAACTTTAATCGGTGCTACAACTGAAAATCCTTCTTTCGAAGTAATTGCGGCATTAAGATCACGAGCAAGGATTTATATACTGGAAGAATTATCTAAAGCTGATCTTGAAAACATCCTTAAGTCAGCAATTTCTAAAGATGAATTTTTATCCCACTTAAATATTAATTCTATTGATATAGACTTTTTAATTTATCTGTCGGGAGGTGATGCAAGGGCATTGCTTAGCATATTTGAAAGTGCGGTAATTCAGGAATTAAATACAGAACCGATTAACATTTCAAAAGAAGTTCTTGAAAATATTGTACAGAAAAAAAATATAATATATGATAAAGCAGGCGAAGAGCATTATAATGTAATTTCTGCTTTTATAAAAAGTGTAAGAGGAAGCGATCCCGATGCTGCTTTATACTGGCTTGCAAGGATGCTTGAGGGAGGGGAAGATCCTTTATTTATAGCAAGGAGACTGGTAATCCTAGCATCCGAAGATATCGGCAACGCTTCTCCTAACGGTCTGGTTCTAGCAGAAGCTGCTTTTGGTGCTGTTGATAAAATCGGTATGCCGGAAGCAAGAATTATTCTTGCACAATGCACTACATACTTAGCATCAGCTCCCAAAAGTAATGCTTCCTATATGGGGATTGATACCGCTATGTCAATTGTAAAAAACAAACCCCTTTATCCTGTCCCAATCCATTTAAGAAATGCTCCAACGAAACTTATGAAGGAAATCGGCTACGGAAAAGAATATAGATATGCACACAACTATCCGGATCATTTCATTGAAGAAAATTATCTGCCCGATGAATTAAAAGGTTCTCAATATTATTTCCCCACAGACATTGGCCAGGAAAAAAATCTAAAAGAAAGATTAAAATCACTCTGGAAAAATCTGAAAAAATATTGAATAAGTCATTGGTCATTAATTCATTTGTGGTCATTGTCATTAGTAGTCATTAGGTCATTTATCGTCATTAGTCATTATGTCATTAAGTCATTTATTGCCATTGGATTATTTGTTGTTATGATGTTCCGATTGTATTTATATAATTATTCAATTTTACTCCAATTATTTCCAATTCTTCAATAAATAGTAAATAATCTTTTTCTTCAATTAATCTCCTATTAAAAGCTTTTTTAAGCCACGTTTTTGTTTCAAATAAAGATCCTCTTGAATAATAACAAAATTGTTTGTTCTCTTTATAAAAATATCTTCCAAATCCTTCACTTAAATTTGCAGCAACAGAATCAGCAGCTCTTATTAATTGCTTACCAACCGTATCTTTTTCAAAATAATTCCATTTGAAAACTATAACCCAGATTTTATCAGCAATTTCCATAGCTAATTGATAAACCTTTAATTCTTCCAATTTCATTATATACTCCTTTGTTTTTTAGTTAAAATATTTAATTATTTCAATGACAATAAATGACTAATGACTACAAATGACAATTAATGACTTAATGACCATAAATGACCATTAAATGACTCATGATCCGTTATCTGTATTTTAGTATCAGAGCAACGCAAACATCTTCCCTGGCAATTGCGTAACCATTCCTTTGAATTCTAATGAGAGGAGATGAACGAGGCAATCGGAAGTGGATAAGTTTGTAAGTGAGGCTATTTTATCGATTTGCAGTGGTTCATTAGTTAATGATGCCACTATTTTTTCTTCAAAAAAATTTAGTTCAATATCATTTTTAGGTACGTTTTTCCCTAGAACCGGCTTTAATTTCAATTCAAGCTCTACCAGCATATCCTCTGCAGAGCGTACGAGTTTGGCTTCACTTTTAAGAATTAAAAGGTTTGTACCTTCTGACTGCCTAACTCCTAAATTTCCCGGAACGGCAAATGTTTCTCGATTTTGCTCTAATGCGGAATGTGCAGTATTCAGTGCTCCTCCTGTGGAACCTGTCTCAACAACAAGGCAGCCTAAACTTAAACCGGAAATAATTCTATTCCTTCTCGGGAAATTCTGTGCATCCGGCTTAGTCCCCAATCTATATTCTGAAATAACAACCCCTTTTTCGGCAATTTCAGTAAATAAATTTTTGTTCTCCGGCGGGTAAATTACATCTAAACCCGAACCGATAACAGCTATAGTCCTTCCGTTATTTTTTAATGCAGTTCTATGAGCAATTGAATCAATCCCTCTTGCCAGTCCGCTCGTAATCGTAATATTCTGTCTTACCAGATCTCCCGAAAACCTTTCTGCCTGGATTTTACCGTAATGTGTGGGCATTCTTGTGCCAACTACAGCAATTGAATAATTGTCTATTTCCTTAAAATCACCTATACAGTAAAAAAGGAGGGGAGGGTCATATATTTTTTTTAATAACGGCGGATATTCCGTATCCCAGACAGTAATTACCCGCGCGTTCAGCTTATCTAATTTCTCAAGTTCTGAAACTACTGAATCGGCATTATTTTTCCTGTAATGATTAATTCTCTGTATTCTTTTAGCCAGATTTATGCTGATCCCGCTTGAAGATACAAGAGAATCAAAGTCTGCCGAGAGTATTTTTTCAATGGATTTGAATTTTGAAAGAAGGACTCGAATTTTTCCCGGCCCTATCCCCTCCACCGAAAGAAGCAGATTCAAATTAATTAATTGATCAGTAGTAAGTTTAGTCAATTAAAAACTTTGAAGTAATTGAATAATCAGATAAAGTGATACTTATTTTTTAATTTTATTAGAATCGATTTCCACCGTTTCAGTTTTTTCAGTATTATTTTTCGACCTAAAGAGTATTGAAGCGGGGAAAATTATCACATAAGCTATAACTAGAATAATAGGCGAAATATATAACGCAGGAAAACTATTCCATGGGTTAATACTCATAAAATAATATCCGCCGAATAACAGTACAATACCTAAAAATAAAAAGAGATAATTTTTTTTCTGCCAATAAATATTAAAAGGCGAAACAACAACCTTCTTTACAGTACGAACATTTCTTTTCTTAACGGCTTTAGCCATAATATCTCCGGAAAACTTAATAGTTTATGCTACAAAGTTACAACAGAGGGAGGGGAAGTGCAAGAGCAAGAGTAAGTACAAGAGCAAGAGTACGAGCAAGAGTACGAGCAAGAGCAAGAGCAAGAGTACGAGCAAGAGCAAGAGTACGAGCAAGAGCAAGAGTACGAGTACGAGATAGAAGATGAGTTCAGATAAGACTTTATTTCGTTGTAAGATATAAAGTGATCTTAATATTTAATAAAAAAGCCCAGTGATGGGGGTACCACTGGGCTCGACTCGTTACCATCAAAGGGCAGGGGAGAACCCTTTGAAAGAGTCAGTTAAATATAAACCCTAACCAATTATAAATCAAGAAATTATTTGCTGATTTGATAAACAATTTTTCTTATAGTGTCAAATTGCAAATATGGATACTCTTCCCTTATTGTATCAATTGCATCCCCCGCACTTACTTTATTAGACCTCAATTGCTTAAAAGTTTTTCTTATTTGATAATCTCTTACCGATTTTTCATCAATTAATCCGTGAGAGTTCAATAATTCAAAAATATCATCGCTGATTAAGTCAGATAAAGGATTATCGATTTTTGCTTTTACGGTTTTCATCTTTGCCTTCCTTCTTTTATGGTTGAAAACAGATTCCCGAATATTGGTATCAAATTATGTATATATACACATTTCCTTTCAAAAAAGTTTCATTTTTTTATGGTTATGCCGGCTAAAAACAAAAAAACCGACCAGAGTGAGCTCAAATCGGAAAAAACTTTGCTACTCCGGTATAAAAAATTAAACAATTTTTATGCCTGTAGCAAATCTTCTATAAAAACATCCTCCATTTTCACTTCTAAAATATATATTTAAGTTAGATAATGTCAAGGACTAAAATTTTAAATAAATTTACTATATAGTATTGGACAATGGGAGAAAGG
>CAVUOL010000002.1:0-30390 GCA_963742995.1 uncultured Ignavibacteriales bacterium
TTGGTGCAAAATTTATGGGTTTTAACCTCACCCCCAGCCCTTCTCCTTAGCAAGGAGAGGGGGGATTTGCGTAAGTTCAGTTAATAAGTGTAAATTGCCAAAAGCAATTAAATCTTAAGAAGGAGTAAAAAATGGATAATCCAAAAGATGAAAAAACTTTGTCTGCTTATGAACAGGCAGCTAAAGAGGGGATAGATCCAAGATGTATTCCGCAGAAATTGACAGGACCGGTACCCGAACATGATGAAATTATATACCCTGATTATCCGGAATCTGACCAGGAATCATGGCGGTTTCTTTTTGACAGGCAGATGAAATTTCTTCCAGGCAGAGCCTGCGAAGAATACATGGAAGGCTCAAAAAGGCTAAACTTTACTCCTGATAAAATACCTGCTTTAAAAGATCTAAGTCATGTATTTTATAAAACAACCGGCTGGAAAATTGCCAGGGTTCCGGGTTTAATACATGAACAGGATTTTTTCAAAATGCTTCAGCAGAAAGGTATTTCCTTCCACTGATTATATAAGGGGAAAAGAAGAGCTTGATTATACTCCGGCTCCTGATTTTTTTCATGATATGTTCGGTCATATGCCATTGTTAACAGATACAAGTTTTGCTTCATTTTATCAAATGTTTGGTGAAGCCGCACTAAATGCACAAGGGGAAAATAGGAAAAAGCTTGAAACCTTTCATTGGTTTACGGTTGAATTCGGTTTAATAAGAAAGCCGGATGGAATGCGTATTTACGGTGCTGGAATTATTTCATCTCTTGGTGAAATACAGCATGCACTCTCAAATGAAGTAGAGGTAATTGATTTCGATACGGAAAGAATTGTTAACCAGGCGTATGATGTTTGGCATCTTCAGCCGTTACTTTTTGCAATAGATTCGTTTGAACAACTGGAGAATGGATTTAAAGATTGGACTAAAAAGCTGAAACTGCTGTAAATAAATTTTAGATTCCGGATTTAATGAAATCTCTCTGTCATTAAAGTACTGAATTGATATCAATTGAATTGCATTGTTATATAATAGATTCAATTTCAATTAAGAAATAAATTTTGAGCTAAAGATTCTTCATTCAATTTCGTTCCTTTCAGAATGACAAAATAAGTATTCAAATTATGTTAATGCAATATTCTATGTTAATAATTCAAGTTGCCGATTGCATTAAGTAAAGCAAATTGTTTTGTATAATAACTATACTGTGCCTGTATATTGTTATTTAATGCCTGGAGATAATTATTGTAAGTCTGCTGAAGATCTATATAGGTAACTGCTCCTACATTATAACTTTCTTTTTTAATATCCCAGCTTTCTTTAGCGGAGAGTAAAGCTTTTTTTGATACGTCAAGCTGCAGCCGGGAAGTCTGCAAATCGAGTAAAGCATTTTTTACATCCGATTTAAGCTGTTTTTCCAACTGCTTTAGATCTTCGCTGCTATTTTGAACTGAAACATCGGCAGATTCAATTGCATATTCTGTATTCCAGTTGGAAAAGATAGGGATGTTTAATGATAAGCCAAGGCTGTAAGTTTTTCTGTTAAACATTGCGCTTAAATCTGTGGCACCGGTTGAAACACGATAACTTCCGGATAGGGTAGGGAAGAGATCGGAACGAGCCATAGTCAACTGATTTTGGCTCGCCTCAACAGAATATTTTTGACTTAAATAATCGCTGCGATGAGATAGTGCAAATTGGAGAAGGTCTCCATAATCTTCACTTGTTAAACTTGAGTCATATTCGCTCTTTGAGGGAAGGTTAAAAGAGTAGTCTTTATTAATATCGAGAGCTAAATAATTTAGAAGAGAAATCTTAGCCTTCTCAAAATCATTTTTGGCTTGAAGGTATGATAATTCAGAATTTGCAGTTTGTGCTTCCTGTGAATAAACATCTGCTAGAGTTACCATTTTTAACTGCTGTTTCTCTTTTATTTCTTTTAATAGTTCCTGGTTGTACTTCAAATTTTCATCTTGATATTTTAAGAGAGAATCGAAACTGATTATAGAAAAATAATAATTAGCAGTCTGAAGGATTATATCCTGTTTTTGTTTTTCCAGGTCGTACTTAGCAGATTGGTAAGAATTTTTCTTTTGGGCTATATTAGCAAGGTTTGAAAGTCCATCAAACAGGGTAACATTACCGCCGGCGGAAAGAGAATAATTCCGAGCATCTATTTCAGATGGCGGAAGAGTAGTTTCCCTTCCGAAGAAATCTGTTTGAGATTCACCTCCTTTATCACTAATTCTCTGCCAGTTCCAGCCAGCACTTATATTTAAATTGGGTAATAGATTACCGTATGCACTTTTTATTGCACCAGCATTAGTTACCAGATTATTCTGAGATTTCAGAAGAGCTGTATTCTGGTGAAGTGCAATATTAATTGCATCATTTATTGACAGCTGCTTTTGTGCATAATTTTTTGAATAAAAAATTATCATAAAAAATAAGATGTAAGAGAAATAGGTTTTCATCATTTTATCCGATAAAAATTATTAGCGTTGAAAGATAGTTTTAATATGCAAAAGGGCTGTCATAGTGCTGATGATTAAAATATTCCTGAATCTCAAGAATTAATCAGATCCGGGCTTATAATTTTCTATCAGGTTTTCTAATTCAATGAACAACCATTGTTTCGATATATTATTTTTTAAGGCTGTCACGGATAACCAGTTAAGCTGATCAAGGTTCAAAACATTATTAACCAAAACAGTTTTAATTCCGTCCTTAATGAATATTTCAGCTAAATTACAATTGGAAAATAAAGGAGGTTCCCCGATTATATACTTATTATCAAAGAAATTGAGGAGTGCATTATCTACAAATTCATGGTCAAAGCCTAGAATATTTCCAATTTTTTTAATCAAATTACTTTCATCCTTGGTAATATTTTTATCTATTCCTATTAATACTAATAGTCCTTTAAAATAACTGCTTCTGTCCAAAGGGTTGATGATCATAGCATACTCCGATTTTAAGTGAAATTTTTAATTTAAGCCGAGATTTTCATTTAAAAAGTAGAGTATCTAATTCATACGCTCCCAGAATAAAGTAAAGAACCGGGCAGATTATTCATATCTAAGTGCATCAATAGGATTCAAGTTTGCGGCTTTGCGGGCAGGATAAAAGCCGAAAAATATCCCGATAATACCAGCAAAACTAACGGCTATAAAAATTATTTCGGGTCTAATGTAGGCAAATTGACTGGTATAATTATTTAATATATATGTAATACCGAAAGAGAGTAAAATACCTATTAATCCGCCTGCTAAACTTAGGACAATAGATTCAGTTAGAAATTGAATTAGAATATCAGATGTCCTTGCACCTACAGACAATCTAATACCAATTTCTCTTGTTCTTTCGGTTACGGAAACGAGCATAATATTCATTATTCCAATGCCGCCGACGATGAGAGAAACACCTGCAACTGAGGCAAGCAGAACGGTTAAAACTTTTGAAGTTTCAGTTGCCGCTTCGGTAATATCGGCCTGGTTTCTTACTGTAAAATCATCATCTTCTCCCGGATGCAATTTATGAGCTTGACGCATAATTTGTGTTAATTCCTCCTGAGCCTGCCCTATTTGCTGCAATGAAAGAGCGCTTGCCTGAATATAATTAATATATCTACCGCCGGCTAATCTGTCAAGAACAGTAGTAGACGGCGCTAAAATTATATCATCATTATCAGTTCCCATTGCACTCTGACCTTTAGGCGATAAAACTCCAATAACTCTAAAGGGAACGTTTCTAATTCTAATCAATTGTCCAATAGGATCTTCATTCGGGAATAATTGGTTTACAACAGTTTGACCCAGTACAGCAACTTTCGCTCTTGAAAGAATGTCCTTATCAGTAAAGAAATCACCGGAAGACAAGGGCCAATCTCTGATTTCCAGATAATTAGTAGCAACACCGAGAACCTGAGTGCTCCAGTTACCGCTACCGCCTATAATTTGACCACCGCTCCTTACAACAGGTGATACTGCTTTTATTAAAGTTGCTTGTTCTCTAATTCTATCAACATCTTCCATTGTAAACCTGTTAAAGCTTCCAGCTCCCATTCTTATACCTCTAGAGTTGCTGGAACCAGGGAAAATAATAAGCAGATTTGAACCAAGGGCATTTATCTGCTGTTCAACCTGCATTTGTGCACCATCGCCTACTGCAACCATTACAACGACAGCAGCAACGCCAATAATAATACCTAAAGCAGTCAGCAAACTTCTCATTCTGGATTTAAGAATACTTTTTCCTGCAACTTTTAGAACATTTTTAATCTGCATATTACCTCTAAAACTTTAAATTACCTCTTCTTTTAATCTTTCTAACTCTTGAGCAGCAATCATCCGGTTTTTAATTTCAAAGTCTTTAATTATAAAGCCGTCTTTGAGTTCAACAATTCTTTTCGCAAAATGAGCGAAATCCCTTTCATGAGTAACAAGAATAATTGTAATTCCTTCATCATTTAATTTTTGAAAAAGACTGAAAACTTCAACGGACATCTTACTATCCAGATTTCCGGTAGGTTCATCAGCTAAAATAAGAGATGGTTCATTAACAAGGGCTCTTGCGATGGCAACCCTCTGCTGCTGTCCTCCCGAAAGCTGGTTTGGTTCATGTCTTAACCTGTCACCTAAACCAACACGCTCCAGTACTTCGATAGCTTTTTTATTCGGGTTATTTATCCTATGCATTCTATCATACATTAATGGAAGTTCGACATTTTCGAGTGCAGTTGTTCTCGGAAGGAGGTTGAAACCCTGGAATACAAAGCCGATTTTTTGATTCCTGATTTCTGCATATTCATTTTTAGTCAGTTTGCTGGTATTGACTCCATCAAGGATATAATCTCCAGAAGTTGGTTTATCCAGGCAACCAATCAAATTCATCAATGTAGATTTACCGGAACCGGAAGCACCCATTATTGCAACGAATTCTCCTTCATCAATATTTAAATTGACGTCTTTAAGAGCCGGAACTTTAATATCTCCTACAAAATACGTCTTAGTTAATTCAATTGTTTTAATTATATTTTTACTCAAATCTTTCTCCGGATATTTCAAGTATTGATAAGTTAAAAACCTCTTCTAAAACCTCGCGTGAGATTTTGATTAGGTGTACTGGAAGCATTGGCTGCCGCAGCATTCTCTGAACCGGTAATAACTTTCATTCCATCCTTCAAATTTCTGCTTCGTACAATTTCAGTGTTTTTACCATCTGTTAAACCTAAGACAGCCATACTCATCTGAGGTTTCCCTTTATCATCTAAATACCAAATTCTGCCGAAACTCCTGGATTTAAAATTGTTTCTAACTGATGATGTGCCATTATTAGAGGCAAAATTTCCATTCCCCATTCTTTTAAATCTATTTCTTAGGCTATCGGGAATATTACTCCGTCTATTTACAGAAGAATCTCCGGTAGATTTCTTATATTCTGCCAGAATTTCAGCTGAAGGTTGATATCTTAAAGCTGAATTTGGAACCATTAAAACATCATTTTTCTGTTCGACATAGAAATCGATAGTTGCAGTCATACCCGGCAGTAAAAGATTGTTCTTGTTCTCAGCATTTATAACCACAGTATAATTAACAACATTCTGTTCTACTTGAGAATTTAATCTTATCTGGACAACTTTACCAGTAAACTCTTTATCGGGAAATGCTTGAACTGAAAACTTTGCTTCCTGGCCAACACGAATTTGTCCTATATCACTTTCGTCAACAGATGCTAAAATCTGCATATTGGAAAGGTTTTCGGCTATTTCAAACAAAGTAGGGGAAGAAAAGCTTGATGCAACTGTTTGTCCTTCTTCAACATTCTTATTAATGACCTTACCGTTTATCGGGGAATATATATAGGCATAAGTTAAATTTGTTTTTGCTCTTTCCAGAGATGTTTGCGAAGAATGATAATCTGCGAGCGATGATTCAAGACTGGTTTTCGAACTTATATAATCCAGCTCAGATAAATATCCTTTATCATATAATTCTTTATTTCTATTATATTGAGCTAGTGCCTGTTCATATTGAGATTTGGATTTTTCAAGGTTTGAGTTTGCATCTCTAATAGCTAAAGCGAGATTAGTAGTATCAAGAATAGCAAGAAGCTGTCCTCTTTTCACATCGGAATTAAAATCGACAAATATTTTGTCAATTTTGCCGGAAACCTGAGTACCTACATCTATTGTTTTTAGAGCATTTAAGGTACCCGTGCTGGTAATAGTATTACTAATATCCCCTTTTTTAATCTCAGCAAAAGTAAATTTTGGAGTTGTACTATCACTTTTAATAAAGAGAAAATAGACAGCTGCAAGTATCCCAACCACAATTAAACTATAAATAATTACTTTCTTTTTCATTTTTTATCCGTTACAATAAGATATTATTTTAATTTGAATTGCGGTTCTGTCTATTTCCCCGCATTCTGTTTCTTCGTTCTTCAATTATTTTTTTGAATGAATCCTTTTGTTCATCCGTTAAAAGTTTATCTATTTCAGCATTTGTACTATCCATAATAGATCTAAATTTTGCTCTATCGAAGCCATTTTGTGATGCTTCCTGGAATTTTGTATCAGCCAAAGTATAAAGGCTATCAACTTTTGCAGTTTGTTCATCGGTAAGATTTAGCTGATCTTTAAGCAGTTTGGCTCTTTCTTCGGGTGTTCGGCGGGGTTGTGCATTTGTAACAACTGAAGCTATTAAAAGAGCCATGACAAAATAACTAAATATTCTATTCATCTTTTCTCCTAATTAAAATTTGAATTTTTCTATTTTCTGAGGATTAGACATAAGGTACAATAAAATGGTTTAATTGATGAATGGATGAAATGATTGAATGGATGAATGAATGGCTTTGAAATTATCTAAATCACAACAATGTTGAATAGACTTTTAAATTTATCTATGTTAAAAATAAGATTTTAATATTTTTTGGAAGAATATTGATACAAAAATTAAGACCGGTAGAAGTTAAAAAGATATTAGATAATGAAAAAAATATAAAAGTGATAGATGTAAGAGAGGAGTGGGAGAACCATCTTGCCAATATACATAATTCGGAGTTGATGCCTCTTTCAAAGTTTGTTGAAGTATCTAGAGGTTTGAATAAAGAAGATAAGACAATCATTTATTGTCATCACGGAGTTAGAAGTCTACAGGTCTGCTACTATCTGGAAAAGCAAGGATTTAATAATTTAATAAACTTAGAAGGGGGTATTGATGCATGGGCGAAAGAAATTGATAATTCGATACCTCTTTATTAAAAGCATTTTTTAATTTATAAAACAAAAAATTATGAGGAAAATATGTTAGAAGAAGGGAAAAAGGCTCCCAATATAAATTTAAAGGATCAGGATGGAAATACAGTTTCACTAGATGATTTCAAAGGGCAGAAAGTTGTAGTATATTTTTATCCCAAGGATGATACTACAGGATGTACAAAAGAAGCATGCAGTTTTAGAGATGAGTTCCCTAAATTTGAAAGATTAGATACTAAGGTAATCGGAATAAGTCCTGATTCAGTTGAATCTCATAAAAAGTTTGCGGAAAAATATAACCTCCCGTTTACTTTATTAAGTGATGAAGGAAAAGAAACAGTAGAATCTTATGATGTATGGAAACAAAAGAGCATGTACGGAAGAAATTATATGGGAGTTGAAAGGACAACTTATATTATTGATGAGGATGGAAAAATTCAGAAGGTATTTCCAAAAGTTAAAGTGGAAAACCATATTGAAGAAGTATTAAAGGAAATTACAAAATTATAAAATTACATAATTACCCGGCTACACTTCGTTTCGCCGGGCAGGCAAGATTAAAAAACAATCTGGTAATCTTTCAATAAAACTTTTTGGTTCTGGCTTTGGCAATTTAGGAGTAAAGCAAGAGCAAGAGCAAGAGCAAGAAACTTTAATTGTTAATTGTAAATTTTTCATATGGTCTATGTAACAAGGCGGGAAACATTTAATGCTGCACACAGGTTATATATTTCTAATCTGAGTGATGAAGAGAATCTAAAGATTTTCGGGAAATGCAGTAATCCTAACTGGCATGGGCACAACTATGTTTTAGAAGTAGTTGTAGCAGGTGAAGTAGATCCCAAAACGGGTTTTGTAATAAATTTGAGGGATTTGAAAGAGATAGTCAAAAAATATGTGATTGAAGAAGTTGACCATAAGAATTTGAACCTTGAAACACAATTTATGAAAGGGATTATACCAACTACCGAGAATATGACTATCGGGATCTGGAAACAACTTATAGATAAGATATCAAATGGAAAGTTATATTCCGTAAAACTGTCTGAAACTGAAAATAATTTTTTTGAATATAAAGGAGAATAGAATTTGGATTTACCAAAAGTTCAAAATATAATTTCAAATTTATTAAGTGAGATAGGGGAAGATCCCAAAAGAGAGGGATTATTAAACACACCAAAGCGTGTTGCAAAAGCGTATGAATTCTTGACTTCAGGTTATAATAAGAAAGTTGAAGAAGTGCTTAATAATGCAATATTTGATGTAAAGTATGATGAAATGGTATTAGTTAAAAATATCGATTTTTATAGTTTATGCGAGCATCATATGCTTCCCTTTTACGGTAAAGTTCATGTGGCTTATATCCCCGACGGTAAAGTCTTGGGATTAAGTAAAATTCCGAGAATAGTAGAAATCTTTTCAAGGAGGCTGCAGGTTCAGGAAAGAATGACACAGCAGATAGCAGATACGATAGAGGAACATTTACATCCGCAGGGAGTAGCGGTAGTATCGGAAGCGAGGCATATGTGCATGATGATGCGGGGAGTTGAGAAGCAAAACTCATCTGCAACGGCAAGTGCAGTGCACGGAATATTTAAGGAAGATCCAAGGACAAGGAGCGAGTTTTTAAACCTGGTATCTAATTGTAATATATAATGGCAAAAAAAGAGAAGGGAATATGGATTACAGGCGCGAGTTCGGGTATTGGTAAAGACGCTGCAAAAGAATTCGCTCGAGTAGGATTTAGAGTTTTTGCATCTGCACGGCGAGCGACCGAACTGGAAAGATTAAAAAAGGAGATTCAGAAAGAATCCGGAAATAACCGTTTGAATATTGAGGTATTTCCATGTAACGTTGCATCATCAGCCAATATTGAACAGACTGTAAAGAAGATCATTTCAGGTTATCAGGTCGACTGCTTAATAAATAGTGCAGGAATAACTTCATTCAAATTAGCCGAAGAAAATTCAATTAATGAAATAGATGATATAATAAATACAAATTTGCTGGGTGCGGTATACGCTATAAAAAATGTACTCCCTCATATGATTGAGAACGGAGGAGGAACAATAATTAATATCAACTCTATTATAACACAAAAATTTTTTACCAACAGCACTGCTTATGCTGCTTCTAAAATGGGATTATTAGGATATTCAAAAGTTCTAAGGGAAGAGGTTAGAAAATATAAAATCAGGGTGATAGATATCCTGCCCGGAGCTACGGTAACCCCAATGTGGTCTTCGGAGGTAAGGAAAAAGCATTCGGAAAGAATGATGAACAGTGAAGATATAGCAAGAGTTGTAGTATGGGCATATCTGCAAAAGAACAATATAATTAGTGAAGAAATAGTTTTGCGACCAATTGAAGGAGATTTGTAAATATGGCTGAAAAAGAATTATCGATTGTAACAGGAGGAAGCAAGGGAATCGGAAAAGGTATTGCACTTAGATTAGCAAACGAGAAGCATGATGTAATGATTTTCGGAAGGGATATTGATGCATTGAAAAGTGTTCAAGAAGAAATTCATGGAAAGGGGGTTGAATGCGAGTATTTTTCGGGAGATGTTGCGGATGTTAAATTTGTCAATGATTCCGTTAATAGGATTTTGAGTACGTACGGGAGAGTAGATCATTTAATAAACAACGCCGGAATAGGAATAATGAAAAAAGTTGTAGATGCCGAACTTGATGATTTTAAGAAACAAGTAAATGCAAATGTTTACGGTATATTTAATTTTTCCAAAGCAGTTCTGAACAGCATGATTGAGAAAAGAAAAGGTTCTATTATTAATATAGCATCGCTTGCAGGAAAAAATTCATTCGTCGGTGGTTCTATGTATTCAGCTACGAAACACGCCGTACTTGGGTTTGCCAGATCAATGATGCTTGAGGTAAGGCAGTATAATATTAAAGTAGCGACAATATGTCCGGGTTCTGTAGATACAAATTTCGGTTCGGGCGGACATGATCCTAGGAGTAAAGGTGAGATATTAAAACCGGAAGATGTTGCGGAATCTGTAATGTCTATAATAAGACTTCCCATAAGAGCATTAATCAGTGAAATAGATTTGCGCCCGACTAATCCTCAGAAGTAGTATTTTAATAATCATTTATTAAGGAATATTTTGGTAAAACTTTATACATATAAAATATCCATTATTGTTTTATTCATGATAATGTATCTACATTCCGATTCAAATGCACAGCCTTCAGCAACTATGCCAGGTATTAGCATAAGAGATTTAGGGACAGTAGAAAAAAGTTCTGTGAGGATAAAGAAGGATCCTCTTACCGGTAATCTTTATATAATGCAAAATGACGGTGATATAAAACTTGTAAATTTTGGAATTGATAGTACAATTAGTCTTACTACAGTATATCAAACATCAGATCACGGTCTCACTGTTCCTTTAGGTATGGCATTCGGAAAAAATGGTACAATGTATTTGGCGGGCAATGAGATCAGCGATACGAATAATGCATATGCAACATGTGTTATTGCTAAGGGGATTCCGGACAGTAACAATGGTAACAAAAGAGTGTGGAGTTTTATCGCAAAATCAGTTGAATATACTTACGGACATGTTTATAATCATAAGACAAATGCTATTGCTGTTGACCCCAATGGGAAATATATTTATGTAAACAATGGTGCATGCACGGATCATGGTGAAATGAGGGAAGGACACAGGGAAGTAGGTCTAACATCTATTATTTTGAAACTTCCGGTTGATAGTACTAATATTTTACTGCTAAATGATAGAGAATGGCTTAGAGACAATGGATATATAATGGCAGAGGGAATAAGAAATACATTTGATCTTGCCTATTCAGGGAACGGAGATTTATTTGGAGTTGAGAATTCAGATGATCGTGATGATCCGGATGAAATGAACTGGATAAAAGAGGGGAATCATTACGGATTTCCATGGCGAATTGGGGGCGATGTTACACCGCAGCAATTCCCTGATTATGACCCACATTCTGATCCTTTATTAAGCCCTAATGCATGGGGAGGCGGAAACGGAATGCTTTATACCACATACAGTAATGATCCCGGCTATCCCCCTGCTCCTGATAGTATTATATTTACTGAGCCGGTTCTAAGCCTAGGTCCTGATGCAGATAAATTCCGTGATACTGTAACCGGCGAAATAAAAGATGCCGGCGATCTTGGAGATACAATAAAAACCTTTTCTCCGCATAGCTCACCGGACGGGATTGTATTTGATAAAGATTCAATATTAGCAGGAGATTTGAAAGGGGGTGCATTTGTAGACAGGATAAACAGCAGTGCATTACTTAAAGCCTTAGGGGATACCGGTAATGATTTGCTCCATGCTGCATTGACAAAGGTAAATAATCATTATACTGCGAAAGTAACTCAAATAGCAAAAGGTTTTATATCACCTCTAGGAATAGAACTGGTAGGGAATAAACTTTTTGTAATGGAAACCGGACTCAACTATAATAATAATTCTCCTAAATTATACGAAATAACTTTACCCAAAGAAAAAACTACAGATATTAAACAAGAAGAAAACCTTCCCGAATCTTTTGTATTAAAACAAAATTATCCCAATCCTTTTAATCCGGTTACTAATTTCGAATTTCAAATTCCCAAAAGGGGATTAGTTACATTAAAGATTTACGATGTATTAGGGAGGGAGGCTGCAGTCATAGTAAATAAAATACTCCCATCCGGAAAATATAAATACAGGTGGAATGCAGGCGGTTATCCAAGCGGAATTTACTTCTATCGTCTAATGACCCAGGATTATGTATCTACCAGAAAATTGATACTATTAAAATAAATTCGGTTGTCATTTATGGTTCGTCTATTGATGGATAAATGAAAATTACTATTATTTTTTTGTTAGATCAAGCTATTGTCCTAAAATGACGGAAATTTTGAAAAGCAGGTTTTATTTGGTCTGTCATTTTTGTCATGCAGCCTCTTCATCATATCATGTTATAATTCAATGTTTTTATCCTTTATTTGGCTAGGAGTTATCTTGGAGTTATCTTGGAGTTGTACCGGAGGTGGAGAGGAATTACAGCGGAGGTAAAATAATGTTAGAAAAGGGTATAATTTGAGACTGCCATTTTGACAAAATAAAATAATATTTTATGATAAATATTTTTTGATTTAGTCATAGAAAGTCGGAATAAATAAACATGGTAGAGACATAGACATAATGGTAAATTGATTTTGCTCTTATCAATCTTTATTTTTTCTATGTATAAGTATTTATAATATTTTCATTTATGTGAGGATAAAGTGGATAAGTTTGTAATAAACGGTGGTAATAAAATAAGTGGAGAAGTCAAAATCAGCGGTGCAAAAAATGCTTCGTTGGCATTAATGCCTGCATCAATATTAGCTGCAGGAAAATCGACGTTTTATAATACACCGGAGTTAAATGATGTTTATACGATGATAGAATTACTTAATCAGCTTGGAATAGAAAGTAAATTTGAGAATCATACAGTTGAATTAGATACTTCAGATATAAAAAGTCAGTATGCTCCTTATGAACATGTCAAAAAGATGCGTGCATCGGTTTATGTTTTAGGGCCATTATTAACCAGGTTCGGATATGCTAAAGTCTCACTTCCGGGAGGATGTGCATGGGGACCAAGACCTGTAAATCTGCATCTTGAGGGAATGAAAAGATTAGGAGCAGAGATAGAGCTTTCCGAAGGGTATATTATTGCAAAAGCAAAGAGATTAAAAGGAGCATTGGTAAGTTTTGATATACCTTCCGTAGGTGCTACAGGGAATATTTTAATGGCGGCGGTCTTAGCAAAAGGAACGACAATTATAAACAATGCCGCAATGGAGCCTGAGATAACTAACCTTGCTGAATATTTAATTAAAATGGGAGCACGGATAGATGGATTAAATACTGCTACGTTAACAGTTGAAGGTGTAGAAGAATTAAAGCCGGTGGAAATTGAAACAATTCCGGATAGAATTGAAGCAGGAACTTTATTGATAGCCGCAGCTATTACGGGAGGGAATATTAAAATAAAAAACATTCCTTCAAAGTTTATCAGTCATATTATATCAAAGCTTGAAGACAGCGGATGTAAACTATTAAATAATAATAAGATATTGGAATTGACAAAAGAAGATAATAATATCAAATCAACTGATATTTCAACAGCAGTATTTCCAGGATTTCCGACAGATATGCAGGCACAGTGGATAGCGTACATGTCTCTTGGTGATGGAGTTTCGACGGTAAAAGATAACATATATTTAGACAGATTTACTCATGTGCCTGAATTACAAAGACTTGGAGCAAACATACAGGTAAAGGAAAATAATGCTATTATACAGGGGGTCTCCAGGCTTACAGGAGCAAAGGTAATGTCGACAGATTTAAGGGCAAGTGCCAGTCTTGTACTGGCAGGTCTGGCAGCCGAGGGAACAACGGAGATATTGAGAGTCTACCACATAGACAGGGGGTACGAAAAAATAGAAAACAAATTGAGATCTTTGGGGGCAGATATTCAGAGAATTTCCGGTACTGAATATTAATTGTGGGTGCATTAAAAAAAATATTTGAATTTAGAAATTACCTTCCGGTTTATTTATTAATAATCATCTTTTTTGATTTAGTTTTAGTCAATTTACCTTTAACGAAGGTATTCGGTTATGAATATTCCGTATTAAATTCAGCATTTATTGTTTTTCTATCAGGGATATATATAATAAAATTAATAAAAAACTATCCCGAATTAGAATCTAAAAAAAGAGTAAATAGTTCCATATTATTTTCCTTTATATCTTTTATAATAATCCCTGCGATAATTTCTTTAATAAATTCTTTTCTAACGGTTAAATGTTCATTAATAGACGGGTCTCTTTTTTACATCGTGATAACAGTACCTTCAGTTATCATAGGGGGTTCACTGGGATTTTTCTGTAATTTAATGTTTAAAAGGTTCAGGATACTATTTTTTATTTTAATTTATATTTTGATTCTGCTGGTACCGTTATTTGAATTTTATTTTAATCCACAGGTATATTTTTACAATCCTATTTTTGCTTATTTGCCGGGAACGATATATGATGAAGGGTTAAGTGTAGATATAAAATTGGCATTATACAGGACATTAAACATACTATTTTTCGGTGGTTTACTTTATATAGCTTACCAGATCTATTATCGTAAAAATCATATGACGAAGAAATTTTTTTTCTTTATCGTGATTTTAATTCCTTCCTTATTTATTTATTTCTCACCTGTTTTAACATATTCAACCAATAAAAGCAGAATAGAAAAAGAATTAACCGGTACAATTGAATCACGCCATTTCATTATCCATTATCCGTTATCGGTAAAAGAAAACTTGATTAAGGATATAGCTGTCCATCATGAATATTATTATAAAGCATTGAGTGAATTTTTTAAGGACAGCCTTAATAAAAAAATTGAATCATTTCTTTTTTTGAATGATGGACAGAAGAAACGACTGTTCGGTTCAGGAAATGCAGATGTTGCAAAACCATGGCTGCTGCAGATTTATATTTCATATGACGACTACAATTCATCACTTAAGCATGAACTAGCTCATTGCTTCACTTCTGCATTTGCCAAAGGTTTATTTAAAGTGGCTTATAATTTTAATCCATATTTAATTGAAGGTGCTGCAGTAGCTGCTGATCCTATTTATGATGAAAATTATATTCATTATATGGCATCCCTGGCATACAATAATGGTTATAAAATAGACCTAAAAAATCTATTCGGATATATGAGTTTTTTTAAGCAGGCATCAAGCATTTCTTATATATTTGCGGGTTCTTTTTCAAAATATTTAATTGATAAATACGGAATCGAAAAGTATAAAAGACTGTATTCGGATCTAGATTTTAAGGAAATATACGGTGTTTCGTTTAGTAAATTAAACCAGGAATATTCTGATTTTATAAGTAAAGTGGATACTAAAAGTAATGTTGATAAAGCTAATTTCTATTTTGGCAGAAAGTCCATATTCTATAAGGTATGTCCAAGATATATAGCGGATAGATTGGGCAAAGCCTGGAATTTATATAATGAGAAAGAATATAAAAGTGCTAAGAATATCTTTGAAGATGTTTTCAAGCTTGGAAAGAACTATTCCGCATTGATAGGGATAGCAAATTGTGAGTCCAAGCTTAACAATAATAGTAAAGCAATTGTATTATTGAGAAGAAATATTTCATTTTATAAAAATACAGGATATTATTACAATATTGAATTATCTTTAGCTGATTTTTTAGCAAAGGGATATAATTATTCTGCAGCGGATACAAATTATTCATTGCTTATAAATCAAAATCCATGCAGAAGCTATTACTATTTGAGCCGTATAAGAAAAGAGCTATTGAAGGATTCATTAATTAATATTTATTTAGATGGAAATGAATTTGATAAATTCCAGGTTATTAAGAGTTTAAATGAAAATAATTATGATTATAATTCTATTCCTGTATTTATTGATTTAGCGAGGGAGTTAAACGAGCAGTATGAACTCTTTGTAAGAAATTTTGATAAAACAGTCCACGTTAAAGAATATTCTGCAAGCTATGCGATGTACAAATTATCTATTTATATGCTTGAAAACCTGGACTTTTCGAACGCTAGAAAAATGTCAGCGTTATCATTGAGATATAATGCTGATGAAAACTTTAATTACATACTTCAAAACAATTATATAAAAACCGATTGGGTTTATTATAACGGTGAAGGAGTTTTAAAACGATTAATATTTAAATAAAATATGATTAATACAGAGTTACCAACCGGAATACAAACAAAGGTTGTAGCCTACCTGTTAGGCTTTATTTCATTTGTTTTATTTGTTTATGTTTTGATGGCACTAAAAGAGATATTAATTCCATTTACAATTTCGATTTTTTTAACATATCTATTTCATCCATTAGTTGCTTATTTAAGAAGGTATGGAGTACCGATATGGGTTTCATTGATTCTCATTTTTATCATGATATCTGCTGTGTATTATTTAATGGGATTACTAATAGTCTCCTCACTTAGTTCTTTCCCTCAAAATATGCAGGCTTATTCAGCAAACATATCCAAATTTCTGCAGCAGATTTTAACTCCATTCAATTTAACAGTTAAAGAATTTGCCGCATTATTTAATCTTAATCTGCAGGAATTTGATTTTGGTACAGTCTTCCAGGGTTTATTTAAAGCGGGAATAATTCAGAATATAGTAAGTTCATTTTCCTCTATGCTGGAGGATTTTATTATAATGATGATTTTTTGGATTTTTATGGTATTAGGGAAAAAACAATTTGAAGAGAGGGTAAAAATCGCATTCAGCAGGAATAAAGATTCTGTTGAGAGAACCATTAATAGCTTTAACACCCAGCTTCAATCTTATATTGTTATTAAAACAATTATCAGCTTACTGGTTGCAATTGTAGCTACTATAATTTTTTTGGCTTATGGTATAGATTATGCGTTAATCTGGGGATTGCTGACGTTTATTTTGAATTTTATACCTAATATTGGTGCATTAATTGCGACAATTGCGCCAATAATTATTGGATTATTGGAATACGGCTTTGGCTTTACGACCATTTCCATGGCAGCTTTACTAACGATTAATCATACTATAATGGGGAGCCTTGTTGAACCTCACTATCTCGGGAAGCAAATGGATTTAAGTCCGGTGTTTGTGTTATTTTCATTAATATTCTGGGGATGGGTTTGGGGAATAGTCGGAATGTTTCTTTCGGTACCAATTGCGGCGGCAATGAAAATCTTGTTCAGTAATATTGAACCGCTGCGTCCAGTAGCTATTCTTATGGGAAGTAAAGCAGAGCCATTACCTGTGGAAACAAAAGTAAAAGTTTTATGAAGTTTAGTTTAGATTTTAATAAATATCCTTTTTTATTTACAGCGCAACAGACCGGAATAGAATTGAATCAAAAAGTCTATATCGTGGGAGGATTTGTCAGGGATAAAATTCTTAACAGGGAAAGGAATGAGATTGATTTCCTAATATTAGGGAGCGGGACTGATTATGCAAATAAATTTGCAGAAAAGCTGGGTGTTAAAAATATTAGTGTGTTCAAGAATTATGGTACAGCGCATTTTTATTATTCCGGGTTTGATCTTGAATTTGTAGGTGCGCGGAAAGAATCCTATAGGGAAAACAGCAGGAAACCAATTACAGGCGAAGGTAGTTTTGAAGATGATATAAGGAGAAGGGATTTCACTATAAACACACTGGCTGTTTCATTAAATGAAGAGGATTTTGGAGAAATCATTGATTCATTTAGCGGATATGAGGATATAAAAGATAGGATCATTAAAACACCACTAAACCCGTTAGAGACTTTTAATGATGACCCTTTGAGAATTCTAAGAGCTTACCGGTTTGCTTCACAGTTAAACTTTAAAGTTGATAATAAGATAAATGAAGCTGCCAATAAATTAAGAGAGAGATTAAAAATAGTTTCGCAGGAAAGAATAACAGATGAGTTTTTAAAAATTCTAAGTTCTTCCAAACCTTCGATAGGATTAAAGTATATATTTGATTCCGGTGTTATGGATATAATCTTTCCTGAGATATCAAATCTTGCAGGCGTTGAGCAGAGAAAAGACTATCATCATAAGGATGTTTTTCTGCATACTTTAATAGTTGTTGATAATATCTCAAAGGCAACAGATAATATATGGCTGCGTTTTACAGCTCTTGTTCATGACATAGCAAAGCCACAGACAAAAAAATTTATAGAAGAGATAGGATGGACATTTCACGGGCATGAAGAATTGGGAGCAAGAATGATGAAAGGTATATTTAAACGTCTCAAGCTCCCGTACCATAAACTTGAGTATGTGGAAAAGTTAGTCAGACTGCATTTAAGACCAATTGCTTTAGCAGGGGAAGATGTTACAGATTCTGCAATTCGACGGTTAATTGTTTCGGCGGGTGAAGATCTGGATGATTTGATAACGTTATGCAGGGCGGATATTACCAGTAAGAATCCGGGAAAGGTAACAAAATATCTTGAGAACTATGAAAATGTTATGAAAAAAGTGAGGGAAGTTGAAGAGAAAGATGAGCTCAGGAATTTTCAATCGCCTGTTAGAGGTGAAACTATAATGCAGGTTTGTAACTTAAAACCTTCAAAGAAGGTGGGGGAAATTAAAACAGCAATTGAAGAGGCTATTCTCGACGGGAAGATAGGAAATAATTATGAAGAAGCTTACCGGTATTTGATGGAAATAAAGGATGAATATTTGAATAAATAAGAAGAAATCTTTTAGAATGATTGAATGATTGAATGATTGGATAGATAAATGATTATAAACAGCAATATTATTAAAAATTTCAAATATTTCGGCTGGAATTTTGGCTGCCATGACTGTCACCAGTCATGGCAGCACTTAGAATATTTTTTAAAGATTACCTATCCGCATCTATTATTGATAATCGAAAATTTCAGATAATAGTTTAGGATTGAAGAAATCTTTTATCTAGATAAGTTATTCGAATAAAATAATTATATTATATAAATTAGTTCAAAATTTCTGCATAAATAAGCTTAGAATTATCTAATTATGATCAATATAGTAATAACAAACAGTTTAAATGAAGATTTTAAGAAATTGATCTCGAAGCTGGATGATGAATTAAAAGACAGATATGGAGAACTACAAAAGGAATATGATAAATTTAATAAAATTGAATTCAATGAGAATGTAGTGATAGCTTATAATGAAGGAATACCTGTTGGCTGCGGATGTATTAAGGAATATGATATAGAAACTGTGGAAATTAAAAGGATGTTTGTTGATAAAGATTATCGCGGAAGAGGTATTTCCAAGGCTATTTTAAGCAGACTTGAGAATATTGCTTTTGAGAAAGGTTATAAAAAAACAATTCTTGAAACGGGCATCAAACAGCAAGAAGCAATTGGGCTGTATTCTAAACAAGGGTATAAGAAGATTGAGAATTATGGGCAATATGCCGGAATGAATAGCAGTGTATGCATGTTGAAACAGCTTGAAGTATAGATTTTTATACTGAATACCAACTATTTTTCTAATATTTTTGGGGAAAAACCTTAGAATATTTTCTAAATACAAATTCTGACTTGTTTAATCTGCCGAATATTTATTTATTCAGCCGTTTATAAAGTAAACTACTAAAATAGCCGCACTCTTTTTATTTTTGTATAGTTAATTGGTGAAAGTAAAGGCTAATTGTTTAATTTGTAACTTATCAAACTTTAATTTTGTCTAAATGGTGATTTTTATTAATTGATAACAACGGGAGTAAATAAATGCGGACTTTCCTTATTTTGTTATGCATTATATCATTAAACTTTTCGATTTTCCCTCAAAAGGAGCTGTCTCTTAAAGAAGCAGTAAATGTAGCTTTGCATAAAAATACACAACTACTAAAAAGTACAAGTGAACTTCAAAGTTATGAATCGAGCGTAAAAGCTTCATATGGAAACTTTTTACCGAATCTGAGCGCTTCAGGCGGATTTAACTGGAATAAATCTCCCAAAGGGGGAGTGATTTATTATCAGGGTGCAGTAATTCCGACATCTTCCGAAGAAAGGAATTATTCAGCGTCAGTTAATTCAGGAGTCACTTTATTTGATGGATTAGCGAATTTTGCAGGCTTAACGCAGAGTCAAAATAATCTTGAAGCAGCCCGCCTGAATTTAGAGAGAGTTAAGCAGGATATTGTATTTCAGACTATCAGCCAATATTATCAAGTAATAAATACACAGCAGCAGATGAAAGTTAAGGAAGAGGATGTAAAATATAATCAAAAGAACCTTGAAACGATTACTGAAAGAAATAAATTAGGCGGTGCCACACTGGCAGATGTTTACCTTCAACAAGTTCAAGCCGGGAATGCAGATCTCGCTTTGATTCAAGCAAAAAATGATTTTGAAACGGCTAAAAGTAATTTATTATATTATCTAGGTCTGAATGTTTTTCAAGAATATACATATAGCGATTCTTTAACTTCCTCTGAGACTCAAATGTTAAAATCAGACATAACGGAAAGTTATGAAGACCTGGCAAGATTAGCGGAAGAAGCATTGACGAACCGGGTTGATTATAGGAGTGCTAAGTTGAGCCTTGAAAGTGCTTATAACGGAATTACTATTGCAAGATCCGGACATTTCCCAACCCTTACCCTTGGAGGCGGGATATCAGTAAGCTCAAATAATTTGGATAATTTATATGATTCTAGAAGATACAGTGTCGGATTAAATTTAGATATCCCTATTTTTTCAGGGTTTTCAGTTTCAAACCGTGTGCAAATAGCAGAAGTTACGGCAGAAGATCGTGAATATGATTTAAGTGACCTGGAAAGACAGATAAAAAAGAATATTCAAAAAACATTTCTAGACCTTCAAGCAGCACAAAAAGCACTGGCAGTAAGTGAAAATAATGTTAAATCAGCAAAAGAAAATTTGAATATAGAACAGGAAAAATATAGTCTGGGTTCAGGAAAACTTCTGGATGTTTTAGTAGCCAATACAAATTATACTACTGCTCAAAGTGATTATATAAATTCGGAGTTTTCATATATTGTATTAAGTCAACAGTTAAAATATTATCTGGGAACGCTGGAATATCAGAAATATGAATAGATTTTTAAAGAATAAAAATATTATAAATGCGTCATAAATAAATTTTAATAATAGGAGAATTTCCATGGCTAACGGAAAAAAGAAATCGAAAAAGAAAATTTATATTTTCAGTGCAATAGGAGTTGTTCTTATTGCATTAATTCTAATGGCACTTCTCGGAGGGAGTAAAGAAGAAATTGTACCTGTCCAGGTTGAAAAGGTGATGAAGAGAAACATCACTCAAACAGTTTCCGCAACGGGAACAATAGATTCTGAGTTTAAAGTCGGTATAACACCGGAAGTAACAGGTGAAATTGTTGAACTACCTGTTAAAGAAGGTGACAGAGTCACAAAAGGTCAGATGCTTATAAGAATAAATGCAAAACAGTATTTAGCAGATAAAGAAAGTGCTGAGGCAAATCTTCAAGCTTCAAAATCAACAATGGCTATGAGGAAAGCAGAACTTGATAAAGTTCAGGCAGATTATGAAAGGACCAAAGAGTTGTACAATAAGAAGCTTTCAAGTGATGCCGAATTTCAAGCAGCAAAAAGCACCTATGAATCTACAAAAGCTTCATACCAGGGAGCGATGGCAAATGTTTCTCAAAGTGAAGCAGCTTTGAGAAGGTCTGAAGATCAATTAAGCAAGACCACAATTCTTTCTCCGATGAACGGAACAGTTACAAAATTAAATGTAGAATTAGGTGAAAGAGTTCTTGGAAGCTTTTACAGCCAGGGGACAGATATCATGACAGTATCTGATCTTAACAATATGGAAGCAATTGCGGACGTTGATGAAAATGATGTAGTGCTTGTATCAATAGGTGATACTGCAAGAATTAAAGTTGATGCATTTGGAGATAAAGTATTTAAGGGACTTGTTAAAGAGATTGGAAACAGCGCTATTTCTACCGGGACAGGAACTCAGGAACAGGTTGTTAACTTTGAAGTTAAGATAAAACTAACCGACCTGGATAAGAAACTAAGGCCTGGTATGTCATGTAATGCTGATATTGAAACCGAGACTAGAGATAACGTAATTAGTGTACCGATTCAAAGTGTTACAGCCAGAACAAATTTAAAGGGACCAAATCAGAATAACCAGGAAGGTGATGAAGGTAATCCTAATCAAGCGCCAAAGAAGGTTGAAAAAGTTAAAGAAATAGTCTTTACTATTAAGAATAATAAGGCGAAAGCAATTCAAGTTGAGACCGGCATTAGCAATAATAATTATATTGAAATAAAATCAGGTTTATCCGGAGGTGAACAGGTAGTAAGCGGAAGCTACAGAGCAATATCAAGAGAATTGAATGATGGAGCAAACGTCAGAGTGGAATCCGGAGAAAAAGATTTCGGTCAAAAACAACAATAATGGATTAAACAGATGAACATAATAAATATTGAACATATTGCAAAAATATATCAGGTTGGTCTTGAGGAAGTTCATGCTTTAAGGGATGTTTCATTGAGAATAGATAAAAATGAGTATGTTGCTATAATGGGACCTTCGGGTTCAGGCAAGTCGACTTTGATGAACATGCTTGGATGCCTGGATACACCTACATCAGGCAAATACGATTTTACAGGAAATAATGTAAGCGAAATGAGTGATAATGAACTGGCTAAAATAAGAAATAAGGAAATCGGATTTGTATTTCAAACGTTTAATCTTTTACCGAGGTCCGATGCTTTGCATAACGTAGAACTGCCATTAATATATGCAGGAGTTCCGTCATCGGAAAGGAAGGAAAGAGCAAAACAGACATTGAATGATGTGGGCCTGGGAGAAAGGATCCATCATAAGCCAAATGAGCTTTCAGGCGGACAAAGGCAAAGAGTTGCTATTGCCCGTGCATTAGTTACTAATCCTTCAATAATTTTAGCAGATGAACCTACCGGTAACCTTGATTCAAAGACAGGCGAAGAAATAATGATTTTATTCAATGAAATATATGAGAAGGGGAATACTATAATTTTAGTTACCCATGAAGAATATATTGCCGAACATGCAGCTAGAATTGTAAGATTAAAAGACGGATTAATTGAAAAGGATGAATCGGTAGTTAACAGGTATATTCCCAAACTCAAAACTGCTGTTGAATAATATTCAATGAATATTTTTATAAACAATATAAATATGAGGACTTTATGAGCAGCGTACTCTTTGAAATGAAAGAGGGGTTGATGATTGCTTTACGGGCAATAAGGGTGAATAAAGTAAGAGCCACTTTAACTATGCTCGGAATAGTTATTGGAATAACTTCGGTAGTATTAATGACTACTGCTATCAAAGGGATAGATAACTCATTTCAAAACGGGATCAGTGCTTTAGGGTCGGATGTCCTTTATATTGATAAATGGGCCTGGTTTTCAAACGATGACTGGTGGAAGATTAAGAACCGTAGAAACATCACAATGGAAGAATTTGATAAATTTAAAGAAACGGCAAAACTTCCTATAGCGGTAGCTCCTGTTATGAATACACGGCAAACAATTAAAATAGGTGATAGGAGAATTGACGGTGTATTTTTAAATGGTTCCAACTCTGATTATATAAAAACAACAAACTTCACATTTGAAATGGGAAGATGGTATTCCGATGTAGAAAGTAAAGGAGCCAGGCAGGTCATAGTGCTTGGCAGTGAAGTTGCAAAAAACCTTTTCCCTCTTGGTGATGCTCTGGATAAATCAGTGAAAGTAGGTAAAGAAAATTACGAAGTTGTCGGAGTTTTAAAAGAGCAGGGAAGTTTTATTTTAGGAGCTTTTAACCCGGACAACCAGGGATTTATTCCAATAAAAACTATATATAAAAATTTTGTCGGCCAGTCTTTCGGCAGTGTAACAATAAATGTTAGAGCCATGAATAATGCTTCAATAGAGGAGACGAAAGCAGAAGCCGAAGGAGTAATGCGTAAAATAAGAGGACTTAATTATAATGAAGAAAATGATTTTACAATAAACCAGCAGGAAGGGCTTACAAGGACATATAATCAGGTAGTTGGTGTTGTTCAAATAGCGGGCTTGTTTATTACCAGCCTATCTCTTTTTGTCGGTGCAATAGGTATAATGAATATAATGTTTGTTTCTGTGAAAGAAAGAACAAAGGAAATTGGAGTTCGAAAAGCTATAGGTGCAAAGAGACGTACAATCTTAGGTCAATTCATATTTGAATCCTCTGCAATATGCCTGATGGGAGGAATTGTAGGTTTAATATTGGCGATAATATTAAGTAAGATTGTCAACCAGTTTATCCCCACTTCCGTCCAGTATAATGCTGTTGTTATTGCAATATTAGTTTCTTTAATTACAGGAATTATTGCAGGATTTGCACCGGCTTATACAGCAGCTAAGATGGACCCAGTAGATGCATTGAGGTATGAATAATGAAAATAAAAGAAATCTTTTCGATATCGCTTCAGTCATTAAAAGGAAACAGGTTAAGAACACTTCTTACAATTCTCGGGATAGTTGTAGGTATTTTTTCAATAATTGTAATAATGACAATAATTACTATGCTGCAAGGCAGTATTGAAAGCGGGTTCTCAATGCTGAATAAAAATACCTTTCAAATACAGAAATTTCCTGCGATGCATGGGGGTGGACCGGGCTCTATGTCTAAATATAGAAACAGGAAGGATATAACAATCGAGGAGTATTACAGACTTAAAGATATGCTGAAACAAGCGATGTATGTCGGAGGAGAAGAATGGCAGTTCGGTGAAGTAATTAAATTCGGCAATAAAGAGACTAATCCAAATGTACAGATTGCAGGAATTACAACGGAAGCTATGAAAACAAATAACTGGATTGTAGACGAAGGCAGAGATTTAAGGACTCTTGATATAAAATATTCTAATGATGTTTGTGTAATCGGAAATGATGTTGTAGATAAATTGTTTTTTAATATAAATCCGGTAGGACAGGTGATAAGGGTAGGGGGTAAACCATTAATAATAATAGGGGTATTGGAAGCACAGCCTCAAATGTTCGGTCAAAGCAAGGATAATTTTATTGCAATGCCGATTACTACATTTCAATCAACTTACGGTAAAAGACAAAGGAGTTTAAATATTACAGTAATGTCGTATGATAAAAGCAGCTATGATTCTACAATTGAAGCCGCTATTGGATATATGAGAACTATAAGGAAAATAAAGCCCGGAGAAGAAAACGATTTCGATATTTTCAGCAATGAATCATTAATAACACAGGTAAATGATATAACGGGGGGTATAAAAATAGGGGCACTGGTAGTATCAATAATAGCGTTGTTAGCTGCCGGTGTTGGGATAATGAATATAATGCTTGTCTCGGTTACAGAAAGGACCCGTGAAATAGGGATCAGAAAAGCGATTGGAGCCAGGAAAAAATCCATATTGATTCAATTTTTATTGGAAGCAATTTTTCTATGTATAGCCGGCGGATTTATAGGAATAGCTCTAGGGATAGGGGTTGGAAATTTTGTAGGCGGATTGATAAATGCCAAATCCGCAATACCATATGATTGGGTGGCTATAGGGATGACTTTATGTATTATTGTCGGGGTAGTTTTTGGTACTTACCCTGCATATAAGGCAGCTAATCTAGACCCAATCGAAGCGTTGAGGTATGAATGAGGGCAAGTTCAAGAGCAAGAGCAAGTTCATAAATAAGTTAAAATACAAGTTCAATTAATTATTCGATTCCGGAGGGGATAGAATGAAAATCGCGCAGTTAATAATTCTTGCTATTCAATCGTTAAAAACTAACAGGTTAAGAACTCTACTTACGGTTTTAGGAGTAGTTGTAGGGATATTTTCAATAATTGTTATTATGACAATTATAACTATGCTTCAAACTACAATAGAAGAGGGAGTTCAATTCTTAAGTAAAAACACCTTTCAGATTCAAAAATTTCCAGCTATTTATACCGGTGATAGGAATACATGGGATAAGATCAGGAATAGGAAAGATATAACTCTGAATGATTTTTACCGTCTCGAAGACATGATGACGAATGTGAAATATCTTGGAGCTGATCAAGGGGCGGGAGGAAAGGTAATTAAGTTTGAAAATAGGGAAACTAATCCGGATACTTATGTTGTTGGTATAACCGAAGGTGCCTTCCCGACACATAACCTTAACATCGAAGATGGAAGGGAAATCAGGAGAACCGATATTGATTATTCAAACAATGTATGTGTATTGGGTCATGCCGTTGTAGATAAAATATTTTATAACATAGATCCAATCAATCAATTTGTTAGATTAGACGGACGACCATTAAAGGTAATCGGAATTCTTGAAAAACAGCCGGAATTTTTTGGACAATCGCAGGATAATTATATAGTTATTCCAATAACTACGTTCCAATCTATGTACGGAAAGAGAAGAAGAAGTGTTTCAATCACCGTAATGTCGAATGGCCAGGGGGATTATTCGTCCGCTATTGAAACAGCTATCGGTTATATGAGAACTATAAGAAAAGTACCTCCCGGAGAAGATAATGATTTCGATATTTTTAGTAATGAATCTGTTATGGGGCAAATAAATGATATGACCGGGGGTATCCGGATCGGTGCACTGGTAATATCTATTATAGCACTTTTAGCTGCAGGTGTAGGGATAATGAATATTATGCTTGTCTCAGTTACTGAAAGGACCAGGGAAATAGGAATAAGGAAGGCAGTTGGTGCAAGGAAAAAGACGATTCTGGCTCAATTTTTAATAGAAGCGATAACATTGTGTACAATTGGGGGATTAATAGGTATTGGTCTGGGAATAGCAATAGGCAATTTCGTGGGAACTCTGATTAGTGCTAAAATAGCCATTCCGGTCGATTGGATATTTATTGGATTAACTTTATGTGTTACAGTTGGAGTAATATTCGGTACGTATCCGGCTTATAAAGCCGCTAATCTTGACCCTATTGAGGCATTGAGATATGAGTAAACTTTCTCGCCATTTACTAAATGCTGTCTCTCTTTTTTGTTTTAAAATATCTCTCTGAACCTTCACAACCGGCATGATAATATCAATTTCATTTTTATTTATTATTAGAGGCTCATAGGAAAAATTATCCGGACATATGTCTATATAATCAATAAACAGTTTTCTGAATCGCCCGATAACTTGTTTCCCCAATAATTTATGATACAGATCACAAAGCAAAAGAATCTTAATATACCTGTTCCCCTAGAACTTCTCACTCAGGTTTCAAAGAAAAACCATTCTTAATAAAAAAACAAATTCGTCACAGAAAGTCGGATTCCGATTTAAACTAAAGGTTAACACCTTGGCTTTAGCCAGGTGCCATTAAAGCAAGCTTCCCTTCAAGCTAAATTCCTCGCCCTAAAATTATAGAA
This sequence comes from uncultured Ignavibacteriales bacterium, assembly GCA_963742995.1. Classification (GTDB taxonomy): domain Bacteria; phylum Bacteroidota; class Ignavibacteria; order Ignavibacteriales; family Ignavibacteriaceae; genus CAVQBP01. Next base: position 27,238 of record CAVUOL010000002.1, read on the forward strand.
TTTATCTAAAAAGAAGAGGAAGTGTTAAAGGCGGAATATTCATCCTTGAACTAATATTTTGAACAAATTCACGAAAATATGGATACACTAATAGAGGAAGAGTAGCCTTTTTGTATATACTCCAGAATTCCTTTGGTACTTCAGAACTCTTGGATAATATAACATTATAAACAGCTTTAATTTCTAAAAAACTATCTTCTTCTTTTTCAAAATTTGTTTTCAGTTCCCATTTTGCAGTTGCTAAATAAAAATCATTTTCCGTACGAAAACTATAAGAATCTGTTATATTTATTTTAGATGTTTTATCAGAATTATTTTCTAAAAAAACTTTTTCCCAAATTAAAATTGAGCTCGAATTAATTTGACTTATATCTAATAACTCAATCTTCGATAGTAAGGCTTTGTAATCTTTCGGGGATAAAGAAGGCTCCTTTTGTTTTTCTTCTTTCCTGGATTTCGGCATTTGGATCTCCAATAAGTAAATTTATTAATTCTGAATCGCTACTTTTAGATTTTTTAGTTGTTGTTTCGAAATTAAAAATTGACCAACGAGAATAAAGTGCTCTGGTTCAAGATAAATTTCCTAAGGGTTGAGAAGGATGATAAAATTCTAAGTTAGTCCATCTTTGCTGAAATGAATTAAGTATTTGTTTTCGACCTATTTGTTCAGAAAGTGCGTTGGTTACATATAAGTTTAAGCTTACGTTTTCTTTATTAGCTTCGTCTTTTAATTTTTTATGAAGTGTTTTTGGTAATCTAACAACAAATTGTCCACTAGGTAATTCTTCATCTTCAAATTTTGGTTCTGGAATTGGATGACCCTCATCTATGGCGTACTGTATGATATCTTTTTTGACTTCTTGTAATAATGATAATGCTTCTTGTTGAGTTTCACCAGATGAATAGCAAGTACCACGTCCAAGTTCTGGACAATAGGCAACCCAGATATTACTATCAGGTTCGAATTCCAAATTAATTTTATAAGGTAAGTTTAAATAATATTTTAGATCTTTATTCATTTTGTAAATCCGGATGTAATGATAATGCTTTTAATATAGGTTTTACACCATCAATTAGGATGGATGGTTTCTTTCCTTTGCCATGATTAACAGAGATGTAAATTGTCCCAAATGAAAAATCCGGAGCATTTTGAAGACATGTATGAGCATAAATATAGGTAGTGTCTTTTTTCACTTCTCTTTTTAATATAAATCCTAATGCATCCAAAACATCAAAAACCTCTTTTGGTTCGAGTGATTTAGGTTTAGGATTTTGATTCAACCAATTTAATGCTATTTCTTTAGCTTTTTGAGGAGACAAATTTTATGCCTTTCAATGATACTACATATAGTATCAAATGTCAAGAGGTTTATGATTAAGGTCAATTTTACTGCCTAAAGTTATTGAATTAGGTAAAAATTATAAACTATTTAATATCAATAAATGGATTTGTCGCTCGGCCTGGCAGGTGTAACTTTAATTTTCGAAAGCAATCTTTCGGCTATTTTGAACACACAGTACCTGGTAGGAATTCTGGGATTGATGTTTTGCGTATTGTCTTGGTCATCCGGCACACTTTATTCAAAGTATAAAAAAGTTTCTGTTCATCCGTTAATGGGAGCCGCTATCAAAATGGCCATTGCCGGAATCTGTTTATCTCTGCTGGGAGTAATTTTCGGCGAATCTTCATCCTGCATTTGACTCAAAACGGTGCTGTTCATTCTCTGTACCTGCTCGTATTTGGTTCCTTTATTGCGTCCCGGTTCATACATCTATGTGGTTGCAAATTTACCGGTTTCTTTCGTTTCCACTTATGCATACATAAACCCGGTTATCGCATTATTCCTGGGTGGCTGATACTGGATGAAAAACTCAATTATACTATAATGATTGGGGCAATTATAATTTTAATAGGCGTTTACATTATTAAGAAAGGTAGTGACTCGAGAACAAAGATGAGCAGTGTCTGATTGGATTAAACATAGTTACTTATCCTTGCAAACTCAATCCAATTTAGAAAATTAAATTATTAGCAGGCCTAAAAGTCCTTTAATGATATGCTGCCCCTAATTTATTATTCATTGTATTATATTTTTGAAGTTCTATTATATGGTTGAATAAGGTTGCCTTTTATTAGTTCAATCATATCATTGTAAAGGATTATAAGGAAATAATCTTATTTCTATATTTTGTTAAAATTTTAGAGAGGTTACCATTAGAGTTTGTAAAAGGAATAATAATCTGATCCGCGAGGTCTAAAATTATCTTATTCCGTTTGTTTGCATTTATCGGTGGTTATCCTTTTTATTTGCTGCTTGAATGGTGAAATAATTAATAAGCGGTTTTTGTTAACTGCTTCTAGTATTTCTTTGGACCATCTTTTTTTTAGAGCTGCGCGCTAGATACCATAATGATTGGCTGTTTACCTTTAAGCAAGATATCAAATACATCCTGTTCAATTTTTGAATGAAAACCGGAAATTATACACTTCCCTTCATCTCTTTGTTTTATCGCCCAATCATAGGTTTTAAGTATAATACCTGCCGGTACTTTTCGAGAACAGAGAAATCCGATTTTATAATTTTTTAGTATTTCTTTATTTCCAAAATATTCCATGATAATATCTACATTAATTTGTTATTCCGGGTGAAGCAATGAACCGGTTTCAGATTTAAGGTTTAGAAAGTAACTATTTAAGCCTTCTATTACTTTGTCAATTGTTAGATTATCTTGATTAAAACAGAATTTTATTACCAAATCCCCACAAAAATTTGCTGTCTTTATTTTTTGTGCTAAATCTTCAAATGGAAAAGATTTTAATAGTTTTATAAATAAGTGTTCGAGACAAATTATTTTCCTCTTATGAGAATCGCTAATATTTTTTGAATGGATTGAGAGTTCTCTTAGAGCTCTCTTATCACCGGTTAGAATTAAATAGTCTCTATCGGGAATATTGATTGAAAATAAAATTTGCTCACCGGAATCGATTCCATCTATCTGTGACAATTCAATTAACTTATTTTCATCTAAATATTCATCGGGAATAATATTATAAGTTTCTATTGCTTTTAAGGCATTCTCAATTGTTTCTTTTGAATATTTTTTTCTTAAAGTACTGCTATTGCGAATATAATGTCTGGCTGTACCTAATAT
>CAVUOL010000003.1:0-44685 GCA_963742995.1 uncultured Ignavibacteriales bacterium
AGCATCCATCTTATCATATTAAAGTCCGGATAGATCCTGCAGCCGGGTTATTGAAATGTAAAACTGAAATCATGAACCCTTCCGATTCCATTTTTACTTTAAATAAAGATATGGAGATACAGCGTATCATTGCTGACGGGAAAAATATTTCGTTCAATAAAAGTGATTCCGGTAAGGCACCAAACACGTCTGAATATGCAATAGTCTCATCAATTCCAAAGAATGTTACTATAGAATATTCAGGCAAGATAAAAGGGGAATCTTTTCAACCAATCGTTCGAATTGTAAATATGATAAAGCCGGAATTGATTGAGCTGGCTTCTTATGTAAGTTGGTATCCAAAGTTAAAGCATAGAGGATCGTTTAGTTATAAAATGGATATTAATCTACCTTCAAATTTTGTTTCTTTAACCAATGGTTATTTGAAGAAAGAAGAAACAGATGGTGATAGGAAATTAATGGAATGGGAATCTTACGGAGTATGCAGCGACATTGTAATACTTGCCGCACCTGATTTAAAAAAATCAGTGATAAATGATAACGGTAATACAATAGAGATCTATTATAGCAAACTGCCTGAAACATATATCGATTCTATGAAAAGCAGCTTATTAAAATCCATGGACTGGCTTACTAGATTATTAGGCACTCCCGAATCAAATGAATTAGTAAGGGTTGGATATTCACCCCGTCCTGCATGGGGATATGTAAGAACTCCATTTATAATAGTTTCTGAAGAGAATGCGCTGTGGGGGCGTGGACAGAAATTTGGTTTCGAGAGGGATTTCAGGTATACCACTCATGAAATTGCTCATTACTGGTGGAATATGGCTAATACAAGTACACCTGATGATTGGATTAATGAAGGGTTAGCTGAATACTCCGCTTTTTTAGCATCTGAGGATATAATGGGGAAGGAATTTGCGGATCAGCTCCTTAATGAATATATGGATCATGCAAAGAATAGTATGACCAATACTACTATTGCAGAAACAGAAAATAATTCACAGGACCGTGAAGTAAACAGGTATGCAAAGCCTGTTCTTATATTTAATGAAGCAAGAGATAAGTTTGGGAATGAAAATATGAACCGCTTTTATAAATATCTATATGATCGTTTTAAAGAATCTAAAGGTGCAACAACAGAGATATTTCTGAATGAGGTGGAAAAAAAATTAGGGGAAAAAGCAAAAGAGTTTTTTATTGAAGCTCTATATAAAAGAAAATGGAATTCTGATGTTCAGGTTACGGATAATTCTTATTCGGAAGCTGATTCTATATTCTTAGGTACCTGGTCGGGAATCTTAACCCAAATGGGAATGAAAATGAAAGTTGTTCTCCATATAAATGAAAAGGATGGAGTTATAAATGCGGTAATGGAGAGCCCTGATCAAGGGGTAAAAGATATACCCGTTTCTGAAGTAAAAATAGACGGAGATTTATTGTTCTTTAAACTTAATGCTGCAGGTGTAAATTTTAATGGTACATTAAATCTAAGCAGCACAATTATTTCCGGAAACTGGAATCAATCAGGTAATGATTTTCCGTTGATTCTTAAAAAAGAATAATACAGGACAATAAATCTCCGTGATTGATTTATGCGAAGGTTTCCTTAAATTTATTATAATCCAATATTCTTAAGCTGGAACCTTCGTGTTCAATTAAACCTTTTTTTTCAAAGGAACTAAGAGTTCTTGAAATAGTTTCTCTTGAAGTACCTGCCATATTAGCTAGGTCATGCTGAAATGGAAGTTTTTCAATTTCGACAATACCGTTTTTAATCATTCCCATATCTTCTGCAAGCTGCAGAATAACAGTAGCAACCTTCCCGTCAGAATCTTTTAATGAAAGAGCTTTGATCTTAATATCGGCAACTCTTAAACGCTGAGTCAGTTCCTGCAGCAAAGCAATTGCAACTTCAGGGCGTGAGTGAAGGAGATCAAGGAATTCACTTCTCTGAATAATTAATAGTACAGAATCTTCCATAGCAGACACATTTGCCGATCGTGCCTGCCCATCAATAACAGACATTTCACCAAAAAAGTCCGAATCACCAAGTACGGATAGTATAACTTCTTTTCCATCTGAACTGCGCCTGGAAATTTTTACTTTACCTTCAATTATAATATAAAGTGCAGTTCCGGAATCATTTTCTGTAAGTATTAGAGATTCTTTTGGATAAGATTTTTGTGAACCAATATTCGACAGTTTTGATAGAGTGTCCTCGTCCAGATCAGAAAAAATAGGAACAAGCCGCAGCAATTCTTTTGTGTCCATTACATCGTTCATATCTATTATCCCTTCAATAATTATTTGATTATTATGTTATTTCCCCTAATAATCCATATCCATATTTGATTTATTCAGTTATGATTATTGTAACTTAGAAGTATTTAAATAATACTATATATCAATTTATATTTTTTTATTTAACTTCCTATTAGTTAAATCGCTCACATTATTATTTATGATTAATAACACATAGTTTAATGGAAAAATTAATGAGTGGGTTAATAGTAAGAAACCTCCGGGGTTTTAAAAACCCAGGAGGTTTCATCATGCGGATTAAATATTAAAAAAGCTTATAAGTAATTATTAATTATTGATTCATATAGTTCCTGTTTCCCGCTTGTTTGAACAGGTTCGCCGTTATTTTCAGTATGCTTTCTCAAATCATCCAGAGTTAGTTTCCCGTTTTCAAAATCAGCACCGGCACCAGTGTCAAATGAGGAGTACCTGTTTTTTCTTAGTGCTAAATAATCGGAATCAGTTAGGATTTTATCAGCAATAATTAATGCTCTTGCAAAAGTATCCATTCCGGAAATATGAGCGATAAAAATATCATCCGGGTCGGTGGAGCTTCTTCGTGTTTTGGCGTCAAAATTTACTCCTCCGGTTTTAAGACCTCCTGACTGTAGAATTACCAGCATTGCTTCAACTGTTTCATAAATATTAACGGGAAACTGATCTGTATCCCATCCATTTTGATAATCTCCCCGATTAGCATCAATGCTACCAAGTAATCCGGCATCAGCAGCAGCTTGAAGTTCATGCTGGAATGTATGACCAGCAAGAGTAGCATGATTCACTTCAATATTTAGCTTAAAATCATCAGTTAATCCGTTTTGATATAAAAATCCGATAACCGTTTCCGTGTCATAATCATATTGGTGTTTAGTGGGCTCCATTGGTTTCGGTTCAATTAAAAACGTACCTTTAAATCCTTGTTTTCTGCCGTAGTCTCTAGCCATCTTTAAGAAAGTAGCAAGATGACTTTTTTCTCTTTTCATATCTGTATTAAGAAGAGAGAAATACCCTTCGCGTCCTCCCCAAAAAACATAATTTTCTCCGCCAAGCTTGATAGTAGCATCAAGAGTTCGTTTTACCTGAGTTCCTCCGTAAGCAATAACGTTGAAATCCGGGTTAGTAGCGGCACCATTCATATATCTTTTATTTGAAAAAAGATTTGATGTTCCCCAGAGCAGCTTTACGCCAGATGCTTCCTGTTTTTCTTTAGCATATTCCACTATAGTCTCAATACGTTTATCTGATTCGGCGATAGATGAACCTTCATCAACAATATCAAAATCATGAAAACAATAAAATGGTGTCCCGAGTTTAGTTATAAATTCGAAAGCAGCATCCATTTTTGCTTTAGCTTTTTCAACTGCATCCTTAGGTTTATTCCATACAAAATCTTTTGTCCCTGGTCCGAAAGGATCTCCTCCTGTATTGCCGAATGAATGCCAGTAAGCAGTTGCGAATCTAAAATGATCTGCCATCTTTTTACCGGCAACTACTCTTTCCGGATCATACCATTTGAAGGCTAGAGGGTTTTTAGATTCTTTCCCCTCGAATTTAATTTGATTGATACCCTGGAAATATTCTTTTTTCCCTAATGTTAATTTTAGACTCATATTTTTATTCCTGTATTTTAAGTTTTTTAGTTAGTTCGATGTTCCATTTTTCATAAGCAGATCTATATTCGGTTTCATATTTTATATCCGGTTCAACTGTCGATAAGCATTCCAGGTCTTTAAATGCATCATCAAAAGAAGAATAGAAACCGGCACCGAAAGCAGCAGCTCTTGCAGCACCCAAAGCTCCATCGGTGTTATAAAGTTGAATTTCAGCCCCGATTAAAGTAGCAAGAGTGTTTCTGAATGTTTTACTTAGATACATATTGGCCAAGCCTGCCCTTATTACCTTAGGATTTACAGCAAGTTCATTTAAGATTTTTACTCCATAATAAAATGAAAATGCAACTCCCTCAAGAACCGCTCTTACCATCTGGTTTTGATCATGTATATTAAAATTGATTCCTTCAAAAGAGGCTCCTAATTCACGATTATAAAGCATTCTCTCGGCACCGTTTCCAAAAGGAAGAAATATCAATCCATCAGAGCCGATATTAGCCGATTCGGCTATGCTAGTCAGTTCATCATAACCAATTGAAGACTTAAACAGCACTTTACGGATCCAGTTATAAGATATACCCGTGCCGTTAATACATAATAGAATGCCGAGTCTTTTGGAATCCTTTGTATGGTTTACATGAATAAATGTATTTACTCTTCCTTCAGGGTCATATTTGATTTGTTCACTCACTCCATAAATTACACCTGATGTACCTGCGGTTGAGGCAATTTCATTCGGGCGCAAAACATTAAGAGAGAATGCATTATTTGGCTGATCCCCGGCTCTATATGTAACCGGAATGCCTTCCGGTAATCCGGTTTGCTCGGAAGCTTTCTTTGAAAGGCGGCATTGTTCTCCAAAACCCGGAACAATTTTAGGAAGCAGATCTTTAGATATTCCGTAGTTATCCATTAAAAAATCTGCAGGTTCATCCTTTTCAAAATTCCAGAGAATCCCTTCGGATAGACCGGTTGTAGAGGTAGTAATATCTCCCGTCAGCCTCATAGCAATATAATCACCTGGAAGCATGAACTTATGCACCTTATTAAAGATTTCAGGTTCATTTTCAAATACCCATCGAAGTTTGGATGCTGTAAAATTACCCGGAGAATTTAAGAGAGATTTTAGGCATTTGTCCTTTCCGATCTCATTGAAAGCCTTATTTCCAATTTTCACAGCCCTACTGTCGCACCATATAATTGAAGGTCTTAAAACATTTTGATTTTTATCTACTAAAACCAGTCCATGCATCTGATAGGAAATTCCGATTGCTTTGATATCCCCTGGATTGACTTTTGTCCCGGATAGTAATTCCTTTGTAGCTGAAATAACAGATTCCCACCAATTTTCAGGATCCTGCTCAGCCCAGCCTGAAAAATTAGAAATGATTTTCATTTCATCTTTTGGGAATGTGCTGTGCCCCTTTTCTCTGCCGAGTTCAATATCGAATAAAGCAGCCTTAATTGATGAACTGCCTATATCATACCCTAAAGAAAACAATTTACTTCCTCAAGTTAAGTGAATAATAGGTGTAAAAATTACACTTATTTCTAAAAATATGCAATAAGATAATTAAATTAAAGATATTTTTTTGAAATAATTGTCGAAATATTTAATTTTAGAAGGAATTTTTAAGAAATTCAAACATATTAAAACGAAATAGTACGGAAAATATTTGTCCCATCAATTAGATAAAGTTATATCCAATATATCCATTGACTGCGTTATTTTTGGATTTGAAGGCGGAGTTCTGGAGATACTCCTTGTAAAAAGAGCTATTGAACCTTCAATGGGGGAATGGGCATTACCAGGAGGATTTATCTTAAAAGATGAAGAAATGGATCATGCAGCGGAAAGGATATTAAAAGAAACTTCAGGTGTAACAGATATCTTTATGGAGCAGCTTTCGGTTTTCGGGGAAGTTAATAGGTATCCCGAAGGAAGGGTTTTTACTATCGGGTACTATGCATTAGTAAGTCCCGATAAATATAGTCTTAGTCCCGGGATTGATACTAGTGAAGTAAAATGGTTCCGGCTTTCGGAGATAAATCAGCTTCCATTTGATCATAACAAAATAGTATCGGAAGCATTAAAGAGATTAAGAGAGAAAGTAAGGTATCATCCTGTTGGATTTGAACTTCTACCAAAGAAGTTTACCCTTCCAAAATTACAAATATTATACGAATCTATCCTTGGAATAAAACTGGATAAGAGGAATTTTAGGAAAAAGTTATTAAAAATGAATTTATTAATAAAACTTGATGAAAAGGAAAAAGACAATCTTCGCCGTGCCGCTTATCTATATAGGTTTGATAAGAAAAGTTATAATAAATTAGTAAACGACGGATTCAGCTTTCAGTTATAATATATATAAATAAAAATTATTCGACCAAGACTGCTGTCCCATAACATAGAACTTCGGTAACTCCGTTCATAACTTCATTTGCATCATACCTTACACCTATTACAGCATTCGCTCCCATGTCTTCCGCATGCCTTATCATCATTTCAAAAGCTTCTTCACGTGTTTTTTCACATAATTCGGTAAATAAAGTGATATTACCCCCGATTAGAGTTTGTAAAGAACCTCCAATAGTTCCGAATATTGAACGGGAACGAACTGTTATTCCCCTTACAAGACCGAGATTAGAGGTTATTTTATAACCTTCAAGTGTAAATGTTGTTGTAGTCATAGATCTTTTCACAAATCCTCCTGAATTATTTAAATCAAAATTACTGAATATTTAATAAATTCTATTTCCTTAGACTTATTCTGCTGAGGAAAGAAATTGTTTCATTGCTTTATTGTTAAATTGCTGAAGGCTTAGGGATAAAGCAATATAGAGCATAACAAATGGGTTCAGCTTTTGCCGGTTTAGGAACTTAAAAGTAACAGCTTATTTTTTATAGCTGCCGTTTATTTCTTATGGGAACCGTTTATTGCATTTTTTGAAATTTGCTAATTCTTCTTCCGATAATAAAACTATAATATTAAGAAACATCGAGGTGAATATGTCTTCTTTTGAAAGCAATTTAAAAAGCCAAATTTCAATCAGTCAATATGCTAATAAAATTTATATTGATCCTTTTTATGGAATACCTTTGCCGAAAGCCGCAGTAAATTATTCGATTTTCTCAAGTAAATGGGATATTGAAGAAGTTAATGAAGATAATATTCTTAAGATAATTCACAGAGACAGCGGAGATAGTATTTCACTTTCTTTTAATACATATAAAGATAAAATGGAGTTTGTAAAAAATATATATACATCCAAACATGTAAAACAGATAGGAAATAGTAATAAACTTGAGGTCTTAGCTAACAGGAATATAAAACCTCAAAGAGATAGTTATATAAATTCTGTTCTTAGAAAATTGATAAGGAATTTCAAAGATTCGGAATCAAATAACTAATAGCTCAACTATAAATATATTTTTTTTTCATACATTTAGATTACTGTTCAGATAATTTAATTGAATTAAGGATACTATTATGCTTTTAGATGATGCACCCTGTTCACATATTGGAAATATTAAGGATGTAAAACATTCTAAAAAATATGTATGTGAAGAATGCATAAAAACAGGCTCTACATGGATGCATTTGCGAATCTGCCAGCAGTGTGGTGTAACTTTATGTTGTGATAATTCACCAAATCGTCATGCATCAAAACATGCACATTCAACCGGTCATCCGGTTATCGCTTCGGCTGAACCTGTAGAAAGGTGGTTATATTGTTATCCCCATGATGCATTTGCAGAATATTGAATTTTTCTTAATAATTCTATGTGTAAGAAATAACAAAATATCAATATTTACCGGGCTGACTAGATTTATTTTTTTATGAGGAGAAGATGACAAAACTTATTAGTGGAATCCATCATATTACAGCATTAGCAAACAACCCTCAGGATAATATTGATTTTTATACCGGTATTCTTGGACTCCGTCTCGTAAAAAAAACAGTAAATTTTGATGCGCCGGAAGTTTACCATTTTTATTATGGTAATGAATCAGGTGAACCCGGAACAATCCTTACTTTCTTTCCTTATATGGGAATAGCAAAAGGAAGACACGGCAAAGGAATGCTTAATATAACTACTTTCTCTGTTCCTTTATCTTCCACCGGTTATTGGGAAAACCGTTTAAAGCGTTTCAATATTAATTATAAAGAATTCCAGGAAAGATTTGAAAATGAAGTAGTTCTTTATTTTGAAGATCCGGATGGGTTAGGATTGGAATTGGTTTTTAATGATAAAGATTCCCGGAACGGATTTACTTACGGTCATATTCCACTTGAGCATTCAATAAAAGGTTTTTATAGTGCCGAGATCTGGGAGGAAGGATATGAGCGTACTGCAGGGTTACTTACCGAACAGATGGATCATAAGTTAATTGCCGAAAAAGGAAATCGATTTCGTTTTGCGGCATCTGATACACCTGGAAGCTACATTGATATTTTATGTTCTCCCGATTCACTTCGGGGACTGGGCGGGGGAGGCACGGTACATCATATCGCTTTTCGTACACCTGATACTGAAACTCAATTGAAGGTAAGGGGAAAAATTATAAACAGCCGATTAAACGCTACGCCTGTTATAGACCGGCAGTACTTTAAATCAGTTTATTTTAGGGAACCGGGAAATGTACTGTTCGAAATAGCAACGGAAGAACCTGGTTTCGCAATAGATGAAGAGCTTCAAAATTTAGGAGAGGAATTGAAGCTTCCCCCTCAATATGAAATTCATAGAAATGAAATCCAAAATCTTCTTAAACCTGTAAACATAAACCTGGACAAATATAAATAATAATAAATAATATGCATTCAAAAAATATTATAACATCCGGTAAACCGGTGAGTGAAGCCTCAAAAGTCTTAATCATGCTGCATGGCCGCAATTCTACAGCTGATGATATTATTTCACTTTCCCATTATTTAATTATTGAAGATTTTGCTGTTATGGCTCCTCAGGCTATCAATAGAAGTTGGTATCCTTATTCATTTCTATCACCTCCAGAGCAAAATGAACCGTGGCTTACTTCTGCATTAGATCTATTAACAATAATTGTGAAAGAACTGAATGAGCAGAATATAAGTTCGGATAATATATTCTTTCTGGGATTTTCTCAGGGAGCCTGCCTTACTCTTGAATTTGCAGCACGCAATGCAGTTAAATATGGCGGAATATCTGCTTTTACAGGGGCTTTAATCGGAGATAAGATCTATCGTGAAAACTATAAAGGCGATTTTCAACAGACGCCGGTTTTTATTGGAACAAGTGATCCCGATCCTCATGTACCTCTTGAAAGAGTTCAGGCAACTGCCGGTATTCTAAAACAAATGAATGCCAACCTTTCTCTAAAAATTTATCAGAATTTGGGGCATAAAATTAGTCAGGATGAAATTAATGAGATCAATTCTTTTATTTTTTCAAAGTTATAATTATCATTTATTAGGCCGGGATTTTTGATATTATTTACGAGGGTATACTTTAAAAGTCGGTAATTCCAGATGAATAAACATAATCTTTTTTAAGGTTCCACTTGAGAATGAAGGTCTATGCCTTCTATACGTGTATACACTGAGAGTTTTTTCATTATATCATTAATATGACTATTAATCTTTAAAGTTGAGATGTGGAGCTTTTCTCCGATTTCATTGTTGTTAAAACCATCCCCTATTAATCGAATAACCTCCCGCTCTTTTTTAGACATTCGAACTGCATCTTTCAAATTTAATTTTCCTCCTTTTATTGCAAGATTTACTATTTCTGAAAGGAGGGAGCCGGATAAATTTGGAGGAGGTACATAAGTGCCTCGAGCTGCTGCACGAATTGTGTTAAGGAGTTCCGTAAATGCAGCATCCTTTATAATAAAACCGGAAGCACCTGCCTTAATAAATTGATTTATATCTCCTTGAGCAGGAGATATATCCATTACAATAATTTTTGCAGCAGGAAGATCTTTTTTAACCGATTCTACTACAGATAAACTATTACGGTTGCGTAATCCTAAATCTAAAAGAATTACATCCGGTTTTAATTTTCTGATTCTGCCAATAGTATATTTATTACTTCCGGATTCGGGGATAATATCAATATCCTTCTGCTTTTCAAGCATGGAAATAATCCCGGTGCGAAAGAGGTTATTATCATCAATTATTAACACTTTAATTTTTTTCATAAAAAGAAATTAGAAATTGAAAATAGAGAATTCAATCAAGCAAAAGGATGAAAAAGGAACCACTAATTCCGGCTGTAAACTCCCTTTGATACATTATAACAGACTTCCTATGGCAATAACGCCGGAAATAAATATTAAAATACCGGCAATTCTGTTAACCCATTGCAATCCTGCTAAGTTCAGTTTCTTTTTGAAAAAAATAGCACCTGAATTAAGAGACAAAAACCATAAACATGAGCCGGTAAAAACTCCTGCAACAAGAAAAGCTGTAGAAAGATAACCTGCAGTATTTCCCAAACCAAGTGCTGCAAACACCGTAACAAATGCAAAAATGGTTAACGGGTTAGTTAGTGTGAGTAAAACTGTAGAAAAATATGTTTTAATAAATCCTTTGCCGGTGATATGAAGCATTTTAGTAGCAGGAAAAGTTCTAAATATTTTTACTCCTATCAAAAGAAAAAGTAATCCTCCAGTCAACCGAATCCAGATCCGCTGATTGAAAAGTGTATTTGAAATAAAAGTAAGACCGAATGCAGCAATAGAACCATAAATCAAATCTGCAGTTGCAGCGCCTAAACCTATAATCAGGCCGCGTAATCGTCCCTCTGTGAGTGTTTTTCGTATACACATAATGCCTATAGGTCCGATCGGTACGGCTAAAGCAAAGCCAATAAAGACTCCCTTAAAAAAAATAGTAAGTTCCATAATAAAATCTTTAGCCTAAAAAATGTTCCTGTAAATAATCTCTGTTCGACATATTTAATATATTTCTTTATTCTAAAATCAAGCTTCATAAATATTTTTTATACTGCAATACGTTCCGTGGTGGTTTTTAAATAAGCATTTTGATCGTGAAATATTGCTCCATCGGGAAGCCAGTGCCATAAAGGACCTAGCTCATCTTTAATAATATCCGTATAGAATTGCGGTAGTTCAGTCGTCTCCTGTTCGAAGTAATCACGGAATTTAATATCAGAATTCAGAAGGGATAATATTTTCTTGTTGTAGGCGACCCTTCCGAAGCCTTCTTCCGAAATAGCGCGTACAACATTCATCCATCTTGGAATGAATGCTTTTGTAGCTGCGAGCCGTTTTATAATTGCAGTCCATGAGAATGTATGTTCACCGAGTCCGATAATATGAGAATAGAACTCAGTCCATGAATAATTCATTGGTTTGACATTCATAGCGTGATTATTATCCAGGAAATGAAAAGGGAAGGGTATTACTCTATTAAGTTTTTGATATTCCAGGTTAAGGGGTGCGGCCTGTCCAAAAGCAGATAATAACGAATAGCCGGGAAAAGCACCAGGAGTCATATCTACAAATTTTTTTGTAAGCTCAAAGGGTTCTTCGCCTTTATCTGCATCAAGCCCCAAAACAAAATTGGCCTGGACATAAGGGATATACCGTAAGATCATATTAACCTGTTCTGCAATATGTTTAACCTTCTCGATGCCGGTAGTACTTCCGGTTTTCGATTTATTTCCAAGATCAAACCATGATTCTATCCCTGGCAGCATTGCACCGAAGCCGTTACGTTTGAGCCGTTTAACATGCTGTTCAGATAGTAGTGATAAACTGCTTTCGGCGATAAAGTCTATACTATTTTCCGGTACAACTTCCTCTATTGCATCCATATATTCGTTAAACCGGATTCCAAAATTCGGATCATGCCATCCTACAAGAGGACGTTTGTACTTAGTAAGAAGAAAAGAGAGATCTTCTTTCATGGTATTAAAATCCAAGGGCTGATAAGCTACTGTTGAATCAATGCAGAAGCTGCAGGTATAAGGGCAGCCTAGACTTCCTAACATGGGAACTAATTTAATAAGAGGTGCTTTCCTGAGAGTGGGTTCAATAAATTTCCATCGCTCCTTTACTCCCGGAAGAGAAATAGGTTGTTTATGAGCATCAAGATACAAACCTTCCGGGCGGTGTGGTGAACAATCATGCAGAATCTCATGAATAATATTTTTATCGGTAAACCCTGCAACATAATCGAAATAATTGAGTGCATCTTCGGGATAGCAGCGCGCATGCGGTCCGCCTAATACTGTTACAGCACCCCGAGATCGCAGTAAATTACTTAAAGCATATGCTGTTAATGCAGATTCGGTAAATGCGCAGATAAAAATTATATCCGCATTTTGCGGAAGTTCATTTAAAAGATCCTCTTTGCCTGTATAGCAAATATATGTTACATTATGCCCCTCTTCTTCACACCATACCCCTATTACCTGAGGCATTATGCTTGCAAAGTTTGCATTCATTATCCTTGCGAACAACTTTTTGTTCGGTTTTTTTGATACAAGATCTATAATTCCTACTTGAAGTCTGCGATTCATTTTCAATACCTATGTGACTTTCTTTAATTAAAATAAATTATAGGAAGTTTATCAATTAAATGTCCTATAGTTTTTCAAAAGTTTATATTTGTAAAAAGTATGTATAATGGATTAAATTAAAAATGGTTCTAATGGATAGAAAAGGGATTAATACTAAAGAACTACTTTTTTTGATACCTGCATTCTCAAAAATTTGAAAAAAAGATAATTACAGCTTATACTCTATGCCTTTTTCACAGCGATATATTTCTTTCATCAATATTAATATGATTAATAGATGTAATTATTATATGAAGAAAAGTATTATGAGTAAATCGGCCAAAAGGATGAAAATGGAACTAATCCCTGATGATTGGAGATATCAAGGTCTTTTTAAGAAATTTGAGAATGTGTAATGGAAAAAAACTATTTGCTTCCGGAAATGGAAAAAATATTCTTGAATGAACCGGGTCTAGCTTCATCGCATAAAGAAACGAGTTTAGAAATTACCGAACGATAAGCATCACTTGCACGTGATGACTGCATTTGCTCTAAATTTAACCATGGACCAAAAGAATAGTAAATATTTGGATTTTCAAGACTCTGAATCAAGGTAACTTTAGAATATGGATTCAGCTTTATAAAAGCTGCAGCAAAATCTTTTTCCCAGATATAGAGAAACTCTTCCTGTTTATTGTCTTTGATCTTCCATGATGTAAGAGTATAGAAATCATCTTTCATATATTTCCTCATTGTATTTAAATAAATATACTAATATAAGCTAATTGAAGGTGTGTGGAAATAACTTCCTATCAAGGAATATATCCGTCCTTTAAATAAACAAAAAATAATTTAGGTTAATCAATTATTTAGTAGTATATTAGCACTCTAACTAAAAGAGTGCTAATATGTTAAATATATTTTATTGGAGGTTGAGAAATGGCTAAAGTTGATTTAAGACCATTGGCAGATAGAGTTATTGTCAAACCAATGGAAGCAGAAGAAAAAACCAAAGGCGGAATTATTCTTCCCGATACTGCAAAAGAAAAACCTATCGAAGGAACCATTGTAGCCGTAGGACCTGGAAAAATTACAGATGATGGAAAACTGGTTAAATTGGAAGTAAAAGAAGGGGATAAGGTTTTGTATGGTAAATACAGCGGAACGGAAGTAATAATTGAGGGTGAGGAATATCTAATTATGCGCGAAAGCGACATTTTTGCTATAGTTAGCAAATAAAATTTGAAAATAATAATTGAAGGAGAATTTATAAAATGTCATCAAAATTAATTGAATATGAAAATGAAGCCCGCACCAAGCTTAAAAGGGGCGTTGATAAACTGGCAAATGCAGTAAAAGTTACGTTAGGACCAAAAGGGCGCAATGTAATCCTTGAGAAGAAATTTGGTGCACCTACGGTAACAAAAGATGGTGTCTCGGTAGCAAAAGAAATAGAACTTGAAGACCCAACTGAAAATATGGGTGCACAGATGGTACGGGAGGTTGCATCAAAAACAAGTGATGTTGCAGGCGATGGAACTACAACTGCTACGATTTTAGCACAGGCAATTTACCGTGAAGGTTTAAAGAATGTTACTGCCGGAGCAAATCCGATGGATTTAAAAAGAGGAATTGACCTTGCAGTTAATAGTGTTGTGGAGTATTTGAAATCCATTAGCCGCGATGTTGAAGGAAGAAATGAAATTGCGCAGGTAGGTTCTATCTCGGCCAACAATGATAAGTCTATCGGTGATTTGATTGCCGATGCAATGGAAAAAGTTGGTAAGGATGGAGTTATTACCGTTGAAGAAGCAAAGGGAACCGAAACTTCACTTGATATTGTTGAAGGAATGCAGTTCGACAGAGGGTATTTATCACCTTACTTTGTTACCAATGCGGAAAGTATGGAAGCTATTCTTGAAGATCCTTATATCTTAATCCATGATAAAAAGATTTCTGCAATGAAAGAACTTCTTCCGGTTTTGGAAAAAGTTGCGCAGCAAGGTAAATCCTTGCTGATTATTGCCGAAGATCTTGAAGGTGAAGCTCTTGCTACATTAGTGGTTAATAAATTAAGAGGGACATTAAAAATTGCAGCAGTTAAAGCTCCCGGATTTGGTGATAGAAGGAAAGCAATGCTCGAAGACATTGCTGTTTTAACAAATGGAACAGTTATTTCGGAAGAGAGGGGATTCAAATTAGAAAATACTACCATATCTTATCTTGGCAGTGCAAAAAAAGTAACAATCGACAAGGATAATTCAACAATTATTGAAGGTGCCGGAAAAACTGATGATATAAAGAAAAGGATTAATCGAGATAAAGGCACAGATTGATAAAACCACTTCAGATTATGATAAAGAAAAACTTCAGGAAAGATTGGCAAAACTATCGGGCGGAGTTGCAGTATTAAAGATAGGAGCATCAACCGAAGTTGAAATGAAAGAAAAGAAAGCACGCGTTGAAGATGCATTACACGCTACCCGTGCAGCAGTTGAAGAAGGAATTATTGCCGGCGGCGGTGTTGCATTTATAAGAGCAATTGCCGGTCTGGAGAAAATTCAAGGGGATAACATAGATCAAAAAACAGGAGTTAAGATTATTCAGAAAGCTCTTGAAGAACCTTTAAGACAGATAGTCAACAATGCAGGTATAGATGGTTCTGTTGTACTTCAGAAAGTTAAAGAAGGGAAAGATGATTTCGGATTTAATGCAGCAACAGAAACGTATGAAAACTTGATAAAATCGGGAGTTATTGACCCGACAAAAGTTACTAGAACTGCACTGGAAAATGCAGCATCTGTGGCGTCTCTATTAATAACAACCGAAGCGGTTGTATATGAGAAGAAAGAAAAAGAATCTGCAATGCCTCAAATGCCAGGCGGTGGCGGTATGGGTGATATGGGCGGTATGTATTAAGAGATCATACGGATAAATGATTTAGTAAGGCGATTCTTAAAAAGGGTCGCCTTTTTTGTTAAATAATGATTGAATAGATGAATGATTGAATGGATGATGTTGTATTGCTGTCGAAAAAGTTTTGGAAAGGGTTTTGAGTCTGCCCATTTTGGCATTCGCTATAGAATTATTTGGATGTTTAATAAAGAATTTTGATGAATTTTCAAGGTGGTGTTAACTTGGAGGTAACTTGGATGTAGCTAGGAGGAAGGGTAGAGAAGAAAATGCAGATTAAATATCAATTAAACGGGGCAATAAATGAGTGACATAATTATCAAAATAGATGTTGGTAAGTGGGATTTTCTACATGAGACACTGTTAGAAATTAATAACCAATACCATCCTTCCTATAGATGGTATTGGTAAAATTAAAAACGAATCATCCGTTTTCGAGTTTCTTCAAACCGGTTTCAAAGAATTTATCTGCAGCATTAAATAAAATACCCTGTATTTGATCGTTTTCAAATGATTCGCCGGCTTGTTGGAACCTTGCGCCAAATATTAGGTAATCTACCGGTCTAAATTTAGCTGCATCAAATTGAGGCCATGGTCTGGGAGGAATGTGGGGAGGGGTACCGCAATAATCGTCTATTAATCTATTTACCTGTTTGCCGATCTTAGATAGTATTGACTGGTTATCCCCTTCACTTAGAAGTCCGGCAAAACTATAAGTCGAAGTTATTGTATTAACGATAGAATCTGCTATTCCTGCAATTCTCCATGGATCGGGTTGTGAACCTAAGCGATAAGGATCCGGTCCGGGGGGTAATGGCTGGGGGTTAAGCAAAACCCATAGCCATTTATCTATAACAGGGCCTATAGGTCCGTAAGGTCCAAATGGATTATGAGGATTACCCGGATCATCCGGATTCGGATAAAAAGAACTAATTAACTTTACCAACACACTTTTTGAAAGAGAGATGCCCGCTTTCATGAATGACCTCCATATATTAATGTTTTCTAACTAGTTTTAATTTAGCCGGTGTTAATATCCTGTGATAATTTTTGATATTCTACCTGAATTGTAACATTAAGTATCAAAATTGTAACAGATGTTTTATTGGAAATATATAGATAAACTCTCATTTAAATTTCGCCTTATTTATAAAATCATGTTTATGTTTCCTGCCTTTCGAAATATGATACATTTATTGAGATATCAGTTTTGAAAACAGTTGGATGAAGAGATTGTTTTAATACCTTCTATCTTCTGTAGATAAATCTGTCTTCGGTAAATAAATCTACCTTCGGTAGATAAATTTGGGGGGATGAATTTAATTTTTTTCTTACCAATGGATAAATCCATTGGTTAATGATATACAGACTAGCTCTAAGAGTGTGGACTTAACCTTTGTCTCATTTATTTCACCCCTTCGGGATTAGAACATTGGTGCTATTACGTATTTTCTATAATAATATCACACCTTCAGTGTTCAAAATATTAAAGAGGCTGGGATTTACAGACTTTTGCATCTGCTGGATAAATCCCCGTTGAAAGAGGCTGTGTGAAAATGTATAAAAACCGTTAAAACGGTTTATAAAAGTTTGTTTTTGCTTCATTTTCCCTCAGTTAAAACCGTTGGTTAATGATATTCACTAGAGGCTCTAAATCCAACGGCAATTTAATATTGTATCTATCCTCACATTGAAAAATAAATGCAATTAAATAATTTGTTTAAGTAATTAATTTTTGAATGAAAAGACTGTATAAAATTGATATTGATCTGATATAAAAGAGAACAATAATGATTCGGAATAAAACTGATAAGTATAAACGGTTTGTAATTATAAACGACATGATGATTGACAACAGGAAAGATGATTTCATCCTATCGTTCAAGAAAATACTGCCTCAAAAAAGTCTTAAAAAATATATCGAATATTACTGGATTTCGAAAAGTAAAAATCCCATCGAACTAACTGCAAAAATTATTCAGGATGGATCTGTTTATATCCTATTCATGTTCGATGCCGAATATGGTATCAAAATGAATGATGAAGACTTTACGAATATATCCCATGCTCATATTATAGGAGGCAGAAAATACAACACGTATTTTGCGGAAAAAGGATTGGTAAATGTATTAGGAATCAGGTTCTGGCCAGTAGGTTTTTATCCTTTTTTACAGATCCCGGCGAAAGCCTCCCCCTGAATTCAAGATATCTTTTATCTCACCTTCCCTATTCAATTGTTCAATTGGATCTTTTTCTTCTTTATGATTTAGGAACAATCTTCCTAATGGATCCTTATCATAATAAGTGAAATATTCTTCATATGTGGAATGAAAGTGAAAGTCAAATAATATGGATCTGTTTTCATCGTGGTTATATATAACATCAGAGTAAGTTCCCAGATAAGTGTTCTTATCAATTTGAAAATTGGTTTTAGTATTGTGGGAGTTTTCAATAACATTTTTATTAACAAACTGCAGCGCCTTACCCACAGCACTTTTACCGCTGTTATTTTTCCCGGTCAAATATATAGTTCTAGAAAAATAAAGATGATATCAATAAATGTCAAAAAATAAGAACTTATGATAAGTTTATTTAAGAAGAGTAAACAGTGATATTCACCTTTCCCTCCCCTTTACCAAAGGGGAGGGTTAGGGTGGGGTTTCTTAAAAGGGGAGGGTTAGGGTGTGGTTTCCTAAAAGGGGAGGGTTAGGGTGGGGTTTACAAAATTCCCTTCAACCCCTTAAATTTGGATATTCTCCTCTTAGTTCAAAACGTACAAAATATTCTTTTCCTACTTCAAATGAAATTCAATCTTTTCAATTAAAGCCTTTTTGCGTCTTCCTATTATTGCATTGATTCTCTCTTTTGCCGGAGGGATGGCAAATGCGTGGTTGAATCGTCGTGAGGGTCATACTATTATTATTATTATTGCCTATCTGATTCCATTTGTTTTCACTGCTGTTCCGATTTTGCTCTGGTATACAAATCTAAACATATCCCTTTTTTTGATTGTGCCGGATACAGTATGTTCATTTCTCTTCCCAAAATTCATAATCTGCCAGATACCAAAAAATGATAATGTGTCATAGCTGAAGAAAAAAGCCCAGAAGAATATGAGCTATGATCCCCACATTAATGTATAACGGATGATATTCCACGGAAAGGTATATTCTATAACCTCAACATGAATCCCTTATAATGTTAGTGTGCATTTCTTACTAGATCGGTTTTTAATTTCATTATTAAAAAAGAGGGCTGAGAAATTTCAGCCTCTTAAAAAATTTACTTCACAAGCATCATCTTCTTCGCTTGGTTGAATTTTCCAGCCTGTATCTTATAAACATACAATCCACTTGGTAAATCAGATGCATCAAATTCAATTTCGTGATAACCAGCTGCCTTTATCGAATTAACCAGGGTTCTGTTTTCCCTGCCTAACATATCAAAAACCTTCAGGATCACAGTCGTCTGTTCTGGAATTTCATATACAATTGTTGTAAGTGGATTGAACGGATTAGGATAGTTTTGTGAAAGAGAAAATTTGTCCGGTAAGTCAGCTATATGTTCAACTTTGGTAACTACTTCTGTTAAAGAACGCCGGTATACATTTCCGAAATATTGTCTAATAGCCCAAATGTTCGGCTGCTTAATTGCGAGCGCTCCAAATGTCCAATCGGAAATTAATCCGTCATTAAAACTTGTCCAGCTTTTCCCGTTATCACTGGAAATTTGAATGCTCTTAAAATCTACTGCAGCAATAAGTTTTTGATCATATGAAATAATATCCCTGAATATACCTAATCCTAATAACTCACCATGAGCTCCGACAGTATCGGTGTATTGGGATGACCAGCTTTTCCCCATATCCGTACTTAAATACACCCCCATAAACCCGCCCGCGTATAGTTTCCCGTTATCATTGTATAAACATAAAAGCTGATCAAACCTTCCGTCGCTCCTGGAAATATTAGAGCCCGTCCATGTATCACCGTTATCGGAAGTTGAGTAAATTTCATAAGGATAATCCGAATCCCGGCCGAAAATAATATTTTCACCAGCCGATGTTATGCAAGTTGCGGCTGCAGCATAATCTTGATATCCATACCCATCCTGCCCTACATATATTTGCTCCCAATTTTGTCCGTCATCACTTGATCTGAAAATTCCCGATGCCCACGCAATTACAAAAACATATGAGCTGTTTTTTGCAAAAAGATGAGGACCAATAACTCCTCCTGTCCCATACACCGAAGGCGATCCATTGGTTGGCAGCCATGTATCTCCGTTATCCGGAGATCGGTATACACCATTGTCGGTATATGCCAAAATATATTGATGACTTTCAATAATATCGCTTGCAGAGTGATCCGCCGGACCTTTTGAAATCCAGGGCATGCCGTTATCAGTTGTTGAATAAACCCCCAGTTGTGTCCCTGCAAATATTGCAGATCCAGTTGCGCATAAACTGTATCCTCCTCCCGGATTAATCTCTGTCTGTACCCACCCGCTTTGTGCATAACCGCCGCCGGCTGAAAAAATAAAAGTTAGTATCCAGACCTCAGTTAATAGAACTATTTTTTTTATCATACTAAACAGCCTTATATTTTGTTGCTGAAAAAATATTTATCAATCAATTACTTGATTATTTAAATAAAAACTAACCTGACAACTTTAATTATACGTAACGCTGAATTTCCCACTTTATCCTTCTGCCTAGTGCCAAATTTAATGCCAGATACTTTATGATATCCTGCCTGGGATGATAAAAGATAGTAATGATTTTATGATCTTTGTTATCAGCTATAAAACTTAGGAGCGGATGGTGTACGGCTTATTATAAATTCAATTTATGATGAATTTGAAAATATTTAGAAAAACGAACGAAGTATGTGTTTTTTTTAAATGTACAATTTCTCGTACGGTTAGCCAATTATAAACTCAAATATTTGAGTCTGAAGGGTAATAGTTACCGGAACATTATATCAAGATTACAACAGAACCCGTTAGAAATATCGAATGGATGTTAAAGAATGTTCATCTTGCGTAACTTAAGTTATTAAAGATGTTAGGTTTTGTTTAAATGTTCTATGGAAATTATTACTTTCCCTTTAGCATGACCTTCTTCAATAAAGCGAATAGCCTCAGAGGTTTCACTTAAACTATATCGCTTGCCGATGATCGCTTTTACTTTTTCTGATGCTACGAGTTCACCCATAAAAGTCAAGTCCTCCTTGTTTATTTTTGTAAGAAAATTGACGAATTTCTGACTAACTAATCGGGTCAAGAGCATTCCTTTGATTGAACTGATCAAAATGCCTATTAGCGAATTGCTGGGTCCTCCAACTGGAATGTATATTCCTCCGGTCTTCAAGACACGTTTGCATGCAAACAACGAGCGATTCGCATAACAGTCTAAGAAAATATCGTAATGTTCCCCTGTTTTGGTAACATCTTCTTTTGTATAATCTATAACATGATCAGCTCCAATTGATCTGACCATCTCAATATTGTTTGTACTGCATACACCGGTAACTTCTGTGTTAAACACTTTGGCAACCTGAACAGCAAATGTTCCTACACCACCCGAAGCACCATTAATTAAAACTTTTTGACCTTTTTTAATCTGCCCTTTATCGCGTAGACTCTGCAATGCGGTTAATCCTGCCACGTTTAAAGTAGCAGCTTGTTCAAAAGTCACATTATCTGGCTTCAGAACCAATTTCAAATCAGAAGCACATACATACTCTGCAAAAGCTCCGGTACAAGATCCGAATACTTCGTCTCCTCTTTTGAACAGAGTTACGTTTCTTCCAACTGAGTCAACCCTACCGGCAACATCTCGCCCCAATCTTGTTATCCTTGGTTTAAATAGTCCGGTCATTATTCTAAGAATGAACGGCGAGCCTCTAATAAAATGCCAGTCAAGTGGATTAACTGAAGCAGCACAAATTTGTATTAAAACTTCATTTTCTTTTGGAGTGGGTTTTCCTAATTCGTTCAATTCAAGAATATCAGGTGAACCGTATTTTGTATATACAATAGCTTTAATATTTAACTCAAATCTATAAATAATAAAATGCAATTACATTAATTATTGTCTACCTGTCGTCCGCTTTGGTCAGCCACGCTAATCATTTCACAAATTCCTATGGTCATTGCCTCTTTTCACCGATCTAAATTGTTCTGATCTTGATATAAATATTATATTTTATTAAATGGAGAAAGCTGCTTTAATACCCTCTATTATCATAGCTGTACCAATAATGGCAATAATTAATCCCATTATTTTTCCAATTACTGTAATAATATTATTCCCTACTTTTTTAATAATAACATCACTCAAACTAAAAGCTATATACGTCAGGAAACACATAAATGCAAAAACAAGAATAACGATACCAATATGAATGAAATCACCTTTAGAAACAAAATTCATAGCAGTTACAATGGTACCCGGTCCCGCTAAAATTGGAATTGCTATGGGAGATACGGCAATATTTTCATCTATGGTGGTTTCTTTTAAATGTTTCACACTTGATTTTTTTGATTGAAGCATTTCAAAACCCACATAAAAAACTAGAATCCCGCCGGTAATTTTAAAAGCTGGAATAGTTATTCCGAATAATTCAAAAATAAATTTTCCAAGCACGACAAAAACCAATACAATAATAAAAGCAATTGTAGTTGCCTCTTTATTAATCTTCTTTTTAGAAATCTCATCCGCATCTTGGACCAAAGATGAAAAAATAGGGACATTTGCAATTGGGTTCATAATTGCAAAGAAACCAGTAAACACAGTTAAGGTAAATGTTATTAGGTCATACATAAAATTCTTTTGTTTATTATTTTTCTAATCGGGCATAAAGACTTGCTGAATACTATACGTATGACAAGTAAATAAGTTATTCTTTAATTATGAATTATTATTACTTAAGATACAAAAATCTTTCCAATGTTTTTCTTTAAGAATACTTTATACCTCCAATAGTTAGCATTTATAACAAGTATAAAGAATATATAAAAGGTCAGACTGTAATTTCTAAAATGCCAAATGCTAAAAACGGCGTCCGCTTGATTGGCTGGTTAGCTGCAGTTTATATTTATAGTGATCTTTGCCGATCAAATAGGAGAAATCTGGTCACACGACGAGACTGCAACTGCTATGCACCCGATTGGCGGTCGCGATGTCGGCTGGAAAGCACCTGTCCAAAATAACTTTAATCTCTTCCTTAAAGGGACTTATATCTATTCAGATAAAATCATTTTATGGTTATTTAAGATTTTCTATAATCCCGTTAGGGATTAAATATCTATAGAAAATATACAACACGAAAAACCAAAGTCCCGCAAGGGACGACATAACTGCTATATCTTTCTTTGAGTCCATAAGAGATAAATTTTTAATTAAAATATAATTAAAGATAAATAAGAAAGAAGATATGGTGAATCAGAATTATTTTGAAATTAAAATTCTCAAAAGAATAAGCCCATGTTATGCGTTGGTGAATTTAATTCAAATACAATATTAAAACAATAATAGGGTTAAATGGTTATTTTATATGAATAGCTAATGTTATAATTTCGATTAAATTAGAGAGTAAAAAATAGTATAGAATTTAAAAAAGTTATAGAATAGGGATGAGCAATTATTTTAAAAATATTGGCTTAGCATTAACTTTTTCTCCAAATGCAATTGCACTTATTAGAGAAGCCGACCGGTTAAAGAATTTACTGAATGCAAGTTTAACTCTAATTGTAATTAGTGATTCCGGATCATCTATTGAAGAAAGAGTAAACATTCTGATAAATGAAGCAAAAATTAATAGGGAAACAGTAAAAATTGCATATGGTAAAGGAGATGTTTCAAAAGAAATAATAAATATCACTATAGAAAAACAAGTTGATCTATTAATAGCCGGAGCATTAGAACAGGAACCTGTGATTAAATATTATCTCGGTTCGGTTGCCAGAAAATTAATGAGATATTCTGCTTGTTCTTTGCTTATACTAAAAAATCCCTCGATTAATCCGGTATCATACAATTCAATTTTTGTAGTTACAGATTACAGCACTGAAAGTGAAAAGGCAATAAGAATTATAGGTGAGATTGCAGTCTTAGAAAATTCAGATTCAATTAATATCATAAGGAATTATAATATACCGGCATTGAACAGTACAATATTAGGAAGCGGTTCAATAAAAAAAGTTGAGAAAATTAAGTATGAAGTTCAGCAGGATGAAGAAGAGAAGATGAAATTTTATGTTAAGGAATTAAATCTACCCAAAGTGGATGTTAATACATATTGTATTTACGGAAAGCATGGCTGGGAAACATGGAATTTTATAAGGTCAAAAAATGCAGGCATTTTAGCTTTTCATTCTACAAAAAAGAATTCATACTTTTTGGATAAATTTTTTCCTAACGCAGAAGAATACTATTACCATCAGCTGCCATGTAATTTATTAATACTAAGATTTTAATGTTAACCTCCGTAGAGATTACTGCTTTTATTTTAAGCATAGGCACAATGCTCCTGTCTGCAAAAGTTTTGGGGGAGATTTTTGATAAATTAAAGCAGCCTGCGGTAATTGGAGAAATACTTGCAGGAATAATCTTAGGCCCCTCGATACTAGGCTCTTTTTTGCCTGAAATATATAATTGGCTTTTCGCATCAAATAATGAGATAAAAATTGCAGTTGATGGAATAACAACAATCAGTGTAATACTGCTATTATTAGTTTCCGGACTCGAAGTAGATTTATCAACAGTTTTAGCGGAAGGTAAAAAGGCTTTTTATATAGGAATACTAGGGGTGATAATACCGTTTATGCTGGGGTTCGCTGCTGCTTATCTGTATCCGGAATTATTGGGAATGCAAAATCCGGAAATTAAAATTATATACAGCTTATTTATAGGGACTGCACTTTCAATTTCAGCTCTGCCGGTGATTGCCAAAACATTGTTAGATATGAATATACTTCAAACTAAAATAGGTTCAACAATAATAGCTTCGGCAATGTTTAATGATATAATAGGCTGGTTAATTTTCTCATTAATTTTAAGCTTGATGGGATTGAAAGAAAATTCAATAAGCTTCGCATGGACCCTTTTATTGATGATACTATTTTCGCTCATTGTACTCACAGTTGGGAAAAAGATAATAAATAGAATTGTCCCTATTATTCAAAACAAATTTTCATTTCCAGGAAGTATTCTAAACTTTATAATAATTTCAGGATTTCTATGTGCAGCCTTTACAGAATTTATAGGTGTACATGCGATTTTCGGTGCATTTATAATAGGTATCGCAATAGGAGGATCGGAAAATCTTAATGAAAGGACACGTGAATTAATCCAGCAATTTGTTACAAATATCTTTGCTCCGTTATTTTTTGTTTCTATTGGATTAAAGGTAAACTTTCTTACAAATTTTAATCCGCTTATTGTGTCAATAGTTTTAGTTCTAGCATTTATAGGAAAGGTAGTTGGATGCGGTTTTGGTGCAAAATTGGCGGGCATATCAAATAATGAATCATTAGCAATCGGATTCGGGATGAATTCGCGCGGAGCAATGGAGATAATTCTAGGAGTATTAGCACTGAAAGCCGGGCTGATAGGCGAAAGTCTTTTTGTTGCATTGATAATTATGGCACTTGTTACATCTTTAACCAGTGCACCAATTATGAATTATTTTATAAATAAAGGGGAAACTGCAGCATTATCCAAAATATTAAAAGTGAAGAATATTATTTTTTCAGATCATCATAGTAAAGCAAGCGTAATAGAAGAGTTAGTAAAAACATTAAAACCAGAATTAAACAATAGGTTCGATCAGGTTATAAAAGCTGTAATAGAAAGAGAAAAAATTAGTGACACGGGGATTGCTAACTTTGTTGCTATTCCGCATGCAAAAATTGAAATAGAAAAACCGCTAACTGCACTGGCAATAAATAAGACGGGAATAGATTTTAATGCACTAGACGGAATGGAATCAAGGATTATATTTTTATTGCTAACTCCGGAAAATAAATCCGAACTGCAGTTAAAGCTTCTTGCAGAAATATCATCAAAGTTTTCGGATATAAAATTTTCAGAAAAAATATTAATGTCTAAAACGGCTGAAGAAGTGATTAGGCTGATTAATAATTTTAAGAAATAAAGAATTGGTAATAGATTCTTTCAAATTTTAAAACTGAATGATAAAAAGGAGATGTTAGTACTCAATTCAATTTATAACGAGCGGTCTTTTATTTTTCGATTTCGTCAAAAACAGCCTCTCAACCAGCGGTCTCTTCCAGGCTCATCGTCTATTCACAACAATGTTGTGATCCGGAATATTCTTCTAAGTTCTTTATTATCAAAATGATACAGTGATTAAATTTGAATATTCATCAAAGATTGGAAATTAGATGAATTAAATATCTACGATCAAAAGAAATGATATAAAGGGTACTTTTCGGTGGTGTGTATGCGCGGCTTGAAATCCACTTATAACCGTATGTTATATGATGTTTTGTTTTCTACTTTATGACTGCCGGTAGAATATAATCTGTTAACATTTTAGCCACCTGGGTATGTGCATATGGCTGTCCGTAAGCAGTGGCCGTTATTACGATTACTAATGGCTGATTTTCAAAGACCAAAATATAGTTTCCCCCATTTCCGGCACAGTAATATGCTTCATAATATTTATCCTTTACCTGAAAGCTTTTATTCCAAAACAAATACCCGTAAAATTCATTTTTTCGTCCCAATATCTGCTTTTGTTTTGCGAATGTCTTACCTATCCATCTCCTATCAATTATTTGTTTATTATTCCATATTCCTCCGTTTTTGTATAGCTGTCCGTATCTGGCAAAATCAAGGGCATGCATCCTTAACCCGCCAGCAGTATTGGGTACATGCTGAGGAGTGTATTCCCATTTATATCTGGTAATACCTAAAGGCTTAAATAACCTTTCATCTGCATAGCGTTCAAGCCCGCCTTCGACCGTTTTATTTAAAATATCACCTAGTAGTACCACCCCGGCTGTAAAATAATGCCACCTGCCTGCGAGACTATCCCGGAAAGGTAAGTCAAATGTGAATTTTACCCAGTTTGACGTAGGGTACATATTTTCTTCGTTGCCAGGAGAGTTCCAGTCTTCATCGTTACCATCAAAAACTGAACTCATAGTAAGTAACTCCCGGATACTTATATTTTCTTTTTCCGTTCTATAGTTTTTAAAGGATTTAAGATTATAGAAATCCTTTAGTTTCTGGTTTTCGCTTGCAATATAACCGTCGTGAACAGCTATACCCATTAACGAAGAAGTAATTTTTTATGTAGTTTCGAAGCTAAAAGTTTATTGGAGATATTATTTTCTTTCATTAGAGTAAAATTAAAAATGAATAATATCTAAATTTAAGATAAATAAGAAAGAAGATGTGGTTCATCAATCTGACTTGCTAATGAAAGGATTAATATTCTCGACTGCATTATTAGTTGCATTTTTGGGATGTAAAGGGGATAATCCTATTGCCCCACCATCATCATATGCTATTGAAGGGCAATTTGCGCTTAAATCAGTTTGTTCTACCAGATAAATTAAATGATTGTATATATTGGCGGCAGATAAATTAAATATCTGCCGTGAGTATATAAAAAGTTATAAGCGCTTTAAAATTTATTTTATTTTCCATCTGTCAACGATTCATGGCTTAGCGAAGGCAGCGCATTTTGAAAACCGTCAGCCGAAATTAAGCACAAATGCTGATAGAAGTACAAATGTTCAATTACTTTCGTCAGCCCTGCTTTTGTCAACCCGATGTTAGGCGTTTGTTGTTTTTCGTCAGTTACTTTTGCCCGTTATATTTTGGGTCAAAATCCACTATCCATTCAATACCGAATTTGTCTCTAAACATTCCAAAATATGAACCCCAAGGGCTGTCGACAATAGGCACTTCAATATTTCCGCCTGCTGAAAGTCCGCTAAATAATTTGTCGGCTTCTTCACGACTTTCTGCACTAATAGATATCTTAGACCTGTTTTCATTTTCATTTACTTGTCCCATACTTTCTGGAACGTCATTGGCTATTAAAATGTTTTTGCCAATTGGCAAAGCAATGTGCATTATCTTATTTGCTTCATTTTCTACTACTGGATATTCAGGGCTTGATATATCTTTGAAGCGTATTATCTTTGAGAACTCTCCACCAAATACTGATTTGTAAAAATTGAATGCTTCTTCGGCATTTCCGTTGAAGTTAATGTGCGGATTGATAAGTGCCATAATTTTATTTAACCTCCTAAAATAATTTTTTCTTTAAAAAGCTTCTTCAAAATTATTTTTGTTACTATACAAATATCACCAACAAAGAGCGTATTATTGCGGTGTAAATGCGACATTATTAGAGGCTGAATACGACAAGTATTGTTAGTAATAAATGTAAAATAGAAATTGTCGCCAAAGCAAAACTGCTCAAAAAATTATTTCTAAATATGGAAAATTATCTCAATAATAATGAATTTTTAATTACTTAAGCTGGTTATTGAAAAAAAATCAAACTTAATCCCTTATTGGATTAATTCTACAATAATCTCTTTTGAGCTATATCGTTCTTGTAGCACTTTTCTGCCTTCTACGGATAAAAAATAATAATCTCTTTCTTTTCCTGTCCTATCCAACATAGCATAAAATTCATCTTTCTTTTATATAAAATGTACCAAAAATAACTTCCAGAAGTAAATTTGAACTCTATTAATGTAATGTATCTTTTTTTAAGAGTTTCGCTGTGAATTCATTTTTATCATAATAATAGTATTCAAATAATATTTCAGCTTCACCTATATAACCCCTGCTCATTTTACATTATGTTCTATAAATGGAATATTAAAACCAAAACTTTCTAATTATTCTATATTTTTATCTCTTTGTAATAGCATTTTTTTTATCAATACAATCTGTCCTAAATGGTAAAAGCTATGTTCAATCAAAGCATCAATATTTCTATGGTAATTACCATATTTTTCTTCTACAAAAACCTCTTCTAATTTCTCATCTGGCATCTGCGCTAGTACCTTGACAAACTCTTCAGCATTGCTTAACAATTTATTCACTAGTTTTTTCCAATCTTCTTGAGATTTAATTGGTGGCATATCAAAGCTATATCTATCTCTGATTTCAAGTTTACCATTCTTAAATACATTCAATATGCCAGCTATATAATAATTGATATGGAATGTTATTGCTGCTATAGTATTCAAGGTTCCAACTTTAGTTATAGCTTGGTTCCATGACAAATTTAATAATTGAGTTTTATAATTTGTAGCTGCTACCCAATCACCATCTAAAAGAACTTCTTTGAATTGTTTCGCTATTAGTGTTGTTATCTTCATATTTTCTTCATTTACATAAATTTTATTTTTACTATAATAGTTTTTAATATCCTGGTAGGCTTCGCCTGAATCCTTTATAACGTTAGGCAGTTTTTATTTTTAATAGATTTAATATTTTTTTTTGATTAGTTAAATAGAAATCTATTCCCAATCCAATACCGGTTCCTATTAATATTCCATACCTTGCTATAGAATAAATGAAATCTAATGATGGTAATTCTGCCCTTGAAAATATTAGAAATAAAATAATAATAATTATTGTATTTATTAAACCATAGAATAATGCTAACGCTAAGCTTCTTAAATAATATTTTATTCGTGGATTTCTTTTTATAAACTGATAATAAACTTTAATAGATAGAAACAAAGCGCCTAAGAAAAATACATCTCTTACAATAAAAACTACTGACAACTGCCTCCCTATGAATATTATAAGATGTAGAATTATTATTAATATCATTCCGAAGATTTGGTCTCTATTACTTCTATATTCTAAAAGGCTAAAATATAAAGCTCCAATAAATCCTGCAGTTAAAAATTGAAGATTGGGACTGGAATAAATAAAAATAGATGTCTTAAAAAAAACGAATCCTATTATTAGACTTCCCAGCATCCCAAAGAAAGTTAATAAGATAATCTGTAATGTTTCGGATTTCATATCATATCCTTTGTTTTTATTTACTGCCGTCTCCTAATCTATACAAATGCAATTCGCAATCATGAATCACACATTTTCTAACTTCCTTCTGTGACCTGCCTGAACATTCGAAACAATATTCTTTTATCGCCTGTAAGGGAGATAATTTTCTCTTGTATTTTCGCCCCGATGATATTTGAGTTAATGTTTTGTCTGACATCTTTTTATCTATTTTTAATTACGAAAAATCGAATTACCATAATGACTAACAATGACTATAAATGACCAATGACTATGGATCTTCATACATTACTCCAAAACTCCACCACTCCATCACTCCATCACTCCATCACTCCACCACTCCATCTTTCCATAACTCCAATTCATTTTACTGGAGACTTTATCTTCCGTATCTCCGTTTCAATCTTATTGTTGATTTCAACTTTTACCATATCAAGTTTTTCTAATAGCTTTCCAATGTCAACTTTTATGACTACAACAATAAGGCTTTAAAATTTTTTTGTCACTGTAGTTTTTTCTAAGAGTCTATTGCCCCTGACTTCAGGGGGAGTAGTGAGTAAAAAAAGGCTTTTATGTCAGCAGGGCCATAAGCATTCCCCCGTTTGGGCTTTTATAAGGAAAGAGATAACTTCGGCATGAATCCCCTATAACGTTAGGGCTGCCAATTACTAACTTGACTAATAATAAGTTATTTCATATACTTGTATTGCTATTGTAGTGACAATAATTTGTGAAATAAAATGAATAAATCAGCAACCATACAAGCCAGAATTGATCCTAATGTTAAGAATAAAGCTCAAAAAGTTCTTGACAAACTTCACATTTCTATGTCTGAAGCAATCTCTATATTTTTAACTCAGGTATCTCTTAATAAAGGAATTCCATTCGTTATTAAAATTCCTAATAAATTAACTGAAGAAACTCTTGAGAAATCTGAAAAGGGTGAAGAGTTACACGAAGTTTCTGATATAAAACAACTTTTCAAGGAACTCAATAATTGAGATTAATTTATTCTTCTCAATTCAAAAAAGATTTTAAAAAAGTAAAAAGCCAGGGAAAAGATATATCTCAACTCGAAGATATTATCGGAAAACTCTTAAATAATGAACAATTAGATATCAAATATCATGATCATAAACTTGTTGGTAGGTGGAAAAATTATCGTGATTGTCATATCGAACCAGATTGGATTCTGATTTATAAACTAACTGATATTGCATTATTCTTAGAAAGAACAGGCTCTCATTCTGATCTATTTAAATAACTTCTATTATAGCAGCTAACGACCACCAAGCCGTTTTTAGATATTTCTCTCTATTGGTCGCATCCTTTTGATTAACACATCCTTACCGGTAGATTAATTTAAATGGTCTTCTACCCACGATATATAGCTGGCGACCAATGACAATAAATGACCAATGACTATGAATCCTTCAAACGATGAGATTACCTCGCTTGCTTTCTGTTTTGATTTTTGATTTTTTCCTTATTTCAATAATTGCATTTTTCTAACTGCTGTATAATTATCAGTAACAATTCGGCAAAAATAAATTCCGCTTGCAATATTTTGAGCATTAAAACGAACTTGATAATATCCGGCTTCCTGCTGCTTATTTACAAGTGTTGCAACTTCCCGACCAATTGAATCATATACTTTTATAGTCACAAATGTTCCTGCAGGAATTTGATATTCTATTATAGTAGACGGATTAAATGGATTTGGAAAATTTTGTCTTAAAATAAATAAATTAGGAATAAACTTATCATGTGATTTTTCATCAACTTCTGTAAGTATCACGGGTGCCTTAAAATCAAGCTTGGCAATTTGATTAAGGTCAATGTTGACTTTGACGGAATCACCGGAAGTCAGGTAATTTCCATCTAAAGATATTGACCAATTTAATTTAAGAGTATCCGGTCCCTTAATTTTTACCTCATATTCACCGCTATTTAAAACAACTAAATTGTATTTTCCATCAACATCCGAATAATCATTATCAATACTCTGAATAATTAAAAATACATTTTTGACCGGGTTGCCTGCATTATCAGAAATATTGCCTGTGGCTACGCCTGCAGTCTCAAAATTATTATAATAATAAAATTTTGTTGTATAAGCATCGGATATATCTATTGTTTCAGTCGGCTCACCTGTATGGTATATTTGCAAGTCGGTTAAATGATAAGGCCCGTTAACCAAACCCCCGTAAATATATCTCCCGTCAAATTTTATATGCAGCATTTGAGGATTACTTTTGGTTAAATAATCATTCGTAGACGACCATAAAATAGTCTCACCTTTCGAATCAACCAGTCGGCCAATAGCTACTATATTTCCTGAATCCCTTGGTACAACTTCAACTTCAATTATAAGGGTATCAATTAATTCGTCCGAATCGCTGTCAATTATATTTTCAGAATATCTACCGGTAGATGAAATAATCTTCCCTTTTTCTTGCTCAAATTGCGAGGCATTATACGATTTCGTTGTATAAATATCGGAATTTGAAAACAATACTTTAGAGCTATCCCTTATCACTGAATATCCAATTTTATAAGGACCATTAAGCTGGCTTTTGTTGATTTCTATTCCTGAAAATTTTAATGTTGTAGAGTATGATCCGATATCGTATGCCGTCTTGGTTTGTGCGTAAGTTATGTTCTCCCCATTTTCTCCCATAAGCCATGCCGCAGCGGTGTAAGTTCCTGGAACCAAAGATTCAATATTAACGGAAATTATTAATGTATCGAATAATCCATTCGAATTAATATCAATTCCTTCATCTAAAATCCCCCCCGTTATTTTCACTGCTGGCAGAGTAAACTGGTTAGCCATATAGTTCACTGTTTGAATTTCCTTATACGCACTTTGCAAACCATCCGGGTCAATTATTTGTGTAATTAATGTATAAGGTCCATCTAAACCTGATGCAGCAATTAATTTTGTATCTAAAGTAATTATTTACTTGATTATTTCCAATAGAAAGATTTATGCTTTTGTTTTCGGTTAAAATTAATCTGTCGCTATACATTAGGGTCGATTGAATAGAATAAACACCGGAAATGCTTGCATTGACGCTGCAATTAATTCGGATAAAATCAAAAAGTCCATCTTCTGAAGTATCAACAGCACTTTCAGATATATTATTGATTCTTGCTATTCCTGCAGCGACAGGTGAGTTTGATATTACATAATATTTAAATACCCTGTTAAATCGGCATTAAGCACTTTTTCATTAGGTTCCCAAATTTTGTTCCCGTTCCAATCTATCCAAACATTAACGTGTTCCGGGCTGCTGTCATACACCAGGCAAGGTTCTCCTGATTTACAATCTGTTGGATTTGCAATATAAATTTCAACAGTTATATCTAATAAATTGCCGGGCTTTTCAACAATATTTACGTTGCTTATCCTTTCAAAATTAGTACTCCCTCCGTATGATTCACAGTATTCTGGTGCTGTAATAGATAATGATTTAATAACCGGAAAAGTTTTTCTAAATTCAATTGTTTCATTGATTGTCTGGGCAAATACCTCCTGAGGAAAGGAAATAAAAAAACCGAAAATAGTTGCAATTCTAAATATAAATAGCAAG
This sequence comes from uncultured Ignavibacteriales bacterium, assembly GCA_963742995.1. GTDB lineage: Bacteria > Bacteroidota > Ignavibacteria > Ignavibacteriales > Ignavibacteriaceae > CAVQBP01. The sequence goes on from CAVUOL010000003.1 coordinate 32,977, forward strand.
ATTGGATTCGCTTCTATTTTCTCCCCATTTAAGAGGTAATTAAATCCAATTTTTAACAGAGATCTATAGCTTATTTTTTTTATTGATGTTTTCAAATTGCCCTCCATCCATAAAAAAATAAATTTTGTATTTACGAGATAAACAGGAAATTTAAAATAAAAGCTAAAAATAACCTGCTAACATAAAAAAAGTATTTATTGTTTGTATGCTGTTATATATTTATTGTTAAGGAAAAAATTTTAATAGAATTAAAAATTATACCCAATAATATTATAGGGGAAGAGTTATGGAATAACTTAAATAAAATAAAAATCAAAAGAAATATGTTTCGTAGAATTAATTTCTCCCATATTCCAATACTCTAATCTCACTCGGTTAGCCTCACTTCATATTCTTTCATCAGCTCAATAAGCTAACGACCACATTTTAATCTCCCCTTAAGAACCGGAGTTAAAGGATCACTTTAGTTTAAGAGCGTTATAAAAAAGTTTATTTTCGCATAATATTTCATCAAAAATTCTCTCAAAAAGCTATGATAATAAGATGATAATAATCACATGTCGATACTTTAAATCATTTTCGTTTTTTCTTAATTTGTTATAAATGTAAAGTTTTTTGATAGAATCAAGACTTCCTAAGTTGCACTTTCGCCTTTCTTGAAAATAAATATTTGCAAAAATGAAAATATTTTAGCATTATTAACGATATGTTTCCTTTCCCCTTAGTCCTCAATTTACTAAAGATTTTATGTAATATTTAATATTAAGCTATTCCTAATACATATAATTTGTTTTACCCGTTAAAGGGATTCCGGACTTGCTTAAAAAGGAATTTATGATTAGACTCCTGAAAGATCGGTGAAGGTATTCCTGTTCGCTGTAACCTTATCTTAATTTATAGGTCAATTAATGGTAGACAAATCTATACTGGATTATGAAATTATTGAAAAAATCGGGGAAGGAGGAATGGGTGAGATATATAAAGCTCTTGATACAAAACTTGACAGGTTTGTAGCGCTTAAGTTTTTACCTCCCCGTTTTTCCGATTCAGAAGAAGAAAAAAAAAGATTTATAAAAGAGGCAAAAACAGCTTCGGCACTTAACCACCCCAATATCTGCACCATATACAGTATTCATGAATATCAGGATCCATCGGGAGATAAATTTTCCTTCATTGTTATGGAATATTTAGAAGGGAGGACATTAAGAGATTTAAGCAAAGATTTATCAATAAAAGAAATTATTAATATTGCAATCCAGATAGCTGAGGGATTGTCGGCAGCTCATGAAAAGGGAATAATCCACAGGGATATTAAACCTGAAAATATAATGATCAGGAAAGAGGGCAGAATTCAAATAATGGATTTTGGATTGGCAAAACTTAATTCATCCAATTATACATCAAGGACTACAAGGATTGGTTCTACTATGGGTACCTTAAGCTATATGTCCCCGGAACAGGTACAGGGTCTGGATGTTGATTTCCGAACCGACATATTTTCATTTGGGATAGTCTTATTTGAACTGTTGACAGGAGATTTGCCATTTAAAGGAATACATGAGGCGGCAATAATATATAAGATTGTTAATGAGGAAACTCCACCGGTTTTAAAAATAAAAAATAATATCGATCCTTTGTTTGATGCTGTAATTCGGAAATGCTTGGAGAAGGATAAAGAGAAACGTTACGGATCGTCAAAAGAATTGCTAGAGGATTTAAAGAACATAAAATTTATTCATGATGAAGAAAAAGGGAACCGCATCTCTAAAGAAAGAAGAAAATTAGTAAAAACCGCATCCCGAAAAATTACTTCCGGTTTTGGATTAAAAAGAGATGATTCCGCCTTTCCTTCAAAGAAAATTATTTGGAGCATTTTAACTGCCGGAATTGTTTTCATAACTATTTACTATTTATTTTTTTCAACTAAACCCGTAAATCTCAACCCTGATATGAGAATAGAAGAACTTACAACTTCCTTTACTGATATTTCAATTCCAAGTATGTCAGCCGACGGAAACTGGATCGCGTTCCCGGCTTCCGATCAAAATGATAAATGGGATATTTATTTAATGCATAGTTCTGCCAGGGAACCGAAGAAAGTAACTAATGATTTTTCTCCCTATATACATTACGCGAATATTTCCCCTGATGGAGGTTTGATAATATACAACCTGAGCAAAGATCTTTACTTAATCCCTTCCGTTGGAGGCACTGAAAAGAAAGTTGCTGAAAATGTAATTTCCTCCGGTTGGAGGCCTGACGGCAAACAAATTGGTTTTGTGAGAGAACATTATCCAAAACCCGAATTAATCAGTTTTTGGACAATGAATACAGACGGAAGTAATAAGAAATTAATTTTTAATGACAGGTGGAAAATAAACGGCAGGTTTAGCTTTAGTTATTCACCTGAAGGATACTCAATAGTAAGATCTCGTTTTTTTGATTCCGGATTTGATGAACTGTTCATCAGGAATCTCATTACCGGTGAAGAAAAGCAATTAACATTTGATAAATCTAATATTGAAGATCAAAAATGGACTGACGAAGGAGTAGTATTATATTCATCAAATAAAAACGGCAATATGAATATCTGGGCAATCCCTGCAAACGGGGGAAGTACTATCCAGATAACAAAAAGCAACGGGCCGGACCTGGAAATATCTGCTTCATCCGATTTAAAAAAAATTCTTTATTACCAGCTGAGAGATTTCTCAAATATCTGGATTGATGACCTGGCTAAATCAAAATATCAGCAGATAACTTTTGATGAAAGGCTTATTACCGATCCTGCTTTTTCACCTCAACATAAAAGAATTGCTTTCTCTCTCCATAAACCTGCACCGGAACCATATTCCCAAATCTTCATTATGGAGAGGGACGGAAGTAACCTCAGGCAGGTTACTTTCGATAATTCGAAGAAAAAATACTTAATCTTCTCGCCGGACGGAAAGTACCTTGCATTTACTCAATATTCCGCAAATAATGAAAATGATATTGGAAAAACTTTCTTAATTAAAATTGAAAATTCAGACCCTCCCAAATTTTTAGGAATAGGAAAAGCCAAAATGTGGATAGATAACACTTCATTGGTCCTTATAGAAAATCACTTTACCATAAAAATATCTATAGATGGAATTAAAAGAGAAAAGATCTATAAAGATTCGACTTTGGCCTTCCCGGTAGCTGCAAATAAATTTATTCTTTACCGCGATCTGCACTATAAGAATTCAGGGAAATATTATCTTGTTCCAGGGGCAGATAAAATTAACTCATTAAATGATTCGCCCGCATATCTGTTTTCATCTGAAAATTTCCTGCAGCTAATTATAAATCAAAATTATGTTTATATGCAGAATATTAATAATGAAATCTGGAGGTATAATTTTATTTCGGAAAAAAAAGAAAAAATGGGGTATTTTCTCAACTTAATGAATTATTGGGGACTGGGATTTAATGTAAGCAATGATGATAAAGATTTAATCTATTTAGAACATAAAAGGAGCACAAAGTTTGTAATGATTGAAAATCCGTTTTTAAAATAATCCACTTATTTTTGTGAGTAATCCAAAATATGTCTAATAAAATAGAGCAATACGAACAAAGAATAGAACAGCTTGAAAAAGAGCTCAATAGTTTTCAAACTGCAGTTTCCGAATTAAAAGTTTTGAATGAAATTGCTCTTGCAGCCGGAAGAGCAGGGGATATGGATCAGACTTTTAAATTAATTTTGAACAAGACTATAAATGCCGTAAACGCCGGACATGGTGCGATTCTCCTGATATCCGAAAACCGGGAAACTTTTAAAACATTTATTAAACAGGAAAATAATAGTAGGTTAAATAAAACCCTCCATATAGGTGAACATATTAACGGCTGGGTTTTATCTAATAAGAGATCTTTAATCATTAAAGATTTAAGCAAGGATAAAAGGTTCCGGGCTACAGAAACAGAAAAGGAAAATATAAAAAGTTTAATCTGTTCGCCAATCTGGTTCGATGGTAAGATAATCGGAATATTGCAGATGCTGAATAAAAAACCGGGGCATTTCAGGGAGCTGTCCTTCTCGGATGATGACCTGACTCTTCTTTCAATAATATCGGTTCAGGCGGGACAATTAATTAAAAATTCCGAACTTCAGCAGATAAATTTTGAAAAAAAGCAGGAAGCTGAGTATGCCCGGCTTAGAGCTGAAAAAGCTGAGCTTCAGGCAAAGGAGACTGAAGCTGAAAAAGAAATAAATGAACAGAGGATCAGGACACGTATTGCTTCCGATCTTCATGACGAAATTGCATCCAATTTAAGCAGCATATCCTTATTCAGTAAAATAATTCAGCAAGAGCTGGAGAAGAATACCGAAATAGTAGCACAATTCCTTGAAAGGATCTCGATAATTTCCCAGGAATCAATAAATTCAATTCGAGATATAATCTGGGCAATTGATTCAAGAGCAGAATCAATTTATGATCTCTTTTTAAGGATAAAGGATTCATATGTCAGTATCTGCATGGCGAGCAGCATAACATTTAATTGCATTATTTCCCCGAAAGAAAAGCTTCCTTCAACAAATTTATCACCGGAATTGAGAAAAAACCTCTGGTCAATTCTTAAAGAAGCGATGAATAACGCAGTTAAGCATAGTCAATGTAAAGAATTATCTCTCCTTGTCTGCGTTGAAGACAAAGACAATATTTCTGTAACTGTTAAGGACGACGGCAAGGGGTTTGAACCTTCTTTGGATCACAAAGGAAAAGGTTTAGGCATCATGAAGAAACGTGCCAGGGATATTGATGCTGCTATTATTATTTCTTCAGGTAAAACAGGGGGATCTTTAATAAATTTAGTTCTGAAAATATAGTACAAATTAACTATTGAGCATTTTCCAAAATTGAATAATATTTAGCATCAGCTATTTGCTGGTTAGAGTGTGGGAAAAATTTCGTTCTAAAATTAATTGGATAATTTTCAATGAGTATCTATAAAATTTTTATTTAAATTAAGTATCGGGATAAATATGCCTATAGCAGTAGCAATAGTTGAGGATAATGAAGATACACGGCTGGGGATTTCCTATATCCTAAAAAGCAACAATGCTTTTGAAGTTGTCGGTTCTTTTAATTACGCAGAAGATCTGATTAATAAATTTAAGAATATAAGACCCGATGTAATCCTGATGGATATTGACCTGCCGGGAATTTCCGGCATTGAGGCTACAGCCATATTAAAAAAAGAACATCCGAATGTTCAAATTGCAATGCTTTCGGTATTTAAAGATGATGAGAATGTCTTTAATGCAGTTTGTGCCGGAGCCTGCGGCTACGTCTCCAAACCTATTATGCCTGCACAAATAATGGATATTGTTGAACAGGCGTTTGCTGGTGCTTCTCCAATGTCACCGAATATTGCCAGGCGGGTTCTTGAAATGTTTAAACAATATGTGCCCTCTAAAAAAGAAGACTATAATCTTACGCCCCGTGAAATGGAAGTGCTCGATTTGCTTATCCAGGGACTTGATAATAAAATGATAGCAGAAAAATTATTTCTTAGTACATTTACAATAAGAGCCCATATTAGAAATATTTATGATAAGCTTCATGTTCATTCTAAATCTCAGGCAATTTCGAAAGCTTTAAGGGAGAGAGTTCTGCCGCTTCATAAAATAAAGAACAATGCCGTATAAGAAATTAAAATGAGGCTGATTTTATTTCTTATTATTTTGATCTTACAATCCCTAAACATTGATTAATCAAATCTCCAACACTGCATTATCAAATTAGTACTTTTTATCTATACCGGAAAAGGAATCCTATCTATAAGTTGATGAAGCAAGAAATACAAAAATATTGCTTAAAGAATCCCTTATACTCCCAATAGAAGATTTGAAATTAGAAGTTTGGGCGGGTGTGCTGACGTTAAAAGTTATGGCTCAAAAACCAATAATGGATTCGGATCCGAATGAAGATATTCCGATACCTGACTATATTTAATTATAGTAGCGGAAACCTCGGGATTTATTAATAAAATTTAAGGAGGTTCGTATGTTGTGCAAAATGCCTGCCCCGATCCAATCGTGGAAATACCGTTGTATAGGGAAATCATTTTTTTCTTCCCTCTCCGTTTGTGAGAGATGGGGAGCTTTTTCTTTATTATTCTTTTCGTTCCTTCTCTGTTTGCCCAAATTCCCCGTACAATATCTTATCAAGGAGTACTAACGGATAATGCAGGTAATCCAAAACCGGATGGCGATTACACAATCACCTTTAGCTTCTATGATTCTGATGCTGGAGAAGTTGCAGTCTGGAATGAGGTCAAAACTATAAAGGTAAGTAAAGGATTATTCTCAACTTCACTTGGTGACCAATCAGCTTTTAGTGATTCAGTAAAATTCGATAAACAATACTGGCTCGGAATAAAGATTAACAGCGATCCGGAACTATCCCCAAGAATAATTTTAAATTCTAGTGCATATAGTTTCTCATCAATAAACTCCGATACTGCAAAAAATATTATTGATGGAAAAGTAGTCAAGAGTTTGAACAATCTGAAAGATGATGTTCTGCTTGAAGGAAGCGGCGGGACAACAATAAATGCATCCGGTAATACAATAACAATTTCAAGCAGCGGAACTGGCGGAACCGGAATCCAGGGAGTACAGAATACAAACAATACTTTAGATGTAATAGATCCAAATGGACCAACTGCAACAGTAAACCTGAAAGTACCATTAACACTTACCCAGTCAACCACTAATCCTACTTTCTTAAGTAGAAATACTGGAACCAATGGAGGACCGGGAATTCAGGGTATAAGTCCATCTGGTGCTGGAGTAATAGGAGAAAGCAGCATCTGGGTAGGAACATACGGAGAAACAAGTACCTGGTATGGTGTATGGGGAAAGGCTACCGGAACAAATGGAAAAGGAGTATTTGGAGAAAGTGCTACATCTTATGGGGTATGGGGTAAAAGCCCGAATAGCGCAGGAGTCGTTGGTGAAAGTAATAGTGCGGAAGGTGTGTATGGACAAACTCAAACATGGTTTGGAGTTCATGGTAAAGCCACCGGTGAAAATGGTAAAGGAGTATTGGGTGAAAGCGTTACATCCTACGGAGTATGGGGCTTAAGTCAAAATGGCGTAGGTGTCGTTGGTGAAAGTAATATTGCGGAGGGAGTTTTTGGAATAAGTAAGAATACTAATGGAGCTGGTGTTAAAGGATATAATGAGTTTGGAGGATATGGTGTTGTAGGTTTAGCAACAAGCGGCTCTGCAATAGCAGGATTCAGTAATTCGAGTGAAGGTGTATATGGTGAAAGTAGTACGGGGGCAGGAGTTTTGGGAGTCAATTCAGGATCGGTTGGAGCCTTAGGTTATCCTTCCACTTCCACTCAGCATTCTTATGGAGTTTATGGGCACCAAGGAAGCGGTGAATTTGATTATGCCGGATTTTTTGATGGAATTGTTTATGTAACACAAAAAATTTATGCTACAGAGCTTGTAGAACATGCGGGTGCTGCAATGAGGATTGACCATCCTTTAGATCCTGCAAATAAATACCTTATTCATTCTTCAGTAGAAAGTTCTGAGCGGACGAATCTATACAGTGGAAATATTATTACAGATGCCTCTGGTTCAGCTGATGTAGAACTTCCTGGATATTTCGAAACCTTAAATGTTGATTACCGCTACCAGCTTACTACCATTGGCCAGCAAGCGCAGAGTTGGATTGAAAATGAAATTTCAAATAATCATTTCACAATTAAAACAGATAAACCGAATGTGAAAGTTTCCTGGCAGGTTACCGGAGTTAGAAATGACCCGTATGCAAAAACCCATCCCTTTGTTGTTGAACAAGAGAAAGAAGAAAAGGATAAAGGAAAATATTTAAGACCGGAACTATTCGGGCAGCAGGAAGAAAAAGGAATTAATTATGTGAAAAGACCGGAAACTAAAAAGCAAAATAATCCGAATATCCCCCAGGTGGATTTACCAAATAATCCCCAATGAAATTAAAAATACAGGAGATAATATATTATGAAATATATTTTATTTGTTCTAATCCTACTTTTTGCTGCACGGCTAACGGCTCAAAGCAGCCAGGTTAACTGGTCGGCATTTAGCAGCGGGTTCAATGTTTCTAACTCAGCAAACTCTGTAACAATATCCGCAGCAGGACAATCTTTTACTGGTATAAGTTCAAATGGAAGTTCAAAAGTTATTAGTGGATTCCTTGCATATTCATCAACAATAGTCACTGATGTTTCAGATGAGCAGGAAATAATTCCAACTGTTTTCAAGTTAAATCAGAATTATCCAAACCCTTTTAATCCTTCAACGATTATAAACTATCAGATACCGGAGCAAAGTTTTGTTTCGCTAAAGATTTATGATATCCTCGGAAAAAAAGTAGCAACTCTTTTAAATGAAGAAAAACTTGCAGGAAGCTATAATGTGGTATTTAATGCTTCATCAATTTCAAGCGGAGTTTATTTCTATACGATTGAAGCCACGCCAAACGGCGGGCAAAAAGGTAGTTTTTTTCAAACCAGGAAGATGATTCTGCTGAGATGAATTTTAAGTGAGAGGTTCATCCCGAATCGATTCTAGCGGGAAGGAGAGGGGGCGGGGGGTAAGAAAAATCGAATTACCATAATGACTATAAATGACCAATGACTATAATTTATAACTTTACAAGTAATAATTATTAAAATTCTTACAAATAAAATAATAGTTATAATAATAATATGCAAGAAAGAAAAAGTAAAAAAATCATCATTGATCCTGAAATCCTCCGGGGTGCAATACTTGATAAGTTCGGCAGCCAGGTCGAATTTGCAAAAGAAATGGGTTTATCTGAACCTAAAGTTTCAAGAGGTGTGAAAAAGCAGTCTGCAAAATTTATGTCAATTGTTCGAAAAGCCGGTATAAATCTAAACTCGTTAAAGAACGAAGATGATTATAGAAAAAGCGGCAAATAAGGTTCAAGGTTAAGAGAATTAGAGAAAAGAGTAGGGGAGCTTGAAGAGCTTATCGAAAAGCAGGACGGAATAATTAAATCCTACGAAACCATTTTCAAAAACCAATTCAACCAATCCAAATAAACCATCAACACCTCCGGGGTCTACCCAAATCCCGGAGGTTTTTCAATTTTGTAATCTAATCATGAATCTCTGAATCTCGAACGATTGTGTAATTGACTAATCTATTGACCGATGACTAATGACCCCCCGAAATCCTACTCTTCCTCCTTGTACTACTTTCTTTTAATTCTTTTTTTGTTTCCCGATTTCATTTCATTTTCCTTCCCGTCCAAAAGTTATCCACATTTTATTTTACTTTCCTAATCTCTCTTTCTTTCTCTCTTTCTTTATGTAGTAAAGTTCGCCCGAACTTTGCCAGAGTTCGTCCGAACTCTGTAATTTTTGAAAATATTGTATACTATACTATACAATTTTCTCACCTATGAGAATCCTAAAATTCCTAAAAACGTTCAATTTTAGTTAAAATTCTGTAACATTATGATACAAGAAGAGAAAAAAGGCTTTTTAATGTGGATAACTTTTTTTGAAGGTGTCTATTATTAGCCAACCAATGACAAATGACCATTGACCAATCATGAAATGCAAGAAGAGAAAGCTTATTAGACTAAAAATATTTAAATTAAACTTACAGATATAGCTAACAAGGCAGGACAATAATTCAATTAAAAGGAGGAGGATATGAAAAATTTAATTTTCTTTATTGCAATCACAATTACATTTTCTTTTTATGGATTTTCTCAAAATGTCACTCCTAAAATAGCATGGTATAGAATCTATGATGGTCCCGGGAATAGTGTAGATTTACCGAATGATTTTTACATGGATAATCGTTATAACATATAATCAGGGGGCAGAAGTGTTGGACTAAATGGAACAGATTTGTTAATCCTAAAATATTCTGAACAGCAAATTTAATGACGGTAAAAATATATTTTTAGATGACAGCAGTAATGTTTATGTTTGCGGTGATATGGTTGATTCAATAAACGGATTGAATTTTCTTTGATTACAAATAAAACAAGAAACCTGGACTGGTGTTACTACTTTAACTGATAATATTCCATTAAGGTTTTCGTTACAACAAAATTATCCAAATCCTTTCAATCCATCAACAACAATTGAGTTCAGTTTACCGAAACCTTCCTTCGTGACATTAAAAGTATATGATGTACTTGGCAAGGAAATTACAGAATTGATAAATGAAGAAAAACCTGCCGGAATGTATATCCTTTACTCAAATTTCCGCCGTGGGCGGCATACTCCCATTCAGCCTCTGTAGGAAAGTCGATATTTATTCGGTTTTTCTTTATTATTTAAATAATTAACGAATGTTTATGTTCTGCACCACCTCTGATCTACTTATCGGCATACTATCCGGACTACAATATGCACAAACATTATCCAGCCAGGAATGGTTTTGCTGCACCCATTCGTCAACTTTATTAACATCGCCAACTGTCACTTCATATTTCCCGATATAGTAACTGCTAAGTGTAACTCTGTGCTGCGGATGTTCATCATCATTTCCTATACTATCCGGCGATCCCATAAGAAAAGTTCCACCTTCAACATATATCATTTCAAATCCTGTTGGAGAGATAAAATTTCCCTTTATATCCTGATTAACAATATTTGAAAGAGGTGATCTGTTATATATTCCCTGTGCATAAACACGAAAATAATATTTTGAAGTTGAATCATAATTACTATTTACAAGAGCTGAATTTACATTCGGACCGACAGTCATTACCGAATCATAATATGAACCGTTTCTGCTCATTTCAATTATAAAGCCTGTTTCAATGCTGCTGTTATCATACCAGCTTAGCTTAGCTGTATTTGTGTTCATTGAATTTAATTTTAAGACTTCCCGGAGCAAGAAATTCAATCTTATTTGAAACCATATTGGAATATGATGTATGTCTCGAGCCTATTCTCGCTCTAACACGAAAGTAATACTGCTGATTCGTTAAAAAATGTGCTTTAATTTTTTGTCCGGTATCCTTTGTCTTAATACTATCCATTACACTAAAAATTTTACCATCAATACTTTCTTCTAGAATAATGTAAGAAGCATTGGATTGTTCCGGGCTATTAAATTCGAAGTCACCCTTCCATGAAATGGTTAAAAAATTTTCTGCCATTGCATTAATTTGTAAAAATCTTCGACAGGGGGTAGTAGGTATATTTGTATCGAAGGGATTATTTGAACGCACATTTTTTTCGCAGGAAAAAGAAATAAGAATAAGTATACAAAATACTATAAAAGTTTTTTTGTTTATCCCGTGCAATTTATAACCCATCTTTCTTCTATAATGCGACTTGAATTAGCCATGATACCGCAAATCCTGTTAAACCTGTAAATGTTATTCCGGTAAATGTCCGGTATAGTGATTTATTTTTTTCTGTACTGCTTCGTTTTTCATTTATTATTTCTTGCGACGTTGCATTATCATAGTCTTTTTTAAGAGAATTAATTCTGCTGTTAAAATAAAGTGCAGCGACACCCGCGGCAATTGTAACTCCCGATGATATCCATCTTATTGTTCCCCAATATTGTTGTTTTTCCTGTAATTCTTTTAAAGACAACATTTCTATAAGAATATCTTTTTTCGTTTTTTTATCAAGAGTTATTCTGGTCGATACTTCTCTCTAAACCCTTTTTTATTTGCCACA
>CAVUOL010000004.1:0-19262 GCA_963742995.1 uncultured Ignavibacteriales bacterium
TCAAGTTACACTAATATTGTCATTCTGAACGGAACGAAGTGAAGTGAAGAATCTCCTGATTTAAATTTTATATCAATTTAAACATATTTTACTATTGACTCTTGTTATGGAAACATTCAGGTAACTTCATTTAATTAGTCAAATTAAGTTGATAATAAAGATGACATCTTTAAGAAGAAAAAATCATTTTCAATTTTTATTAAAATGTAAGTTTAGATAATCCTTATTTATAAAAATAAAGATGTCATCTTTCCAATACTGATTCTTGTATAACTTCGATTAATAAGCAAATCTATAGGTATTCAATGGAAGTCAAAATTTTTTTTCGAACTGTTATTGTAATAATATCCTTTTTCCCTGTTATTCTTTTTTATTCATGCTCGTCCGGATCAGTTATGGATGATCCTGAACTCTACCAGGGACAGGTTGATAATTGGGTAAGAAGAGCCGATGAAAACCCTTACGATGCAGATGCATTAAAACACCTAAGTATCTTTTATATCCAAACGCATCAGAATGAACTGGCACAGAAGTATATAAATAAAGCTATCAAACTAACCCCTGATGATCCTGAAGTGATATTTTATAAAGGTTTGAATCTTGAATTTTTTAACAAACAAGCCGATGCTCTCGAATATTATAAAAAATATACCGGTATTCTTAAAGATTCACCCTATAGAGAATTAATGGAAGGAAGATATTTATGGATAAAAAGGCAGCAGGCCTACTCCGATATAGATTCATTGATAAAAAGAGAAAAGGATCTGCCTGATAAAAATATTTCCGACAGTACTATGGCTGTTTTTCCTCTAATATATCAGGGTATTAATAAAGATTATGTCCCGTTAAGCAGAGGTTTTAGTGAGATGGTGAGTATAGATCTGGCGAAAGTAAAAGCTCTAACTATTCTGGAAAGAATAAGAATTCAAGCTATATTGGATGAACTTAAATTTGGACAATCCTCTATGGTTAATCAATCCACTGCACCAAGGATGGGAAAATTACTAGGCGCGGGAACTATAGTTTCGGGTGATTATGATGTTACCAGCAATGGTGATTTCAAAATTGATTTAGGGTCATGGAATGTTAAAAACAGTGAGAGAAAATCATGGGTTAATAAATCCGGCGATCTTAAAGACTTTTTTACTCTGCAGAAAGAAATTGTATTTGCTTTTTTGGAAAGAAATGGAATTGAATTGACAAGGGAAGAAAAAGAAGCAATTGCATATATTCCTACTCAAAATCTTCAATCATTTTTAGCTTTTTCCAAAGGACTTATGCAGGAGGATGCAGGCAATTTTAATAACGCATCTGCTTTCTTTAAGCAGGCTGCTGAATTAGATCCTAATTTCAAGGCAGCAAGCGCAAAACAGCAATCGTCCGGGAGCATTGGAAAAAGCAGCGGCAGTAAAGAGCAATTAACATCAACCCTGAAAGAAGAATATCCTGCTATCCAGGGTGAGGAAATAAATCTTGTTCAAAACAGGCAGAATGTGATTGATAATAGTGTCTTATCTAATTTTACTGATGATTCATTTAACCGTACACCGGCTCAGGATAAAAAGGATTTAAATCCTCCGTTACCCAATCCGCCGCAGCCTCCTCCGTTACAATAGCTGAATATTCAGTGTTGGTTTGCTGGAACAATTTTAAGCAAAGTATTAAGGAAAAAGAAATGAAATTTACTCTATTTATCTTTTTTATCTTCTTCGTTGGGTTTAATGCTCAAAATTTTTCTCAAGATTATTATTCCGCTACTAATCAATATTCCGTAAATATTTTGCCTTTCCTGGAAAGCTGGAGTATTCAAGGGAGCACAAGTTTCTCTGAGTTCACTAATATTATCTCATTTGCTTATTTCCCTTCACATAACACAACTATATCATTAAACACTAAATATGCATCGGTGGGTGGTGATTTAAATAATCTAAATGGACTTTCAGATTCTCAGCTCTCTCTAAAGCAGCATATTACAAAATATAACTTGATTATAAACGCCGGCATAAATTTACCTAGCGGTAAAACTAAGCTTTCTGCAAATCAATTTGAAACCGAAAGATTTATTAGTCAGGATTTATTTGGAATGCATACTCCAAATTTCGGTCAGGGTACAAATGTAATCTTAGGACTTTCCTGGGTACATCAGTTATCTGATGATTATGTCGCAGGTTTAGGTGTTTCTTATCAAATTAAGACAGAATATCAGCCCCTGGGGGATTTTTCGGAAAAATATAAACCTGCAAATGAAATTTCCTTTACAGGCGGGCTGGATATTAGATTAAGTAATAACCAAACATTAACCGGTGATATAATGGGTGTATTTTACGGCAATGATAAAATAAATGGTAATGACGTTTTTTCAAGCGGCAGCCGTACGGTTTTTGATGTTGTTTATAAACAATATTTCGGTTTTAACGGCTTTTCTGCTATGCTGCTTTATAGCATCGTTTCAGAAAAATATTTTGAAGATAATATCTTTTCTAATAATGTAGCTTCCGCTGTTGAAAGTCTAAAACTTAATCCTAACAAATTTTATATTGGCGCAAATTTTAAACAAAGAATTTCTTCCGAATATTCATTTAACTACGGAATATTTACAAGTATTTATGAGAAGACAGCCTCTTTCTTTTCAGATTATTTAGTTTACGGTATTAGCGTGAATCCTAATATTAAAATTTCACCGAAATTAAACATACCTGTTATATTGAAATATACGAGGGGTAGTGCCTCAAATAAACCTGATATCAGCAGTTTTACTTTTGGTACTGGGGTTAACTTAGTCTTTTAACCTATCATCGCCCTCAGCTTTAGAGCTTGTGTGAAAGTGAATTGCCCCGGCATTTATGTCGGGGTTACTTAAGAAAATAAAAACAAATTAAAAAAATTGAAAATCATTTCTCTATATAAAACTATCATCTATACCTCCGTTTAACTCTAGTAAATAAATTCTAAAACACCTTTAAAGCTTTAGTTAATAATAAATTTGAGAAATTTAATGAAACTTAAAATTACAGTAATTGCTTTTCTCCTGGTTAACATTTCAAGTTCTATATTCGCACAGGCTCCTAATTTTGACTGGGCTGTCAAGGCTGGAGGGGATTCTGCCAGCAGTTATTGTTATAACAATGCTGTTGATAAATCCGGTAATATAATAGTTACGGGAGTATATTATGGAACGATAACTATCGGTAATTATGTATTAAGTTCTTTTGGCTCCGGTGATATTTTTATAGCCAAATACGATCCTAACGGGAATGTAATTTGGGCTAAGCATGCAGGCAGTCAGGATTATGATTATGGTAATTCTGTAGCGGTTGATGCTGGTGGGAATATTTTTGTTACTGGGTCATATGGGGATTCTGCAAATTTTGATTCTAACATATTAAGAAGCATAGGCTTCCAGGATGTGTTCATAGCAAAATATTCAGCTAATGGTCAACTACTCTGGATTAAACATGGAGGAGGAGAATATGATGATTATGGTTATGGTGTTACTAGCAGATAAAGATGGAAATAGTATAATAACAGGACAATTCCAATATACAGGAATTTTCGACAGTCAGTATCTTATAGGTCCAGGAAGTTACAATATTTATGTAGTAAAATATGATCCTCTCGGAAATATTTTATGGGCTCGTAGTGCAGGTGGTGACAGCTACTATAATATTGGTGAAAGTGTGGCCGCTAATAGTAAAGGGGATATTTTTGTAACCGGCTCTATTGGTGATTCTGTTAAATTTGATAATATTTCTATCCTTTCGTATGGATATTCTGATGCAATCCTTGCAAAATATGATATAAACGGAAATATCATATGGGTTAAACAAGCTGGAGGATCAGGAGATTATGATGCGGCTTATGATATTGCAATAGATAAAAATGATAATATTTATACAACTGGAGATTTCGACGGAATTGCATTCTTTGGAGATATACAAATATCAAGTATTAGCAGTGGTTCGGATATATTTATTGCAAAATATGATATAAACGGAATCCCTCTCTGGGTTAAACAAGAAAGCCCGTCAAGTTATTATAATTATGCTGGAAATATCTGTTCCGATCCTGCTGGAAATGTCTCAATTATTGGAATCACCTCCCCTCCGGGATTCCAACCCGGCCCAGATTCTCGTTTGAACAGAAATTCTCCTAAATTTAAGGAATCTATAGTTAAAGATTTAAGAGCTAATAAACCTTCTCATATATCAACTATTGATCAATATCTTTATGCGTATAAGTATAATAAAGATGGTAAGAAAATGTGGACCAAATCGGTATACAGTGCAGCTACCGGTGGAATCGATCATGCTTCAAATGGTGACTTAGTACTTTCAGGAGATTTTTATGATCAGGCTGACTTCGATAATATTCCATTAACAGGCATTGGCTATCCTGATATTTTTATTGCAAAAATACCTGCGCCGCATTTTTCGGGTCCTGCTGCAGTATCTTTCGGCTATAAAAGTTCTGTCTGATACAACTCATTATATTGCTGTAGGAGATACAGCGTCAAAATACATAGGAATTAAAAATATTAGCAAAGCGGATTTGCATATTTTTAATATTTCGGTAATAACTCCTAATAATGATTTTGTTTTAGATCCTAATACTAAAATTGATTCTATTTTTGCTAATCAAGAGGCTTTTTTACATGTAAATTATACGGCAAAACTTCTATCCAGTAAAGCTTATATACAAATTGTAAGTGATGCTTCAACAAGCCCCGATACCATAAAGCTTTTAGGCTATGCTGCTCCAGTCCCGCTGGCTTACTCTGTGGATACTCTGAATTTTGGAAATGTTGATGTAAAAGATACTTTAGTGAAGATATTAAGAATTTCAAATAATGGCAATTTTACTATAAAACTTTTAGGTCAAAATTTAACTAATCAATCTGATTTTATTTCCAGTCTGTTTGATGGGACAGTACCGGATTCAATTAAACCCAAAACTTTTAATGATTATAAGGTAAAATTTAATCCGCAATCTATAGGGATTAAATCGGGCAGATTAATTCTCACTAGTAATTCCTCAAAATTTCTGGATACTATATATTTAGCAGGTACAGGAATTAACCGTTCCCTTTCCTTTACAAGTAAGCAATTAATTTACGGAAATGTAGATATAGGGGATTCACTTAAAAAATCTGTGACAATTACGAACAACGGTACTGTAGATATAATAATTTCGAATAAAAGCTTAATTAATCCGGCAGATTTTAATTTATCTGAAATATCTGTTCCCGATACTATTAAAACCGGAAGTGCTAAAAGCTATAATATTAAATTCAGCCCATCAACTGCCGGGATTAGAACTGGAAAATTAATACTAATTAGCAATTCCAAATCTAGTCCGGATACGATTAATCTAACCGGTACAGGGATTATTAGATCCCTCTCTTTTTCTACTAAGAATATTAATTACCGGAATGTCGATGTAGGTGGTTTTCTTGATATGTCAATTACAATAGTAAACAACGGCACTGTTGATATAATATTTTCAAATAAGAACCTAACTGACCAGGTGAATTTTGCATTAGTCAATTCAACAGTAAATGATACTATTCAATCATTAATGTCTAAAGAATACACTATAAGATTTAATCCCCAATCTGTGGGAATAAAAACAGGGAAATTAATATTTACAAGCAACTCTAAAACCAGCCCCGATACTGTTGATTTATCAGGCATCGGAATTCAAAGAGCTCTCACTATATCCACAAGGGAATTAAATTATGGTAATGTGGATGTTGGAGATTCTCTTAAAAAATCGATAACAATTACAAACAGTGGAACAGGAGCAATATTTTTTTCAAACAAGCTTTTAACTAATCAAACTGATTACAATTTACCCGGAGCATCCGTTATGGATACTATCCAGGTCGGGAAATCTAAAGACTATAATATTAAGTTCAGCCCGCAAACCTCCGGAAATAAATCAGGTAAATTAATATTAATCAGCAATTCCCTAACCAGCCCGGATACTATAAATCTAACCGGTACAGGGATTATCAGAGCTTTAACCTTTTCGTCAAAGGATATAAAATATGGGAATGTCGATGTTAATGGTTTTCTTGAGAAGTCTGTAACAATTACAAATAGCGGCACTGTTGGTATAATATTTTCGAATAAAAATCTAACTAATCGGATTGATTTTTCCTTGATCAATCCATCTGAAACAGATACAATTCAATCATTAAAATCAAAAGACTATATTATTAAATTTAATCCGCAGTCTCCGGGAATAAAAACCGGAAGCATGATATTTACAAGTAATTCTAAAACCAGTCCTGATACTGTTAATTTATCCGGTACCGGAATTCAGCGGGCTCTTACCATTTCAACAAGGGAAATAAATTATGGAAGCCTTGATGTCGGAGATTCTCTTAAAAAATCAGTTACAATTACAAATAGCGGCACGGTGGATATAATATTCTCAAATAAAAATTTAAATAATCAAACTGATTTTCATTTATTTGAAACATCTGTTCCTGACACTATCCAATCCGGAAAATCTAAAAATTATAATATCAAGTTTAATCCTGGAGCTCCGGGAAAGAAAACCGGGAATTTAATTTTAATCAGCAATTCCCTAACTAGTCCGGATACTATTAATTTAATTGGTACCGGTATTGTCAGATCACTTACTTTTTCAGCCAGACAAATCAATTTTGGAATTGTTGATGTTGATGGTTTTCTTGAGAAACCTATTACTATTACAAATAACGGTACCGTTGATATAGTATTCTCTAATAGGATTTTAACGAATTATACTGATTTTACTTTTGTAGATTCAACTATAACCGATACAATTCAATCATTAAAATCAAAAAACTATCTTGTAAAATTTAATCCGAATTCTTCAGGAATAAAAACTTCTAAATTAATATTTATAAGTAATTCTAAAACCAGTCCCGATACTGTTAATTTATCCGGCACTGCAATTCAAAGAGCTCTCACTTTTTCCACCAGGGAAATAGATTACGGCAATCTTGATGTTGGAGGCTTACTTGCTAAATCCGTCACCATTACCAATAATGGTACTGTTGATATAATATTTTCGAATATAAATTCTACTAATAAATCTGATTTCAATTTATCGGGAATATCTATACCCGATACTATTCGAACAGGGAAATCAAAAGATTATAATTTTAATTTTAATCCTCAATCTTCCGGGAATAAAACAGGAAGAATAATATTTACGAGTAATTCACAAAGCAGTCCGGATACTGTTAGTCTGATAGGAACAGGAATTACTAAAGCTCTTTCATTTTCAAGTAAGCAAATTATTTTTAAGACTGTTGATGTAGGAGGGTGGTTAGCAAAATCAATAACAATTACAAATAGCGGAACCGTTGATATAATATTTTCAGGTAAGGTCCTAACTAATCATACTGATTTTACTTTCATCGATTCATCTGCAACCGATACCATTCATTCATCAAAATCAAATACCTACTATATAAAATTTAATCCTCAGTCTTCCGGTATTAAAGCAGGTAATTTAATATTTACAAGTAATTCTAAAACTAGTCCAGATACCGTTAATTTATCCGGTACCGCAGTTCAAAGATCTCTCACCTTTTCTACAAGGGTAATTGATTTTGGTAATATAGATGCGGGTAATGAAACGGAAAAATCGATAACCATTACAAATAATGGCACTATAGATATAGTGTTTACAAGTAAAAATATGACCAATCAAACAGATTTTATTTTATCGGAAGTTTCCGTGCCTGATACTATTCATCCTGGAAAATCCAGAGATTATAATATTAAATTTACACCACAATCTGCGGGGAATAAAGAAGGGAAATTAATATTCGCGAGCAACTCTGAAAGCAGTCCGGATACTGTTGATTTAACCGGCACAGGAATTATTATTAATCTGGCTTACTCAACTAAAAATCTAAACTTCGGTAATGTTGATGTCGGAGGTTCATTAGAAAAAACTGTTACAATTACGAACGGAGGTACAATAGATATAATTTTCTCCAAAGTATTGTTGACTGACCAAATTAATTTTGCTTTGACAGATGTATCTATACCGGATACAATTCATCCTAATCATTCGAAAGATTATAATGTTGTATTTAGTCCTCAGAATGCAGAAATAAAAGTAGCAGGCTTAATTTTGAGCAACAGCGCAAAGAGCATTCCGGATACAATTCTTTTATCAGGGATAGGAATTTTTAGAACAGTAACTTTTTCTACGAGGGAATTAAATTTTGGTAACATAGATGTCGGCAATTCACTGGAAAAATCAATTACAATTTCAAATAAGGGTTCAATTGATATTATCTTTTCCAATAAAGCATCAACAAACCAAACTGATTTTGCTTTATTAAATTCAACAGTTCCTGATACTATACATCCGGAGGGTTCTAAAAGATATATTGTTAAATTTAATCCCAAATCTCCCGGAAATAAAAATGGGAGGATAATATTTAACAGCAATTCGGAAAGAGGGGCTGATACTTTATTTTTAATAGGCTTCGGATCAGCATCACTGGTTAACCTTTCTGCAAATCAAATTGATTTCGGCAGTGTTGATATTAATGGTGATTCCTTATCAACCTTAACGATATCTAATTACGGAACCGGAAATTTAATAATTAGCAATTACCTAATTACCGGTCCCAATGTCGGTGATTTTTCTTTAGGTAATAATACTGTCCCGGATACATTAATTTCGGGTATTTCAATAAACTTAAATATAAGATTTTCGCCGCAGACCTCAGGAAATAAAAGCGCTTTGCTGATTATTGCAAGTAATTCGACTATCGGTTCCGATACAGTCAAGCTCTCCGGTAAAGGAGCTTCAATAATATCTGTAGAATTACCGGCCAATAATAATATCGGTCAAAATACCGATTTGACAGTAAGCCCTCCCCAGGGATTTAATTTTAGTAATAATAAATTATTTTATAGAAGAGCCGGTGAAAGAACCTACCAGCAGACTGACCTAACTGTATCCGGTAATTCTTTTATAGCAAGTATTCCGGCTTCCTTTTCAACAATTAGAGGCATCCAATATTATATTATGTTTTCGGAAGAAGGTTATACCGTCACTTACCCTGCAAATAATCCAATTAGTAATCCTGCTTATATCGGTATCAGTGTTCCGCAATATACTTATCCTTCCCCAATAATAAAATCCGTTTACAGGATGATTTCTATTCCTTTAAATGTATCAAGCCCGCTGGTTGATTCTGTCTTTGGAAATACTTTTGGAGTTTATGACAACACAAAGTGGCGAATCCTTAGATGGGATCCTTCAACTAATTCATATACCGAGTATCCTAATTTAAATGGTAATATAATACCTGGAAATGCATTTTGGTTTATTGAAAACGATTCAAAGAGTTTCGATATTAGAAACTCATCCACGGTTTCATCTTCCGGCTCATTTACAATTAAGCTTCAGCCCGGCTGGAATCAGGTAGGCAATCCCTATTCATTCGCGGTCGATTGGGATAGTGTTATTAACACCGGTGATGCCCAGCTCCCGGTTCATTGGAATCCTAATATTGCGGATTATGAAATTAATCAGACAGTACTTCAGCCGTGGGATGGTTATTGGGTCTTCAATCCTATCGATACCGGATTTTCATTTTTAACATTCCGGCCAATTGAAAGCAGCGGAATCCCAAAGGATAAAAGCACTCAAATAAAATTTAAAGACGATGAATTCCTAATTCAATTAAAAACTAATATTGAAAAAACAAATATTGTTGATCAGCAGAATTTTGTAGGCATGCTGGAAAATGCCAAAGATGGAACTGATAAGTTCGATGTTCTTGCACCCCCTCCTATTTCAAGCAGCTTGAACTTTAATATTGTTACCGGTGATACCGGGTATGCCCAAAATATAGTAGCTTCTTCCAAAGATGGTGCTTTTTGGGATATTAAATTAACTTCAAACCTTAAAGAAAAAAGCTTGAATATTGAACTTTTTAAGGAATCATCTATACCCTCAGATTTTCAAATTTGGTTTTTAGATAAGGATAGGCTTTTATCCATTCCAATTATTGAAAATAAATTCAGCATTCCTATTCCGGAAAAGGGTAGTGGAAATTACAGGCTGATAATAGGTAACGAAGAGTTTGCAAAGCTCCATTCGGAAAATATTCCATTAGTCCCCCTCGAATATTCATTATCTCAAAATTATCCCAACCCCTTTAATCCTTCAACAAATATTAATTACCAATTAAAAGAATTAAGTACCGTATCACTGGAAATATTCAACATCCTTGGACAAAAAGTGGTGGCGCTGATTGATAATCAGCTCCAGAATCCCGGTCAATATAGAGTAACCTGGAATGGTATAAATCTCTCAGGTAATAAAGTCGCAACAGGGGTATATATCTACAGAATTACAGCGAATAATTTTGTAAGCAGTAAAAAAATGCTCCTCCTGAAATAAACATCGAAAACCCTCCAAGGTTTCTGAAAACCATGGAGGGTTGCATATAAATAAAACTCTTCATTTTACATCTTACTCGTAATCTTAATCGTACTCGTATTAGGAGTACCTCCGTTAACACTTCACGCTATTTTTTCTTTAAAAAACTTCTTCTGAAAAAAGAAAGAAACATTTACCAAAGAAATCAACACCGGTACCTCAATCAATGGTCCAATAACTGCCGCAAAAGCCTCTCCACTATTTATTCCAAATACCGCAATTGCCACCGCAATTGCCAGTTCGAAATTATTGCTCGCAGCAGTAAATGATATAGTTGCAGTCCTGGAATAATCCGCACCTGCCTTTTTCCCCATATAAAATGATACTAAGAACATAACTACAAAATAGATAACCAGAGGAACGGCTATTCTTAAAACATCTAATGGTATCTTAACGATATATTCTCCTTTCAAGGAGAACATTACAAAGATTGTAAATAATAATGCTATTAATGTAACGGGGCTTATTTTAGGAATAAACTTCTTTTCATACCATTCTTTTCCTTTAAGCTTCAAAAGAGAAAATCTGGTTATTATTCCACCGAAGAAAGGGATTCCGAGATAGATAAGAACACTTTCGGCAATTTGTCCGATTGTAATGTCTACTGCAAAAGATTTTAACCCAAGCCAGTTTGGTAATAATGTGATAAAGATGTAGGCATACACAGAGAAAAATAAAACTTGAAAAACTGAATTTAATGCTACAAGCCCCGCAGCATATTCGGTATCTCCTTTTGCTAGTTCATTCCATACGATAACCATCGCTATACATCGTGCTAAACCTATCAATATAACTCCCGCCATATATTCCGGGTAATTTTGCAAAAAAAGGATTGCCAGGAAAAACATCAAAATTGGTCCGATTATCCAGTTTTGTATGAGAGAAAGTGAAAGTATTTTTAAGTTCTTAAAAACATCAGGAAGTTCTTCATATCTTACCTTAGCAAGCGGCGGATACATCATTAAAATCAGTCCGGCTGCAATTGGAATATTTGTTGTCCCCGATTGAAATGAATTCCAGAAGTTAACTATTCCCGGGAATAAATAGCCTGACATAACTCCGACTATCATTGAAAGGAAAATCCATAAGGTTAAATATCTATCCAGGAACTTTAGCTTCTTTAACTGAATATTCATTTTTAAACCTCAATACGGTTTAATTCCTCTACCCATTTTTCTAAAGTATTTTTTATTTCATCCCTTATTATCCGGGTCTTCGCTAATTTTTCTTCATAGCTGCCTTCAATAGCCGACGGATCTTTAAAGCTCCAGTGCAAAGTTTTCCTGGTATTTGGAAATATCGGGCATCGTTCCGCATTTGCTTCATCACAAACGGTTATAACATATTCAAATCTTTTATCCTGCTTAAAAAATTCAAATGCAGATTTTGTTTTATTTTTTGATAAATCAAACCCTATTTCGTTCATTACTTCAACAACTATAGGGTTTAGTACTCCCGGTTCCAGTCCGGCACTTTCTGCTAAAAATTTTCCATCCCCCATACCATTTAAAAAAGCTTCAGCCATCTGGCTCCTTGCACTATTGTGTACGCATACAAAAAGAACTCTTGTTTTTTCCATATCACCTCTCTGATTAAAAAATTAAATTAAACAAAAAGCCTACTATGATTATTCCTGCAGCGACTATTCCAACAAAGGTCAGTATTAATGGTATTTTCAAAACTTTTCGAAGAATAATAGTTTCCGGTAATGATAATCCTATTACACTCATCATGAATGCCAGGACTGTTCCGATTGAAGCACCTTTTTCAAACAAAGCTTGCACAATAGGAATAATTCCTGCTGCATTTGAATACATGGGGACTCCAAGTAGAACTGCTAAAGGAACAGACCACCATACTTTTGCACCCATAATACCTGCCATAAAATTTTCGGGTACAAACCCGTGAATACCTGCTCCAACTGCAATACCGAGTAAAATAAAAAACCATACTTTTCCGACAATTTCTTTAACCTGCTGTATACCCGATTCTATCCTTTCATTAAATCTCATCTTAATTTCTTCCGTCTCAATTGCAGCTTGCTGCAGATTGTAGACCCAGCCTTCAACAAACTTTTCAAGCTTTAGCTTTCCGATTATATAACCTGAAGTGATTGCTACAGCAAGACCGGTTATTATATAAATTGTTGCCGTCTGCCATCCGAATAAACCAAATAACAGTACTACCGCCACCTCATTTATCATTGGTGCTGCAATTAGGAAAGAGAAGGTAACACCTAAAGGAACTCCTGCCTGTACAAACCCAATAAACAGCGGTATGGCAGAACAACTGCAGAATGGTGTAACAATTCCTAAAAAGCCCGCGCTTACATTCCCTGCAATAAGTGATTTACCCCCAAGTACTTTTCTAGTCTTTTCCGGTGAGAAGTATGTGCGGATAATTCCTACTGCAAATACTATCATTACAAGAAGAAGCAGAACTTTAAAGGCTTCAAAAATAAAGAAATAAATTGCACCTGTTAACGGATTGATCTGATTCAAACCTGCAGTTCTATAAACCAATAAATCCGTTAAATTTTCCAGATTTATATAGAATATTATCCAGACCGGAAGCAGCATCAGCGGAAAGAATGATTTAGAATATGAAGTTAGCT
Organism: uncultured Ignavibacteriales bacterium; assembly: GCA_963742995.1. Lineage (GTDB taxonomy): Bacteria > Bacteroidota > Ignavibacteria > Ignavibacteriales > Ignavibacteriaceae > CAVQBP01. Next base: position 13,082 of record CAVUOL010000004.1, read on the forward strand.
TCTGAAAGGCTGCCGGTTTCTCTCTGACACTGCTAAGCATTTACATTTTCCTGTATCCAGTGTATTAAAGTAGATTTGGTAGGAATTTGCCCTGTCGATACTATCTTTCCGTTTATCTCTAATCCAGGTGTTCTCATAATTCCTCGCTTTGCAATTAATTCAAAGTCTACTACCTTTTCTATTGAGAAATCGAGTCCGAGTTCTTCTACCGCTTCATGGCTCAATTGAGCCAGCTTAACACAATTTGAACAACCAGGTCCGTATACTTTTATTGAGTTCATTTTTACTCCCTTGTTTCGTTGTTTACCGAAATATTGATTAAAAAATTTATAATCCGCAGATTATATTTCTATCTAAGCTCCCAATCTTTTTCTTATCGTTAATTATTATTCTATCATCATTTATCCAAAAATCAAGCGATGAAAGAATTGATGAAATTCTAAGGTCATTTGGTCTTGGGTTAATTAGGTAGTTGACCCATTTACCTTCTTTTTCTTCCAGAATAAACCCTGTTTCCTTCAATATTTTAAGATGCTGGGATACAGTAGAATTTGCCAGCCCCAGCAATTCCTTAATTTCGCAGACACAAAGAGTCCTGGCCTGAAGCGCTTTCAATATTCTTAACCTATTAATATCCGAAAGTGCCTTAAATAATTTTGTCTTATCTTCTATTCCCACAATAATTCATTTCGTTTACTAACGAAATATAAACATAAAAATTATATATTCAAAATATCACTTGCCATTGGATTTAGAGCCTGTGTGAATATCATTAACCAACGGTTTTAACCGTTGGAAAATGAAACAAAAACGTTTTCACACAGCCTCTTCCAGTCCGGTGCAAAGCCGCAACCTTCAGCCAAACTCAACCCTTTAATTTCTTCACCCTTATCCTATTAATTTAAATGTAATACAAATTAATCCTTATAAGGATCATAAACTTCCGATCCCGCCATTGCTACACCAACCGGATGCAGATTATATATTACTCTTATTGTCTCTCCCTGAAATTTCAAAACATCGCTTAACTTTTTATAGCATTCGGGAGCTTCATCTGCACCTGCACCTCTCAGCTCAATATTTTTCTGCTTCATTCTTTCTTTTACAGCATCAAAATCAACTTTGCCCTTTGCAATAATAGTCGGTCTTTTAATACCGTTTTCATCTTTTAACCATTTTTTTTTCCCTGCTGCTTCTGTTCTGGACATGCTCCTACCTGCTCCATGAACAGTAGAATATAATCCATGCCTTGACAATTCACTCTCAACTCCTTCAATAATTACCGAAGTATCATACATAGTAGCTCCAACAAATCCTTTCTGTCCTGGAAAAGCAGGGGTGCAGCCTTTTCTAACTACCCAATATTTTTCACCGAAATGTTCTTCTAACCAGGCAAAATTATGATGGTTATGAACTTCATAATTTTTTTCCCCTCCCAGAATCTCAAGAACTTTTTCAACTACCATATCACGTCCTGCATATGCATATTCCCCTGCCAGATGCATTGCCGAAATATATGCTTGACCGGTTTCGGAATTTATATCAAACAGAATAGGCGGTGCTTCCATCCCTCCTTCTTTCCCTTTTTCCGTGAATTTATGTCCTTGCGACATTGCAATAAATCCCATTGCAGTCTTATGTCCAAATCCTCTTGAACCAAAATGAACCCCTATCCACAACCAGCCATCTTCATCACTCAATAAATCGACAAAATGATTTCCGGAACCGACTGTACCCAGTTGAGCCTTTGCCAATCCAAGTAAAGATCTTTGGGGTACAAATTCAGCATTCCTTATCTTTTCGAGTACGGAATGATCTACTGGCTCGTTATTAGGACGTCCAATCCCGAATGAAATTCTCCTAAAAATCTCATCCATAACGTTCGGAATTTCAATATCCTGTACTTTAATATTTGTCCTTACAGCTTTATTTCCGCATGCAATATCGAATCCTACACCAGACAGAGAGATTTTGTTTTTATATGCAACAGCCCCTCCGATTGGATGCCCGTATCCATAATGTGCATCTGCAGTCAATACTGCAATATCTCCTTCGGAGAAACAGTTTTTTATTTGTGTAATCGATTTTTCATCAATCAATTCTTTGCCGAATATGGTCAGGTTTTCCATTTTGGTCTTCCGGTCTTATTAATAAAAAAAGCCGCTTATTTATCAAACAAGCGGCTTACTTAAATATCTATTTAGTTTTATTTAATGATAAATACAGTAAGCCGCATCGAGTATGTTTTTATACCTGCGTGACTTCTGAAGTCTATATTTAGCAATAAATAAATTCATTAAGTAAATATAATTAAAAAATGATTTTTATAAAAAATTAAAACCTTATCAAAGTAAAACGTCACTGGATATATCTTATACCCTATAACCCCTATACCTTTATATTACCTCAACTCTGAAACCGTTTTAAAACCGTTTCAAATCCGTTTTGAAACCGTTTTATAACCGTATCAAATCCTCATAACTAGCTGAGTTTACGGTCTAAACCCCTGCATAGACAAATAAATATCTTCAATTTGCCCCACAAATAAGAGTGGCATTTTTTATTATTTTCTTTTTGTATGTTTGTACCTTTATTACTATCAAATAGAAGAAATTTTATTAACGATTTAATTTAATCTGTTTCTTAATTCCCTCTTAGATGAAAAACCGGATATCTGCTTCACTTAAAAATTTTAATCAAAATACTTTCTCATCTCTAAGAATCCGCAATTTCCGATTATATTTTATCGGGCAGAGCATTTCACTTTCAGGTACATGGATGCAGACAATCGGACAGGCCTGGCTGGTACTGAAGCTTACAAATTCCGGTACTGCGCTAGGATTGGTAACTGCTCTTCAGTTTCTGCCGGTGTTGATATTCGGAGCTATGGGGGGAGTTATTGCCGACAGAATGTCGAAGCGTAAAATATTATACTTCACCCAATCAATTTCGGCAGCATTAGCTTTAATTCTTGGGGTTCTTGTTGCTGCAGATGTAGTAAAATTGTGGATGTTATATATTCTTGCTTCCTCACTCGGGTTAGTTAATGCAATTGATAATCCGTCAAGGAGAACATTCGTTATTGAAATGGTAGGAAATAAAGAATTGGGAAATGCAGTAACTCTCTTTTCAACAGCATTTAATTTAAGCCGTATAATTGGACCTGCAATTGCCGGTGCAGTAATAGCCGGTCTCGGACTTGCACCCTGCTTTTTCATAAATTCCTTATCATTCATTGCTGTTCTTATATGTCTTTTTATGATGCGCAGCGGAGAGCTTCATCCGGTTGAACCGGTAAAACGTGCAAAAGGCCAATTAAGGGAAGGATTAAAATATGTTAGAAATATGCCTCTTTTAAGAAACCTGCTGGTGATGGTAACTATTGTAGGGACATTAACGTTCGAGTTCCAGGTAAACCTTCCGCTTTTGGCAAAATATACATTTAAAACCAATGCAGATGGCTATGCATTGTTAAATTCTGCTATGGGAATTGGAGCGGTTTTCGGCGGTTTATTAACAGCAGGAAGAAAGAGATTAAAGCCGGGAAATTTAATTTACACTTCATTCTTTTTTGGAATCACCATAATATTGACTGCATTAACTCCGTCTATTAATGCTGCGATTTTAATGATGATTGTCGTAGGAATCTTTTTAATACAGTTTACCTCTTACGGGGAGACAATGCTTCAGCTTGAAAGTGCTCCTAATATGAGGAGCAGGGTAATGTCGTTATGGTCAATTGCATTTTTAGGCTCAACTCCAATTGGAGGATTAATCATCGGCTCGATTGGAGAGTATGCTTCCCCCAGATGGGGCTTAACAGTAAGCGGCCTTGCAGCATTAGCAGCCGGAGCCTATGGATTATTAAAGATTAAAAATATTGAGTTAAAAAGTATGGAAACTGAGCTTGCAGAGCCAATCCCAGTTGAAGATAATAAAGGAGTATAAAAAAAAGATATTAATAATTAAATTGTGAAATTTTTATATAAATGAAATGAAAGAGTTACACCATCTAATCCTGCAAGGATGAAATAATCTATACAATTATATAAATTAAAGTTATGAAAATTAAAGCAATAATAACCGGTGCAACCGGAATGGTAGGGGAAGGAGTTATGCATGAGTGCCTGCTCCATCCCGAAGTGGAATCTGTGCTTGTAATTAACCGGAAAACAGGCGATACCACTCATCCAAAGCTTAAGGAAATTATTCACAGCAACTTTTTTGATTTCTCTTCCATTGAAGAGCAATTAAAAGGCTATAATGCTTGTTTCTTTTGCTTAGGAACAACATCTATCGGAAAAAAAGAACCTGAATACACAAAAATAACTTTCGATATTACGAAAGCTTTGGCGGATACTTTTTATAAGCTCAACCCAGAGTCAACATTCTGCTATGTTTCCGGTGCCGGAACAGACAGTTCCGAAAACGGGAAGAGCATGTGGGCAAGAGTTAAAGGAAGAACAGAAAATTATATTTTGAATCTGGGATTCCGACGTGCCTATGCTTTTCGTCCCGGAATAATAATACCTACAAAAGGACTTAAGAACACATTAAGATTTTATAAATATTTATCTTTTCTTATTCCGGTTATAACATTATTATTCCCGAAACATATATGTACATTGAAAGAAATTGGCTTAGCAATGATAAATTCAGTAAATAAGGAATATGAGAAAAATATTCTGGAAGTTGAGGATATTAAAATCTTAGCCGGTAAATAAAACCATGTCTCTTTACGAGTACAGAGAAAAAGGATATTTTGCACAGGTAACCGGCAAAATGGAAGAGATGTGTGAACAGGAACTCATTGAACTTGGTGCATTAGAAACCCAAACCTCTTACAAAGGAGTTTTTTTCAAAGCAGATATCCCAACGCTTTATAAAATAAATTATACATCCCGCCTCCTTTCAAGAGTGCTTGCACCTCTGGTAACCTTCAACTGCCGTAATACCGATGCGTTAATAAATAAAGCAAGGAAAATTCACTGGGAAGATTTCCTCTCTCTGGAAAAAACATTTGCGATAAGCGGTTCCGTTTCTTACAGCAGTATAAGTAATTCATTATATGCTTCTCAATGTCTGAAGGATGGAATAGCAGATTATTTCAGAAAAAAATATGGAAAGCGTCCCAACGTTCAGGTTGTAAATCCGGATGTACGCTTCAATCTGCACATTGAAAAAGATGAAGCTGTAATAAGCCTTGATACTTCGGGTGAATCGCTCCATAAAAGGGGATACAGGCTTCTGGCTGGTGAAGCACCAATGCAGGAAACTCTTGCAGCTGCTATTATACGCCATAGTAAGTGGGATGGGGAAAACCCTTTATGGGATCCAATGTGCGGTTCGGGAACAATTCTTTGCGAAGCATTAATGCACTACTGCAGAATACCTGCACAGAAACTTCAAAAAAATTCGGCTTTTTTAATCTGCCTGAATTTGATAAAACAGCCTGGTATAAAGTAAAAGAAGAATACGATAATAAAATCCGGCCGCTGCCTAAAAATATTATTTTGGGAAGTGATAAATCACATGAGGCTATCAAAGTAGCTAAAGAAAATCTTTCACATCTTCTATATTCCGATTCAATAAATCTTTTACAAAAGCAATTTCAGCAAGAAAAAGAATTTCTGAACGGGACTATAATAACAAATCCGCCATACGGGATAAGGCTTGGTGAACTTAAAGAAGTGCAGGCACTGTATAAAGAATTCGGTGACTTTCTTAAAACTAATTGTTCCGGCACATCTGCATTATCTACACCGGCAATCCTGAATTGGGAAATCTATCGGGCTTAAAACAACCAGAAGAATTCATCTCGATAACGGCAAATTGGAAGGGGTGCTTTTGCAGATTGATAGTTATAAAGGGAGTAAAAAGAAACATTTTGAAGGAAGATAAATATAAGGTTATTATTAAAGACCTAAAAATTTACTATATTTATTAAAATTTAATTTATTCCTTTTAAGGTATTGTATGAGTGTTAAAGAAATAATACAACAGATAGATAAATTAGAGCTCTCTGAAAAGCTAATCCTGGTAGAGGATATCTGGGATTCAATTGCACGAAGTAATTCTGTATTACCTCTTTACGAATGGCAAAAAAATGAATTGGATAAAAGATATGAAGAATATAAAAGCAGAAAGCAAACGCTTCATGAATGGAATGAAGTTCATGAAG
>CAVUOL010000005.1:0-9749 GCA_963742995.1 uncultured Ignavibacteriales bacterium
CTTGGAAAGCTGCGATGATTGCGGAAGTAGAAAATTACAAAATTACATGATTAAGATTACAAGATTACAAAATTGCAGAATTACAAGATTAATTGAAAAATTACCCGTCTACACTTCGTTTCTCCGGGCAGGCAAGATTAAAAAACAATTTTGCAATTTTAGTCAGACAGTTTAGGAGTACGAGTACGATTAAGAGCACGAGTACGAGTACAATTAGGAGTACGAGTACGATTAAGAGTAGGAGTACGGGATAAATCGTGAGGAAAAGAAGGGTTCTAGCAACATTTTCTCCCAGACATAAATGTCGGGGCAATTTACGGTAAATATTTATTAAAAAAATGAAAAAACCGATTTGGGTTCCATCTGCAGAGCGGGTACATCATTCTAATATGTCTGCATTTATGAGATATGTGGAGCAGATAACGGAAAGGCCAATTGGCAGTTATGAACAATTGTATGAGTGGTCTGTATCCGATATAGAAGAGTTCTGGAAATCAATCTGGATAGTTGCGGGTGTTATACATTCAAAGTCTTATAGAAATATTCTTTCAGAAAGAGTAATGCCCGGAGCAAAATGGTTTGAAGGGGCAGAATTAAATTTTGCGGAAAATTTGTTAAAGTATAGAGATGAACATACCGCAATTATAAGTTCAAGAGAAGATAAACCGGAAATAAGAATCAGTTATTCAGAGCTTTATAATTATGTTGCATCTTGTGCGGCAGGATTAAAAGAACTTGGAGTAAAAAAAGGGGATAGAGTGGCAGGTTTTATTTCGAATATTCCTGAAGCTGTTATAGGAATGCTTGCAACTACGAGTATAGGAGCAATCTGGTCCTCAGCATCGCCTGATTTTGGAATTCAGGGAATTCTTGACAGGTTCAGCCAGATTAAACCTAAGATTTTATTCGCAGTAAAAAGCTACATGTATAACAGCAAGTTGGTTGATTGTAAAGAAAAGATTGAAAGAGTGGCGGAAAATATTCCTGAAATAGAAAAGATTATAATTGTTTCACATTTTTATGATTTTAATTCGAGAGAAGAAAAAGAAAAGATTATAAAAAATTCTATTTACTTTTCCGATTTAATTGCGGACAAAGCTGATGAGATTAATTTTGAACAGGTACCATTTGATCACCCAGTATATATAATGTATTCATCGGGGACAACAGGGATACCAAAATGTATTGTGCATGGTGCAGGCGGCACATTATTACAGCATTTCAAAGAACTTTCTCTGCATACAAATTTGAACCGGCATGATATTATTACTTATTATACGACCTGCGGGTGGATGATGTGGAACTGGTTAATTAGTTCTTTAAATATCGGGGCAACTATTTTTTTATATGATGGGAGTCCCGCATATCCGAATTTAGAATTTCTGTGGAAGAAAATTGAAGAAGAAAAGATTACGATATTCGGTACCAGTCCTAAATTTTTAGGTATTTGTCAGAAATCGAATTTAATTCCGAAGGAAAGATTTAATCTATCAAATTTGAAGACGATATTATCTACAGGTTCTCCGCTTTCGGAGACTAATTTTGAATTTGTTTATGAGAGTGTAAAAAGTGATATCCAGTTATCTTCTATTTCAGGAGGAACGGATATAGTATCATGCTTTATGCTGGGTAATCCTGTTTTAACTGTTTATCCCGGAGAATTACAATGCAGGGGGCTGGGGATGAAAGTAGAGGCTTTTAATGAAAAAGGAGAATCTGTAATTGAAGAAAAGGGAGAGTTAGTCTGTACAGAACCATTTCCATCAATGCCGGTTTATTTCTGGAATGATCCCGAAGGGGAAAAATATAAATCAGCTTACTTTGAGTATTTTCCCGGGGTTTGGCGGCACGGGGATTTTATTAAAATAACTGAAACAGGAGGAGTCATTATATATGGGCGTTCAGATGCTACTTTAAATCCAGGCGGAGTAAGAATCGGGACAGCAGAAATATACAGGGTTGTGGAATCGATAGATGAAGTTATTGACAGTATTGTTATCGGACAAAATTATAAAAATGACATTAGGATTATTCTTTTTGTAGTTTTAAAGGAAGGGGTACATCTATCAAAAGAAACAGCAGATAAAATTAAGAGCAGTATCAGGAGTTCAGCAACACCGCGTCATGTTCCCGCAAAGATAATACAAATAGATGAGATTCCGCGAACTATCAGCGGGAAGAAAGTTGAAATAGCAGTTACACGGATTGTAAATGGTGAGGAGGTTGAGAATAAAGATGCATTAATTAATCCGGAATCGCTTAAACAGTTTTATAGTTTAAAGGAACTGGAAAATGGATAGATGGGGAAATTACAAAAGACAAAGAACAAATTTCAAATAGAATTCAAAATTCAAATTTCAAATATTCAATGAAATTTTTCTCTAAATTTAATGAATATTTCTAGAAACCATTCAAATCAAGGAAGTATGTCATCTAATTAAATTAAACCCTATCCAACCTTTCCCTTGCAAAGGGAAAGGCTTATTGACAATGGTAACTATGCATTTGTCATGTTGTCTGGTTTGACTTTATTGTTTTAATGCCTTTTTTGCGAAACGGAGTTTCGCGTTACATTAAGGATTTCATCATTTGATACAGGAACTTGCATAACTTGAGATGATTACTAAATCCCCGGGATTAATCCCGGGGTTAATAAAAAGGTGATTGTGAAGAGGATTATTCTAGAAGAGATTCTTTTAGCTTAAAGTGAAATTTTCTTGTCAATTAATATTGAAAATAGTTAATTTGTTAAAAGAATATTAAAAAAATATGTACTATCCCTTCAATTGAAAAATAAAATAAACAGTAACCAACTTGAGAATGAAGTTCATATTTGGACGGCAATTCTTGATCAACCGGAAGCAATTATTGACGGATATTATTCGATTCTGCCGGATAATGAACAAAAGATGGTTGATAAATATAGAACCGGCATGATAAGAAAAAGGCAGATCATATCGAAGGGCCTGGTGCGGTTATTGATATCAAGATATATGAATTTAAATCCTAATGAAATAAAATTTTATTATAATGAGTTTGGAAAGCCTTTTGTATCTCCCGATTCAGACAGGGATAATATTTTTTTCAATTTATCTCATTCTGATAATATAGCAGTATTCATTTTCTCAAAAAAAAGGAAGATTGGAATAGATGTTGAAAAAATTAAAGAATTGGCAGACATGGAAGGTATTGTGAGATTATGTTTCAGTGAATCGGAAAAGAAATGGTTCAACGAACTTCCCTCAACTAAAAAGGAAGAAATGTTCTATAAAATTTGGACTAGTAAAGAGGCTTACATGAAAGCGATAGGAAAAGGTTTTTCTTTTTCGCCGAAAAGAATAAGTCTAGAGCTGAGAATTAATGATAATTTGTTTTTTAAAGAAATTGACGGCGATGAGGATTTCAATAGATGGAAATTAATTACATTTAGACCTAATCCTGATTTTATTTCAAGTTTAGTTGTTGAAGATGAAAATTTTATAATAGAGCACTTTAGCTTAGATCCGCAGTATATTTTTAATCATGATATTCAGATTTTAGAGAAATAAGTTATCCGGTGACATGATTAAATCCTATCCAAATAAGAAAACAGGAATTTCGGGAAATGATCAACAAAAGTGATATAACGTTTCAGCAAAATAAAGGTGAGTTCGTAATAAGTATCCGTACATTACCCTATCTTGCCGATCATGCATTCCAGGGAATGATTGTTTTACCCGGATCGGCTTACATAGAAATGACATTGATAATTTACAGCCAGTTTTTTAATAAAACTCCAGGTGTGATTAAAGATATATACTTTGACAATATTGTTTTACTTTCAGAAAAAGAGACGAAATTAGCATTTGAAATCAAAAGAGATTTTAATGATGAATTAAAAATAAAATTTTCAGATATAACTGATAGTGAAGAAGGGAGAGACTCTTCAATTACGCATCTCAGTGCTAAAAGCGGGGAAATCAAGACCGGCATTAAATATTGCCACATAGATCCTGAAGAATTTAAGAAAAAAGCGGCGAATAATATTCAATCAGATGATTTTTACAGAAAATTATCGGAAAACGGAAATCAATATGGGCCAGGATTCCAGAAAATAAAAGAGATCTGGATATATGGAAATAAAGCAATCGGTAAATTATTTGATTCTTCAAATGAAATAAACAACACGGCCGGTGATCATTTTCTGCACCCATCACTTCTAGATTCCTTCACCCAACTTTTATCCTCACTTAGTGACAGTAAAGGAAGAACTTTTGTACTTAACTCTATTGATGAAATTGAGATATTGGATTTGCAGTTACCTAAAGAAATTTGGTGTGAATCCGAATTAACGAGCATTGAAAATGGAAATGGCTTTGAGGGAGATTTAATAGTTTTTGATGCTTCAGGGAAAATTTATCTTGAGTTAAAATGTTTAAGATTTAAGTATCTTGAAAAACTGAACGGAAAACAGGATATTAAAGATGAAAAAGAAGATATATGCATTGCTTCCACATTTACTGCAGACCCGATTGAAGACTCTTTGAAGTTCTGGAGTAATCATTTTAAAGTTCAATACAGAATAACTTTTGCTCCTTATAATCAGGTATTCCAGGAGTTACTAGACGCAAGTAGTTTATTTTATAAGAACAAAAAGGGGATAAACGTAATATTATTAGGACTTGAGGATTGGGCAAAGCAGGAAAATTTTCTAAGTCCTAAAATTGATACCGGAAAAATTGAAGAACTTTTTAAGGATAAATCGAGATATATTTTACCAAATAAAGCTGAAATAGTACATCTAAATAAATACGAAACAGAATATGTGTATAATGAGATATTTGTAGATAAGGTTTACTTAAAGAATGGAATTACTATTAATGAGGGGGATACCGTAATAGATATAGGGGCAAATATAGGTTTATTTACTCTTTTCATTAATCAGCATTGTCGAAATACGGAGGTTTATTCATTTGAGCCCTCACCGGTAGTGTATGAATTACTAAAAGCAAACAGTGAAATTTACGGTTCTCAAGTTAAAACTTTTAACTATGGAGTATCGGATAAAAGGAAAACGGCTCAATTCACATTTTACCGTAATTCATCAGTGTTTTCAAGTTTTAATGCGAATGAAGATGAAGACAAAGAAGCGATTCAAGCGGTTGTCAGGAATATGTTTAATGAAATGGGTTCATTAGAGAGAGTTGAAACGGAGGAATATGTAAAAGAAATAACGAATGAACGGCTTAATAGTCAGACTTATGAATGTAGATTACTTTCCGTATCAGATATAATTGAAGAAAATAAAATTGAAAAAATTGACTTACTTAAAATTGATGCAGAAAAAAGTGAATTAGATATAATTAAGGGAATTAAAGAATCTGATTGGGATAAAATAAGGCAGATAGTTATAGAAATCCATGATAAGATTGGAAATATTTTTGAGGAAATAAAATCAATCTTAACTCTAAAAGGTTTTTATTTTGAAGTTGAAGAGGAAAAATTCCTTAAAAAGTCAGGGCTTTATAATATTTATTGCAAAAAAACCAGCTATGAAAGTAATTCAAATTCTGTCAGTAGTTTAGCAAAAAGTAAGAGAAAAAAATTAAATGAAAATCTAGAGAATTTCAGCCAGGCATTCCGTTCATTCATGAATAAATCCAAAGCCCCAATGATTGTAGGAGTTTGCGAGCGTTCTCCTGAGGTCTTATCAAATGCTGAATTAAAAGAAATGTTTGATGAGATGGAAAATAAATTATTCCTGGATATTAGTAATATATCAAATGTATATTTCTTAAAATCTCAATCATTTGCTGAGAAGTATTATGTAAAAGATTACTATGATCGTCATGGAAATGAATTGGGACATATTCCATATACAAATGAATATTTCACTTCATTAGGGACCTTGTTATTTAGAAACATATTATCAATTAAAAATGCCGGTCATAAAGTAATCGCCCTTGATTGTGATAACACTCTCTGGAAAGGGGTTTGCGGAGAAGACGGTGTTTCCGGCATTATGATTTCAGGAGGATATAAAGAGCTGCAGAAATTCATGGCGGCACAAATTAGTGCAGGGATGATAGTGTGTATATGCAGTAAAAATAATGAAGAGGATGTTTTTGAGATATTTGATAAAAGAGAAGATATGATATTAAAACGGGAAAATTTAGTTTCCTGGAGAATTAACTGGAATTTGAAATCTGAAAATTTAAAGGCTTTAGCGAGAGAATTAAACTTAGGTCTTGATAGCTTTATCTTCCTGGATGATGATCCGGTTGAGTGTAATGAAGTAAATGTTAATTGTCCAGAGGTAATGACTTTACAAATACCGAAAGATGAAGGACATATTAAGAGATTTCTAGATAATGTATGGATTTTTGATCATGTTAGGCTAACAGAAGAAGATAAGAAAAGAACGCAGATGTATAAGGAAAATGTGCAGCGTGAGAAATATCGTGAAGATGCATTATCGTTAAAAGATTTTTTAGACGGATTAAAATTAAATATTAAAATTTCTAATCCGGCAACAGAACAAAACAGCAGGGTATCACAACTGACTTTCAGGACAAATCAATTTAATTTCACTACTATTAGAAGAACTGAAACCGAAGTAAATAATTTCTTAGACAATAACCAAAATCATTGTTTAATTACAGAGGTCAGTGATAGGTTTGGAGATTATGGTTTGACAGGTGTTTTATTTTACTCAATAGCTGAGAAGACCTTAAAGGTTGACACATTCCTGCTCAGCTGCCGGGTATTAGGGAGGGGGATTGAATACAGAATCTTATCGGAATTGGGTAAGATCGCACTAGAAAATAATATGGATTTTATTCAAATAAAGTATATCCCATCATTGAAAAACAGACCGGCTTTAGATTTTATTGAGAAAATCGGAACAAATTTCAAGACCGAGATATCAGACGGATTATTATATTTATTTCCTGCCGAATATCTTACCAACCTTAGCTATAGTCTTTCATCATCAATTCAGGAAACGATTGATGAAATTGAAAACGAAAATGAAATAGATAATAAATCGATAAATAAGAGAATGAAATCATCTAATTTATCTGATCAAATGCAAAGGATTGCTGAAAATTTTAATTCTAATTCTCTTATATATAAAGCAGTTGAAACATTTAAGGTTTCCAAACTTGAACCGGATTCATCAAATTTTCTTCAACCAAACACAGATAGAGAGAAGCAAATATCTTTAATCTGGCAAAAAGTTTTAGGAAGAACAAGGGTTGGCTTAAATGACAATTTTTTTGAAATTGGAGGTACATCGCTGAAAGCAGTACAACTGATAGCATTAATTAAAAAAGAACTTGGAATAAATCTCTCTATTGTTAAATTATTTGAATGTCCAACGGTTGGGTTGTTAAGTAAAAGATTGATAGAAAATGAAGCAAGTGAAATAGCCGGCGCTTCAGAGGAAATTGCTGAACGGGGAAGAAGAAGGAGAGAGAATCAAATAACCAGGAAAAGGTAGACAAAGTTTTCATGTTCTGTATTATTATAATACAGAAATTATTTTAGGATTTAATTTCGAGAAAAAACTTTTGTCTAAACCCTTTTTAGTTGACTTTTAGTTAAAAAGCACAGGCATAGTATTTGACTTATCTGTTAGTTATTTAAATTGATTGAAACCAATAGAGTTGAATAAATATGAATTTTAAAAAAGTAGGAGTAATAGGAGCCGGTAATATAGGTATTGGGGCAGCAACAGATCTGATACTGCATGGAATTGAAACTGTTTTAGTAGATATATCAGAAAATCAACTGGAAACTGCTAAATCTGAAATATTAAAAAACATAAGATTTGCTCCTTTATTTTTAAAAGATTCTCCAAGGATATCTAAAGATGAAGCAGAACAAAATTTAAAGCTGACAAAGGATATTAATGATATTGCAGTATGTGAATTTATTATAGAAAATGTAACAGAAGACTGGAAAATAAAGGAAGAGGTTTATAAGCAGCTTGATAAAATAGCTGGGGAGGATGTCTGTTTCGGATGCAACACTTCCTGTATATCCATTACAAAATTGGGAAGTGCAACAAAGCGTCCGGATAAAGTTGTAGGAATACATTTGATGAATCCGGTTCATTTAAAACCTATAGTAGAAGTAATTAGAGGTTTTCATACTTCTGATTTAACGCTTGAAAAGTTGAATGACCTTTTCAAACAGTTAAATAAAAACAGCATAGTAGTGAATGACATGCCGGGATTTGTTTCCAACAGGATTTCGCATTTATTTATGAACGAAGCTATATTCGTTTTACAGGATCAGGTTGCCTCTGCGGCTGATATTGATAATATTTTTAAAAAATGCTTCGGACATACCATGGGTCCTCTTGAAACTGCAGATTTAATAGGACTTGATACAGTTATGCATTCGCTTGATGTGTTGTATGAAAGCTATCAGGATCCGAAATTCAGATGTTGTCCTCTTTTAAGAAAAATGGTTTATGCGGGACTACTGGGAAGAAAAACAGGAAAAGGTTTTTACAATTATCCGAACAGTTAAACAGCATTGTAAATCAATCTGAGAATAAAAATAAAGGAAGCAATGGATACACAATCAATTCAATCAACAAGAGATACAATTAAGAATTTTATTTTAGAATCGATAAACATACCAAATCTTCAGGATGATGATAACCTATTTGAATCAGGAATTGTTAATTCATTATTTGCGATACAATTGATGACTTTTCTGGAGAAAACTTTTAATATTGAAGTAACTATGGATGATCTGTCGATGGATAATTTTGAGTCAGTAAATGCGGCTTCTTTATTTGTAGAAAGGAGAAAACTAAATAAAAATGAATAATTAAGTGAAGTTACGTCAAATGATTTTAACCTCACCCCCCAGGTTAAAATATTTTTTTAATTTTTAGTATAGAACAAAAATGATAAGTCTTCTAAAAACTGGGCAAAAAGAAAGATACTTTGAATTCTGAGACTTTGTAAAATCCAATGTTGAACCTCATGCTTCAGAGTGGGATCAAAATCAGGAAATACCCGATGATTTTATAAAAGTCCTTGGCAATTTAGGATATTTAGGAAGCAATATCCCAGAAGAATTCGGTGGAAAGGGATGGGATTTTGTTACATTTGGTTTGTTAAATGAGGCAGTGGGGAGGGGTACATCATCTCTAACGGATCTGCTGACAATTCAGGCGATGGTTTCAATGACTTTATTAAGGTGGGGAACCAAAGAACAAAAAGAAAAATGGCTGAATTCTTTAGCAAAGGGTGAGATAATTGCTTCGTTTGCCCTTACTGAACCAAATGCCGGCAGTGCTATTCAAAATCTTGAGACATGTTTTGAGAAACGAGGAGAAAAATATATTCTCAATGGGAAAAAAAGATGGATATCATACGGGGAAAAAGCAGGTTTATTTTTGATATTTGGTAAAGAAAAAGACAAATCAATTGCGGCTTTAATAACTAAAGATTCTCCCGGATTGGAGATAAGTCCTATAAAGAATATGATGGGTTTTAAGGCAGCTCATATGGCTCAATTAACATTTCAGGACATAGAAATTCCCGAATCAGATATAGTAGGAAGGCCCGGTTTTGCTTTATCACATGTTGCTTCTATAGGATTACATTATGGAAGAATCAGCACCGCATGTTCAGCATTAGGATTGTTGAGAGGGTGTTTCGAGGAGAGCATACATTATGCATCCAGCCGGAAAATCGGTAACAAATTTATTGGAGAAGAGGGGATGCTTAGTACTTTAATAGCAAGGA
>CAVUOL010000006.1:0-16844 GCA_963742995.1 uncultured Ignavibacteriales bacterium
GACTGGCCCTTTTCCCTTTAATTTTATAATTTTCAATGATGAATATCGAATTTTCACTTTGATTTGTTTAAGAATTCATAGATAGCAGAGAAATCTTTTTCTCCCAAACCATTTTTTGCAGCTAAACCATAGATATCTTTGGCAATATCTGAAAGTGGGAGAGATATTTTATTCTCAAAAGCTGTTTGTGAGACTAAAAAAAGGTCTTTTTGCATATGTTCTAGCGGAAATTCCGCATCAAATTTATTATCTTTAATTTTTTCCTTCTTCCCGGATAAAAACGGTGCTGTTACAGGTCCTCCCAATAAGGTATTAAATATAATATCCTTTGAAAGCCCTAAAGATTCACCGAGCGTTACAGCTTCAGCAAAAGAAGCCATAGCATTTCCCAGCATAAGATTTACGACCATTTTCATAGAAGTACCCATACCGTTTTCTCCAAAATGAATAGCTTTCTTTCCTATCACATCAAACAGAGGTTTTGCTTCATCAAAATCTTTTTTATCACCTCCTACAAAAATTATTAACTCACCTTTCTCAGCGGGGCCAGCAGAACCAGCTACCGGTGCATCTAAAAATCTGATTTCTTTCTCCTTTGCTTTTTCACTCATTTCTTTCGAGAAAGAAGGATTAACCGTACTTGAATCTATCCATAAAGAATCTTCTTTAAGAGAAGATAAAAAACCTGAGCTGCCCAAAGCGGAATTGCGAACAGCGCCGGGATTTGCAAGCATAGTAAATAATATAGAACTATTTTTACCAACTTCTGCGGGAGAATCAGCTAACTCCGCACCATCTTTAATTAAAGGGTCTGCTTTTTCTTTTGTTTTATTATAGACAATTAAACTATGACCCTGATGCAATAAATTTCGGGCCATTCTGCTCCCCATAATTCCAAGTCCTATAAATCCTATTTTCATTATGCACCTTATTTGGTAATAACTGATAATCGTTTACAAAAATAATTATATAAAATAAAAATTATTGTAATCTGTATTATATTTCTTAAAATGAGAGATAATCTTGTTATTAAACACTTTTGAATTTATAAATATCTTATTCTATTAAAAATTCAAAAAAAATCATTTGGCATATAAATATCATATTAATATAATTGATAGATTCTGACCAAAGAAAAAGGGATGTAATGGAGATTTTATCTGTAAATACAATATTTATTTGTTCAAGTATTTTAATGGGATATTTAATCACATTCGGGTATGTACTTATTAGAGAATATAAATAAGAATCATTCCATCGAATCAAAAGAATTCCGAATATATCTTATTTCGGTATTGAGTGATTGAAGGGTAGTAATTTTTATGAGGAAAAAATGCCCTAATTATTTACCAAAATTATCTTCAAATATCTTAATTTTTTCTAAACGTCTATTTAACCTCTCTTGATTCAAATAATTAGCATTAATAAAAGCAGCAACCAGATCTATGGCAAGTTGAATCCCTACAACTCTAGCACCCAAACAAAGTATATTCATTGCATCATGTTCAACGCCTTGATGTGCGGAATATATATCATGACAAACGGAAGCACGAACTCCTTTAAATTTATTGGCTGCAACAGCAGCCCCAACACCGCTCCCGCATATTAAGATTCCTTTGTCAGCTTTCCCATTAATAATAGCTTTTGAAATTATTTCAGCAAAATCGGGAAAATCATCCAGCGGATCGTAACTATTATTGCCTAAATCGATTATATCATAAGCATTGTCTGTAAGCCAAACGCAAAGTTTATTTTTTAATTCGAATCCCCCATGATCAGAAGCAAGTGCTATTTTCATTTTTATTCTCTTAATTACTTATATTGTAGTACTTTTAAAATAATGGATTTATTATCAACAATGAAATATTAAAAGCGGGCATAAAGTGACATTTATAAAAAAATTTACTTTTCAAATAATTTCAAATATTGCTTCTTTAATTAAAACGAATTAGCTTTCAAAACAATTTTATGGAGGCTGCATGTCTTTATTGGAAATTATAATTTTATTACTCATTGCAGGAATCTGCGGATCTATCGGCCGGGCTTTGGTTGGATTTTCAAGAGGAGGCTGCGTAATTTCAATTATAGTTGGTTTTATCGGAGCCTTATTAGGATCATGGATCGCACGTAAAGCTTCACTACCGGATTTCTTTATTTTAAATATAGGGGGAACCGATTTTCCCGTGGTTTGGTCTATAATAGGCTCAGCCTTGTTTGTTGGTGTTTTAAATATTCTATCACCAAGAAAAGGCTAGAACAATTTATTTTAATATCAATTAAATTTTATTAGTTTAATACTTATTAATTCAAATATAAATGGGGACATTTTATAAAGGTTCAAAAAAGGAAGTAAATGCTCTTAACGTTTTTATAAAACTTATAAGAGCAGTTGAATCTCTTAACTCAACTTTAAATACATCCTTAGCTAAAGAAGGTTTGACCGAAAGTCAATTTGGAGTGCTGGAAGTTCTGTATCATTTGGGTCCGATGAGTCAAAAAAATTTGGGGAGTAAACTCCTGAAAAGCGGGGGAAATATTACATTAGTTATTGATAACCTTGAAAAACGAGGATTGGTTTTAAGAAGACGGGGAGTAGTTGATAGAAGGTATTTTAATGTTCATCTAACTGAAAAGGGTAAAAAATTAATTGGAATAGTGTTCCCTAAACAACTGAAAATTATAACCGAAGAAATAGGGATTCTTAATGAGGCAGAACAGCATGAGCTCCAAAGGTTGTGCAGACTGATCGGTCTAAAGCAATGAAATGAGAGTAGGATTTAATTTCATTTAACCTTTATAATTTTTAATTTCTATTTTTAATCTTTCTAAAATTTCCGGTAAGACGTTTCCTGCTTTACCGAATAAAGAGAAATTTACCTGAGAGGAAATTTCCGTTTCTTCAATATTTATTTCAATAAGAAATGAGCCTGACTCCTTTGCTGTATAAATCAAAGAAGCTGCCGGAAAAACAATGGCAGATGTTCCGACAATAAAAAAGATATCGGAATTTTTCGAAGCATTTTGAGAAGCATTGAATTGATCCTGCGGCAGATATTCTCCAAACCAAACCACATCAGGACGAATTAGACCTCCACAATCACACTTAGGTATTTTTTCTTCAAACAAAATTTTACCTTCATAAGCCTTTTTGCATTTAATACAATAATTCCTTTCAATATTGCCATGTAATTCATAAATGGTTTTACTCCCTGCACGTTTATGAAGGTTATCAACATTTTGAGTAATTACCGTTACTTCCGGAAAAAGCTTTTCTATGTCCGCAATTGCCAGATGACCGGGGTTGGGTTTTGATTCTTCAATAATTTTTCTTCTATGCTGATACCATTCCGTAACTAACCCGGGATTTTTAAGAAATGCACTAAAATTAGCTAGCTCTTGAGGATTTAACTTATTCCAGATGCCATCTTTCCCTCTGAAAACAGGTATCCCGCTTTCAGCAGAAATACCTGCACCGGTAAAAAAAACAATTCTTTTGGCAGATACTATTTTATTAATTACTGTTTCAGGAATTTTCATTTAGTGGAAACGGTAATAGTATTTTTCAATTGAATCACTCGTTTTTAATCTGATTTTGCAAGTCTTTTGCTTCAATTAATACAGAATCATCATTAAATTCTCTTTTAGGAGAATTAATTGCGTTATTTAACATTTCTTTTGCTTTATTATATTCTTCTTCACGGATATAAGCTTTTGCCAGGTCCAGGTAAAACATTCTATAGTTGGGATATAATTTGATAGCAATATTGTACTCATCAATGGCTTTATCTATATCAGCCCATCCAAGCCCTAAGACAGCCCGGGCAGGAGCCCATTTTTCGCTTACTTTTGCATTGGTTCTTGCTAAAACATAATGAGCCAATGCCTGTGTATAATTACCTCCATTTCCTAATTCAATAGCTTTTTTGCAATCATCCCTAACAGCATTTACCACTGAAGCAACGGAAAAGACTCCTTTGAATAAAGCAATTTTCCCATTTGCTATTCCTCTTCTTAAATAAGCAATTGATTTGTCCGGTGCAAACATTGCAGCTGTATCTGCAAGATTGTAAGCTTTCTGATATTCTACCAACAGCCGATCCTTTTCCTCACTAGTTTTATCGGGCATCTGCTCGGCAGCATACACATCAATACGGCTTATACGCCAATATATCTCCCAATTTTTGGGAAATAATTTTTTGGCTCTTTGATAAGTTTCCGCTGCTTTGGCTAAATTGAATTCAGAATCCAGGTAATTGTCCCCCTGTTTCAGCAATTCTTCTAGTGTTTGAGAAAACGCAACAGGAGTTATAAAAAAGAACCCTGCAAAGAAATAATTTAAAACGATTAATTTGAACAATAATTTCATAGTGCCCCCTAAATTAGTCGAAGAGAGTTTTATTAATTTGGTCCTCTATTTCAGCATCAGAAGTAATACCATGGTTAAATAAATCAGTAGAAGCAAGGGAGATAAATTTAGTCCATTTATTTTCATTGAAGATTCCGGCTTTAACAGCTCTTTTGTAAGCATTAACTTTTGCGCTTAGCTCATCTGCCTGATATAATGTAATTGCTTCAACAGTTTTAGGAACAACCGGTGAGGCAAACTCAAGCTTTCCCTGATGACTTAAAATTATATGAAGCAGGCATTCTTTTAAGTCTTCCGGAAATTGGGGAATTTTTTTAGATTCTTCATTTATTTTCATTGCAGAAATAACAATGTGGCCTAAAAGTTTTCCTTTATCGGTATATTCAAAAGCAGAATCAAAGCTTAACTCTTCTATCTTTCCAAAATCATGCATCATAGCTCCAGTGATTAAAAGATCACGGTTAAGTTCAGGATGAATATCGCACATTAGATCACATATTTTTATTATTTCCAGGGTGTGTTCAATTAAACCATGAATATATGAATGGTGCCAGGATTTTCCGGCAGGTGCAGTAGAAAACTTTTTGAAATTATCTTCATCAAAAATTAGTTTCATTAATGATTTCAATTTATAATTTGAAATCGATTCAATCCTGCTGAAGAATTCATTCTTCATCTCATTGATATTTCTTTTTGATTTTTCCATAAAATCAGAAGGAATGACATTATCGGAAGGTTCCGGATTTCGAATGGTTGTAACTCTTATTTGAGGTGCACCTTGAAATTCTTCTATAAATCCGGTAACAAAAACAATACTTCCAGTTTTTGTTTTTTCATAAAAAGAATTAAAATCTTCCCACACATTACTTGAAACAGTTAAAGAACTATCAGACAATTCCAATGAAAGGTAAGGTTTATTTGCCCTGGTATTTCGAATTTCACACTTTTTTACAAGAAGAAAATGTTTAACTATATCCCCTTTTTTTAAGGTAATTAATTCTGTTTGATTAATCATTGAGCTTATTTACTAAAAAATTGAACAGACTTTCTACAAAATAAAGAACCATGCAAAGAAAAGAAATTAAATTACAAATAAAAGTTATTTAACAACTTCAAAAACGCTTTCTTTCGGAAGGTATGTAATAACAGACCTATTTAAAAGATCAATTGAAACAGCAATCGTTTTACCACCCGTACTTTCACTAATAACGCCAATAACATCCTGAAAGGGTCCTTCTTTAATTCTTACTTTAGTTCCCGGACTCAAACCTTCGGTTATATAAAAGTCCCCCTCATTTTTAAGCATATTTTTTAAATTGGCAATTTGCCAATCAGGTATTCTGGCGGGTCTACCCCGTTCAGTTAAACACCTCACAACAGCATTTTGCTCAAGAGAAGAAATTCTCTCTTTTTCATCGGCATAAATAAAAATATAGCCTCTAATTAAAGGCTCGGTAATTTTCTTTTTTCTATCGCTCCATTGTTTATATTTAGTTACGGCAGGTAAATAATATTCAATGCTAAGAGCTTCAATTTGAGCGGCAGCTTTAAATTCACTTCTTGATTTTGTATATAGAGCAAACCATGCTTTAGATATATCATTATTATTTTTCTTAATCATTTCTTAATAATAGTTTTTCTACCAACCGAATAATAAGTAAAGTTTTGTTCCTCCATTTTTTCAAGGTCATATAGATTTCTTCCGTCAAAAATTAGAGGAGATTTAAGTGCTGATTTAATTTTTTTGAAATCGGGATTTCTGAATTCATTCCATTCAGTCATAATTATTAAAGCATCTGCATTTTCAAGAGGTTCGTACGGATTTTCACAATATTTAATGCAATCACCCAGAGTTTTTTTTGTTGTTTCCATGGCTTCAGGATCATAGGCGCATACGGTAGCATTTTTATCTATTAATTTTTTTATTAATGTTAATGCAGGCGCTTCGCGTACATCATCGGTATTAGGTTTAAAAGCAAGACCCCAAACTGCAAAGTGAATTCCTGAAAGATCATTAAAATGATTTTTTATTTTATTAAAAAATAGTTCAACCTGTTTTTTATTTACATTATATACAGATTTTAAGATACTGAAATCATATTTATTTTCATTGGCAGTATTTATTAAGGCAATTACATCTTTAGGAAAACAAGAACCGCCATATCCAACTCCGGGAAATAAAAATCTTTTTCCAATTCTGGAGTCCGAACCAATACCTTTTCTAACTTTATCAACTTCAGCGCCTGTTAATTCACATAAATTTGCAATTTCATTCATAAATGAAATTTTAGTAGCTAAAAAAGAATTAGCAGCATATTTAGTCATTTCGGCAGATTTTTCATCCATAAAATAAATCGGGTTCCCGGATCTTATAAAAGGTTCGTATAATTCTTCTAAAACCTTCCTGGTTCTTTCACTACTTGTTCCAATAACTACCCTTTCAGGTTTCATAAAATCTTCAACCGCCATACCTTCTCTTAAAAATTCGGGATTGCTGGCTACATCAAATTCGAAATTTTTAGCATGGTTTTTTATGGCCTGCCTGACTTTTTCACTAGTACCAACTGGTACAGTACTTTTATCAACAATTACTTTATAACCAATTTCCGGCTCTTCATTAAATATTTTTCCAAGATCGTTAGCAACACCTAAAATATATTTCAGATCGGCACTACCATCTTCATCCTGCGGTGTTGGGAGACATAATAAAATAATATCTGATTTTTTAACTGATTCTTTAAGATCAGTAGTAAATTTTAACCTCCCTGCTTTTATATTCCTTTCAAATATCAAATCAAGACCCGGTTCAAAAATAGGAAGGGTTCCTTTTTTCATTTTTTCAATTTTATTCTTATCAATATCAACACAAACAATATTATTACCGGTTTCAGCAAAACAAGTACCCGTTACCAATCCTACATAACCTGTTCCCACAACTGCGATATTCAATTAAACCTCCTGGTTTATACTAAAAAAATTTTCTTAATTAATAAATTTATAAAATATTTCTATCAATGTATATTTACAAAATAAGTGCTATATGAGTTATATAAGTTATATGATAAAGACTTTAGCAACATCGGTAAGCAAGGAAGGCTGGTTAAATAATGCAGTAATAAATATTCTCCCAAGGGTTCTTTTTTCTTTTGGAACCTTATTAAATGATTCAGCTATCTTATTGAACTTCTCATCTGTAAAATTATAAATACCATTTTTCAATCGATTATATATTTCATGTCTTTTACCTACCTTTTCATACCATTCTTTATCGTAGCTAAAAATATGATCGAAATTATTCATTTTAACTGCCTCACCTGCAATTCTGCCTGCAATACTTCCCCCAATCATTCCCGATGAAATTCCACCGCCGCTTAGTGGATTAACCTGCCTTGCCGCATCGCCAGCAAGCATTATTCCAGGTGAAGAGATTTTTTTTAAAGTTACAGTGGACGGTACGCCGCCGGCAATTGATGTGAGAATAGGGGAATTAGGATAATTTTTTCCCATAAAGTCATTTAAAAAAGAAAGTGCAGATCTTTTTTTTCCAACCATTCCGCTTATCCCTAATCCGATATTTGCAATATTTTTACCTTTAGGGAAGACCCAGAAGTACCCTCCCGGAGCATAGTTTTCTCCAAAATAAAAATATAGTGTGTTGGGATCTACAGAAATATTTGAAGCAGTAATTTGCGTACAGCATTCCATATCTCTAAAATCAATATAGGTTTTAATTCCAGCCCATCTGCCAACTCTTGATTCAACGCCATCCGCACCAATTACTATTTTCGCCTTTAATTCTTTTTGCTCTCCCTGAAATTCATATTTTACCCCTGACACTTTATCATTTTCAATAATGAGCCCGTTAACATAGGCACGGGTTAAAATTTCAGCACCGGCATCTGCAGCTGTTTTTGCCAGTTCATAATCAAAGATTCTCCTTTCAAGAACATAGCCGGATTCGCCGAATTCAATTACGGCTTCATTTCCGTTTGGTGCATTAAGCGAAAATCTGCTAATGTGAGCAGTTATCCACTTTTCATCAGGAGAAATAAACTGTTCAACGCCTTTTTTACTAATTGCTTCACCACACCTTACGGGATATCCCACATCTCTGTCTTTTTCCAGCATTAAAACGGAGACACCTTGTTCAGCGGCAAACCTCGCAGCTACAGAGCCTGCAGGACCTGCGCCAACTACTATTATATCATATTCTTTTCTCATGCAGCGATGGTAATATTATTTTAACAATACCCCTTCTTTATTAAATTTAATAACCTCAATAGGGCAGCTCCACACACATTTTGCACAGTTTGTGCATCGAAGGTCAATTATAAATATTTCAGCCTCTTTTAGTTCGATTGCATCTTCCGGACAAACTCCTACGCAGCATCCGCAAAAGTCACATTTATTTGGAAGTATTTCTATTAATAACTTACCTGTTTTTGACTGCCGATACTGCATAATAAATTAAAATAAATTGAAAAATGATAATGTAATACTTACTTCGAAAAATAAAATTACAAATTATTAAATTAAAAGTATTATTTTTTAACCCAAATAAAATAAAAGTATGTTACGCAAATTATTTTTTTTGTCATATTGAGGAAGGCGAATATCTCAAAATTGTGCAAATTATAAATCTTGAGATTCTTCACTGCGTTCAGAATGACAGCTATGCGTAATATGAGTTACTAATTGAACTGATGTAATCAAATATTTAATATTAATTCAGATAAAAAATTACTACTCCAGGAAGAATTTTATTTTGAATAATATTCCCGAGCACAAACTCGAACAAGGTTTAGGATTAAAAGAAGCCGCTGCCCTTAATATGATAGATATGGTAGGCATAGGCCCATTTATTGTTCTTCCGATAGTTATTAAAGAAATGAATGGACCACAATGCATGCTTGCCTGGATATTAGGAGCAATACTTTCTTTTATGGATGGTGCAGTATGGTCTGAACTTGGTGCAGCAATGCCGGCTGCAGGAGGAAGTTATGTTTTTTTGAAAGAAATTTACGGACCAAAAAGCTGGGGAAAGATATTCTCGTTTCTTTTTATCTGGCAGACTATTTTTCAAGCTCCTTTAGTTATCGCTTCCGGGTCAATAGGATTTGCCCAATATTTTACTTTTCTAATGCCACTTTCACCGACCGGGCAAAAAATTATATCGGGATTACTAGTGATAATGATTATTCTTCTTCTATATCGAAGAATTACAACAATTGGTAAAATTTCTTTATTCCTCTGGATTGGAGTAATTGCAACCATTGTTTGGTTAATATTGGGAGGAATAACTCATTTTAACCCCAAACTCGCATTTGATTTTCCGGATAATGCCTTTGATTTATCTTTTATTTTTTTTGTAGGACTTGGAAGTGCATCTGTGCAGACCATTTATACATACCTTGGGTATTACAATATTTGTAATCTCGGATCGGAACTAAAGAACCCGGAAAGAAATATCCCCAAAAGTATTTTTATATCGATAGGAGGAATTGCATTACTTTATCTTGCCATGCAGTTAAGTGTGCTGGGGGTAGTACCCTGGCATGAAGCCATGAATTCTCAATTTATTGTCAGCACATTTGTTCAAAAAATTTATGGTTCAAAAGCAGCCATCGTTGTTACGGTATTAATTCTATGGATAGCTTTTTCATCTTTGTTTTCTGCTACACTTGGTTATTCGAGAATACCCTATGCTGCTGCGATAGATGACTCTTTCTTTAAAATATTTGCACATACACATCCTAAAAAGCATTTCCCGGATGCTTCTTTAATTATTCTAGGTACAATTGCCTTTATATTTAGCATGCTATTTAAGCTTAAAGAAGTAATCAGTGCCGTATTAGCAATGAGAATTTTAATACAGTTTATCGGACAGGCTGCGGGTATTCTGATTTTGAAAAAAAGAAAACCTGCATCATTTTTTCCATTTAAAATGTGGTTATATCCATTGCCGGCATTAATAGCAATAATTATGTGGTTAGGATTATTTTTTTCTACAGGAATATACTTTGCGATTGGAGGAGCTGCAGTAATGATAATTGGAGCAATTTTATTCCTGGTACGATCCAAAGTAAAAAAAGAATGGCCTTTTGAAATTAAAGACATGTCAAATGTTTAATACCTTAATAATTTTAGATATTTTTAAGGAAATACTAAGCCCTATTCTAAAAAATATTAAATTTTAAAATATTGTCACGTTTCAAAATATATATTGAGTATGAGGGTACCCGTTACAGTGGATGGCAGAAGCAGGAAAATGCAAAAACCATTCAAGGAATCCTGTTAAATATTGCAAGGGAAATTTTTAAGGATTCTAATATAGATTTGCAGGGATCGGGAAGGACAGACAGCGGAGTTCATGCACTTTGCCAGGTTGCACACCTTGATGTAAAAACCATGCTAGCACCTGAAATAATTAAAATTAAGTTAAATGATAAATTACCATCGGATATTAATATTCTTAAGGTTGAAAAGGCTTATAAAAATTTCCATGCCCGCCATAGCGCGGTTTCGAGAAGTTATATTTACCAAATATCCAAAAGGAGAGCAGCTTTTGGTAAAAATTTCATCTGGTGGATTAAAGATGATTTGAATTTTGAGAATATGAAATTATCTTCGCAAGAATTTATTGGAATGCATGATTTTATATCTTTTTCAGATATAGATAATGAAGAAAAATCAACGAAAGTATTAATTGATGATGTTCAATTGAAAGAGGAGAACAATCTAATTTTAATAAGGATAGTAGGATCCCACTTTTTATGGAAGATGGTAAGGAGAATGGTAGGAGTTATAGTTGAAATAGGTAGAGGAAAGAAATCAAAATCTGATTTATTGTATTATTTGAACAATAAAACCAATGAACCTGCAAAATATACAGCACCTCCTTCAGGTCTTTTTTTAGAAAATGTGTGTTATAAAGGAGATAGAATTAGTAAAGATTTCGAATCACCAATTAAATTTTTCGACCCCTTATTATCAAAATAAATTTAATAAAAAGACTTAAATTTAGATTGTTAAATGAAACTGTATTCATAAATTAGTCCACAAGTTGCACGTAATATTATTCATTAAAAATGAATTGTAAGATACTATTTAAACTAATTTTATTATTATTATTAGTTAATATATTTGCTTTCCCTCAGTCCAAGAAAGAGAAATATCCTATAAAAATAGGTTCAAAAAAATTTACCGAGAATGTAATTTTGAGCGAAATTGTTACTCAATTGGCGCGTCTAAGAAATTCAAATGTTAAGCATTTAAGAGAGCTTGGCGGAACAAGAATTTTATGGAATGCATTGATCAAGGGCGATATTAATATTTATCCGGAATATACAGGAACTATAAAGGAAGAGATATTTGCGGGGAAAAATATAACAGATGAAGAAAGTTTGGAAAAAGAGTTAAATAAAATACAGATAAGCATAAGTAAACCACTTGGTTTTAATGATACCTATGCCATAGGAATGAAAAAAAGCTTAGCAGATAAATTAAATATTAAAACCATTTCAGATCTAAAGGAACACCCGGATCTACGATTCGGGTTCAGCAATGAGTTTATGGATCGAAAGGATGGGTGGCCGGGTTTGAAAAATAAGTATAATCTACCTCAAAGAAATATAAAAGGACTTGACCATGATCTCGCATATCGCGGCCTGGATAACGGGTCCATTGATGTAATAGATTTTTATTCAACCGATGCCGATATTGAATATTATCACCTTAAAGTACTAAAAGATGATTTACATTATTTCCCGGAATATAATGCTGTGCTGGTTTACCGTACGGAACTTGAATCCAAATCACCAAGAACGTTGAATTCAATTTTACGGCTTGAAGGAAATATTCCTGAATCTACAATGATCAAGATGAATGCGGAGGTTAAGGTTCAAAAAGTGCCTGAAACAATGGCTGCATCGGAATATATAAAAAAAACATTTTTTATAGCAACAAACTATGAAATTGATACTTTTATAGAACGTATATGGCTTTATACTAAAGAACATCTTTTTCTGGTTCTTATATCATTATCAGGTGCAATTATTATTGCAATCCCGCTGGGAATTATTGCGTATAAAAATCAAAAAATTGCAAATATCATACTTGCAATCACCGGAATAATTCAAACCATACCTTCACTTGCACTTTTAGTTTTTATGATCCCGTTACTTGGAATTGGTTCATGGCCCGCAATAGTAGCATTGTTTCTTTATAGTTTGCTTCCCATTGTTAGAAATACATATTCAGGATTAATAGATATCCCAATACAAATTAAAGAATCAGCTGAAGCTCTTGGAATATCTTCATTTGCACGGCTGCGTCTAATTGAGCTGCCATTGGCATCCAGGTCGATTTTGGCAGGGATAAAAACCTCAGCGGTTATTAATGTAGGGACCGCTACTTTGGGAGCACTAATTGGAGCAGGCGGCTACGGACAACCAATTTTAACGGGTATAAGGTTAGATAATGTTTCGTTGATTCTTGAAGGTGCGGTACCGGCAGCAGTTTTAGCACTTTTAGTTCAGGCATTATTTGATTTACTTGAAATACTATTAGTTCCAAAAGGTTT
The DNA here is from genome assembly GCA_963742995.1 of uncultured Ignavibacteriales bacterium. GTDB lineage: Bacteria > Bacteroidota > Ignavibacteria > Ignavibacteriales > Ignavibacteriaceae > CAVQBP01. Next base: position 12,948 of record CAVUOL010000006.1, read on the forward strand.
ACGAATAAAATCATCAAATTAGTTTACATTTCTCTAAAATCCAGTAGAATAATCTTCCGGGTTCTTTGCTCTAAAATAGATAACAGAATCTTCTTTGCATTTTCTTTTGCCAAATCCAGAATCCCCATGCGTATAGCCTCTGCCTTTATATTATTAAGCGCATTTGGAAAATACTTTTCAAATATTTCCCGATTGAGAAGATGCGGATTGAAATTTTTATCATAAATCTTCGACTGTTCATAATTTATTTTGGCATTACATAGAACCGGCGCAGGTAAAAATAAATGTATAGTATCTTCAATCTCTTTTATATCTCCTTTTGCGATTTCTTTTAAATTAATGCAAGCGTTTACTTCACCGTTAATTATTGCAAATAATATATCTCCGGGAGTAGATTTATCATAAATCAAAGTATCTTTTCCAACGCTATCTTTAACAACATAGTTCAAACTAAATTTATCTAGCTGAAGATTACCAATAGCTTCTAAATTTGAAAAAATAGAATTATTTGCTGTATCAATCTTTGAGATATTTATAACCCCTGAGGATATTCCAACTATAAATAGTGCTGCAATTAAAGTAAAAAGGAGCAAAAGTTTTAGAATTAGTTTAAACATATAATAAAAAGCAAATATTTCTTTTTATAAGTATAAATTGCCGTTCATACAAAATTCTTTTTATTTATTGAAATGTTGATATATTTTAACATTCCCAAAATTCAGTGACTTAAAATTAATAATAAATAAAACAAATTGAATCAAAAAAAGTTATATAAAGTAACTCTATAAAGGTAAATTATGAAAAAATCAATTTTATTACTTTTTTTATTAGTTATCATTTCATTTGGTTGTTTTGCTCAAACCGCTGGCTTAAATTTCACTTTAGGCTTTCCCATGGGAGAATTTAAAAATAGTGTTACAAGAACAGGATTTGGAGTAAGCGGTGAATTTCTTCTTTTGACACCAACTGTTCAAAATCCATTTTCGATTGGATTGAATCTAGGTTTCATTAACTATGGCAGTGAATCAAGAAGAGAGCCGTTCAGTTCTACTATTCCCGATGTTACTGTTGATGTTGACAGATCAAATAATATTGTAAATTTTCATGTACTTTTTCAATTGGCATTTCCTACCGGAGTAATCAGACCTTATGCAGAAGGTTTATTTGGCGGCTCTTATATTTTTACAGAAACATCTATTAAGAGTAAAGGAGTTGAGGAAGTAGCAAGTTCTACAAATTTTGATGATTTTGCATGGAGTTATGGGGCGGGAGGAGGTTTTTTAATTCAGGTTTTCTCATCCGATGATCCCGAAGAAAAAGTTAGTTCAGTCTTCATAGATTTAAAAGCCCGATATTTATACGGATCAGAGGCAGAATATTTAAAGGAGGGTTCGGTACTAATAGAAAACGGCAAAGTAATTTATAATACAACCAAATCAAAAACAGATTTATTAACTGCAAATATAGGTGCTGTAGTTTATTTTAATTCTTTATTTGACAATTAAAAACTTCAAGATCTGTGTATTTAATGAAGTACACAGATCTCTTTTTAATCATCAATAAAAACCCATCTTAATCCATTTTTAATAAAAAACTTTAATAATTTTATAGTAATTTATTATCTTATCTTCATTGTTTTTTAATATAATAAAAAATGTTTTCCAAAGACAATATTTTTTCTTATTTCTGGCGTTCAATTGTTACTTTTTGTACCGTCTTATCCACAATTTATATCCCTCTTCGAATAGTAATTAATTTGAACGGTGAAGGATTAATTTATCTCGATTGGATAATTACTATTATCTTCATGCTGGATTTATTCTACAATTTATTGGTTGGATTAAATTTAAGTAAGAATCCTTCTTTTTTTGAAAAGGAAGAAATATCCGGTTATTCAAAGACCTGGATTTTTATTGATTTTATTTCAGCATTTCCATTCCATTTAATTTTCGGTATGTCTTTACTCCAGTTTTTTAGAATAGTAAAATTAGCGCGGGTAGCTCAGTATATGCATGAATTAAGAAGACATGTACTAAGATTCAGCGATTATCTTAACCTTGGTTTTTTCATCTTTTGGCTTTTGATCCTGATTCATTGGCTGTCATGCGGATGGGTTGTTTTATTCAGTTTTTCTCCTGAAATGGATAACACAACTAGATACATCGATTCGCTTTATTGGTGTATTCAAACATTCACAACTGTCGGTTATGGCGATATAACTCCAAAAGATAATCCACAACATATTTATTCAATACTGGTAATGTTATTCGGTGTTGGTGTTTACGGATATCTTATCGGTAATGTTGCAAATATACTTTCCAAAAGGGATCCTGCAAAAGAGCAGTATTTCAAAAATATTGAAAGTTTAAAAGCCTTTTCAAATTTTAGGAATATACCATTAAGTCTCCAAAAAAAGATTCGAGACTATTATGTATATATATGGAAGAAAAGACTGGGTTATGATGAATCAGCATTTTTATCCAAGCTGCCGGCCGGCCTGCAGAACGAGGTATCATTATTTCTAAAAAGAGAAATCCTGGAAAAGATTCCACTATTTAAAGGAATTGATGATAGATTCCTTAGGGAAATGTCTTTACACTTAAAACCTTTGATTTTTACTCCGGGTGAATATGTTTTTAAGGAAGGTGATAAAGGAAATGAAATGTATTTCATTATAAGAGGCAAACTTGAAGTAATTTCCATAGATGAAAACAAGGTTAAAAATACGTTAAGCGACGGAGATTTTTTTGGAGAAATTGCCTTATTCAAAAAAATTAATAGAACTGCTAGTGTTCGAGCAGTTACTTATAGCGACCTTTACACTCTTGAGAAGGATGTATTTGATTATTGTTTAAAAATGTTTCCCGGAATAACCGACCAGATAAAAGAAACAGCAGAAAAAAGATATAATGAAGTAAATAAATTTATTCCCTAATCTCATATCAAATATTTTACTACTACAAAACCCCCTATTAATAAGACAGTAAATGTAATAGCAAGTATATTAAAATATTTATCAATAAATATTTTGATACTGGGACCAAACTTCCAGATAAGTAACGAAACCAGGAAAAAACGAGCTCCTCTGCTTACTATGGAAGCTAAGACAAACATAGGAAAATTTATTTTGAAAGCACCTGCTGAAATAGTAAAGACTTTATAGGGTAGAGGTGTAAAGCCTGCCGTAAATATTATCCAGAAATTCCATTTATCATAAAGATGCTGAACTCTATAAAAGAGTTCATGGGTAAATCCTGGAATATTAGTGAAGAAAAACCCGGCTAAAGAAGTAAAATCTCCGGAAGGGGTCCACCAGGCAAAATGACCAATAGCATATCCCAATAAAGCACCTAAAGTTGAGGCAATCGTACACGTCGTAGCATATTTAAAAGCTTTGGCTGTAGCGCCTAAAACTAAAGCAATTAAAAGAGCATCAGGAGGAATGGGAAAAAAAGAGGATTCTGCAAAAGCAAGTATAAATAATGCTATCCCTCCATATGGAGTTTCTGCCCAGCTAAGAACCCAATCATAAAGTTTTCTAATTAGTTTCAATTATTTCCCGAAATATGACCGCTAACTTATATAATATTTTGATTTATAAAAATCTGTTTAGAAAATATTCTCAAAACAGATAGCAAATGCACAAATTTTATGCCTAGTGCTATTTTGTTTTATTTTGAGTTAAACCAGCCATATAAAAGCAAAATATTTTAAAAAATATGTTTAATTATGCATAGTATATTGTTAAAAGAAATAATAATTATTATTTTCCATCCTAATTTTTTAATTAAAAAATGTAAATAATTTTTAATCACTCTACCTTTATTTTCGGAGGTTTTTATGAAAAAAGTAGTACAATTTGTTTTTCTTATAGTTTTTGTTTTTTTAATATTAGGT
>CAVUOL010000007.1:0-19412 GCA_963742995.1 uncultured Ignavibacteriales bacterium
AGTAAAATAGCGGAATATCTTTACGGGGGACAATTCGATCAAAGAATATTTCATAGTTTAATAACAATAGGAAAAAGATTCGGAAATTATCACCGTTTTGGTATTGATTTCGGGTATGATTATATAGCTTCTCCCGAATTTATCAAAGGAATTTCGGCTTCAAATGAGAGAATTGACAGAATGCCTGTAGTAGGCGCTGGTTATACCTATGATTCGAGAGATTTATCGCAATTTCCCAAAAAAGGAATATTTGCTTCAGCCGGTATACAATTTAAGGGATTAGGGCTAAACGGCATAAAATATCAGATTGCTGATTTCGATTTTAGAGAATACCGTCATGTTTTTGATGATCTTTATTTTAAGTGGAGATTTACATCTAGAATTTCTTTTGGAAACCTGGTTCCTTATTATGATTTCTCATTTTTAGGTTACCAGCAAAGAATAAGGGGGCATTTTAATGATATCCAGGAAGGAAATAATCTTTATTTAGGTTCGGTTGAATTCTACTATCCGTTGATAAGGGATATAAATATAAATCTCGATTTCGTTCCTTTGCTCCCAAATTCACTATTGTCTTACAGAATTGCTCTATATTCTCAAATTTTTGGAGATGCAGGAGTTACCAAACTTAGACACCAAAAACTGGATTTAAACGATTTTCAGTCAGGTTATGGTTTAGGCTTAACACTATTAATTCTTCCATACAATATTGTGAGGTTTGAATTTGCCCTGGATGAACTTGGACGCAATGAATTTATATTTGATCTTGGTTTATCTTTCTGATTTTCTTTTCTCAACTATCGCTAAAAATCCTCTCTCAACTACTCTTTTTTTCATTATAACTTAAATTAGGCATATGTAACTAAGTAAGTGCACCTATTCTTAATTATGATAATGTATTAATTCTACACTTGCTCTTACTCCTTGAGGGAGTACGATTACGAGTACGATTACGAGCACGATTACGATTACGATTAAGAATACGATTAAGAATAAAATAGGTCACCGTATTTATGAATAGATGTACTAAGGCTCAGCAGGAGTTTATTTCAAAAAAGGGAGGTTGAGGGGGTGTTTTTGAAAAAAAAATGGAAAATAAAGACCGTTTCTCATTGTATTTATTAAGTGTGCGGTTTGCAGTCATGGGGGAATTATTTAATTTCTACATTATTTTTTTAGCTTATTTAAGAGTCTTCTACTTTGGCAAAATATCTATCAAATATTGAACTCTATTATACAATTCCAGAAAATATATCTGAAAATAGGATTATTATTGAGGGGGAAGAATATACTCATATAACTAAAGTAATGAGGCATTCTAAGGATGAAGTGTTATATGTTACTAATGGTGAAGGTAAGATTTATTCAGGAAGGATAAAGGATATAAATAAAAAAAATGTTGAGTTAATTGCAGAAGACATTATATCTTACGAAAATAAATATAAAAATATTTTTTTCTGTTTACCTAAATTGAAAAGCAGTGACAGATTTGAATTTGCTCTTGAAAAAAGTGTGGAACTGGGAATAACAAATTTTTTAATATTCGATTCCGAAAGGACTATTTCAAAAAGCAGCAGAATTGAACGATGGAATAAGATTATCATTTCGGCAATGAAACAGTCATTGAATAGTTTCCTTCCCAAAATAGAGTTAATAGAATTTGAAGATATTTTTAATCAGACCGGAATAAAAATTGGATTAGAACAGGGTTCTCAAAAGAAAATTGGAGAAGTTGAATTAGATTTAAATAATAGATACTATTTTGTATTTGGTCCAGAAGGAGGATTGTCCGAAAAGGAATTGAATTATTTTGAAACGGAGAATCTTTATAAAATAGCTGAGAATAGGTTAAGGAGTGAAACAGCAATTATTACAACGGCATCGATAATAATCGGTTCTTTGGGGTGAAAGTAATATAGCACTCCTAACGGAGTGCGATATCCTGTGGATTAATATAATTCTACAAATATATCACTCCTCCGGAGTGAAGAAAAAGTCGAAATAAATAATACAGCACTCTTAACGGAGTGCGATGTCTTGTGGATTAATATAAATCTACAAATATATCACTCCTCCGGAGTGAAGAAAAAATATTGATAAATTGTAGAGAGAATTTTGAAAGCAGTTTTATATATTATAATTAGTTTTTCATTGCTATTTAGTGCATGCAGCAGTACTGCTCGTTATGCAACGAAAGCTTCCGAAGAGAACTCTTCTAAAGATTATAAGAAAGAGACGGCTGAGCTTTTAGAAGAAGAAAATATAGACCTTAATAATATACATCCGCTTTCAACCGAAACGGGGATTGCTTCATATTACGCTGAAAAGTATAATGGACGGCAGACAGCAAGCGGAGAAATTTATGATATGTATGGATTTTCGGCTGCTCATCCTTCTTATCCGATGGGGACCATTGTAAGAGTAACAAATCTTTACAACAATCTTTCTATAATTCTAAAGATAAACGACAGGATGCCTGATTTTAAGGACAGAGTTATTGATCTTTCATTAGGTGCAGCCCGAAAATTAGATATGATTCAGAATGGAACTGCAAGGGTTGAGATTGAAGTAATAAAATGGGGGAAAGGGAAGCGATGAGGATGGAGGAATGGAGGATGGAGGAATGGAATGATGGAGTATTGGAGGAATGGAGGATTGGGTGAATGGATGAATGGAAAAATGGGGTATTGGAATATCGGAGTATTGGAAGGAATGGGTGAATGGAGGATTGGCGGATTGGAGGGAGATGGGCAGAGGGCATAGTGAAGGAAGTATGAAAGAGGGGAGTAGAGTGTATGGTGAGATTAGAGGAGGAAAGATTGGAGAACAGGGAGGAGGAGCAATTGTGTAATTAGTAGAGAAGAGAAGGATAGGAGAATGGAAATGGGGGAAATTATTATGTTAAGTTTTTATTAAAATAGAAATTTTAAGATTGGTTAATGAATTTTATTAAAAATCATATAAAAAGTACTCTTACTCTTGCATATCCTGTAATGATTGGGCAGTTAGGCTTTATGATGATGGGGGTTATGGATAGTGTTATGGTAGGGAGGATAGGTGCTGTACCTTTAGCAGCTGCTTCACTGGGGAACAGTTTGACATTATTGATTTTTATTGTTGGATTAGGTATTTCCTTTGCGGTTACGCCATTAGTTGCTATTGCAGTAGGAGCAAAAAAGTATAATGAATGCGGTGTATATTTCCGCCAATCATTGATTGTTAATTTATCTTTTTCAATAATATTAGTTATAGTGACTTTTATTTGTGCAGATCTTATTATCTATTTTAATCAGCCTCCCGCAGTGGTTGTTCAGGCAACATCATATACAAAAATATTAGGACTATCTGTTATACCGACCTTATTCTATCATACTTACAAACAGTTCATCGAAGGATTGTCAATTATGCGTCCGGCAATGGTAATTACTTTAGCAGCAAACATTATAAATTTTTTTGGTAACTGGATTTTTATATACGGGAATCTCGGATTTCCTGCATATGGTTTGGATGGTGCGGGATGGGCAACATTTTTTTCAAGAGTTTTTATGGCTCTGGTATTAATGATTTATGTAATGAGGGCAGATTATTTTAAGAAATTTGATGTTAGTTTTCATTTTAAGAATATTAATTTACCGGTTATAAGAAAAATTTTATCTATCGGCCTTCCCAGCGGATTCCAATATTTTTTTGAAGTGGGTGCTTTTTCATTTGCTGTTGTAATGGTTGGATGGCTTGGAACCAAGCCATTGGCGGCACATCAAATTGCTATTAATTTAGCTTCTATTTCTTTTATGATGGTTTTAGGGATTTCTGCTGCAGGGGGTATACGGGTTGGAAATGCAGTCGGTGAAAGGAATATTCATGAAACAAGAAAAGCTGGTTTTACTGCATTGCTTTTAGGGGCGGGAGTTATGGCGACTTCAGGGATTACATTCATTATTTTAAGAAACTTTTTACCTTCACTTTATATTGAAGATAAAGGTGTTATTTCTATAGCCTCTTCACTATTAATTATAGCGGCATTATTTCAAATTTCGGATGGTCTTCAGGGTGTGGGAATAGGAATTTTACGTGGACTTATGGATGTTAAAGTTCCTACATTGATTACCTTCACCGCTTACTGGATCATAGGACTGCCGATTGCTTATTTTTTCGGATTTATTTTACATTTTGGTGTCCAAGGAGTCTGGATAGGATTATTAACCGGGTTAACTGCATCTGCTATTATGTTAACCTTAAGATTTAACAGAAGAAGCAAGCTTGAGATAGCGGTTTAAATTGATTGCAAAATTGCAAAATTACAAGATTACAAGATTGTTTCTAACAGTTTAATAGAAATTATCTTGCTTATATTCTAAGAATAATTTAAGTTACATATATTAACAAATATTTAGGGGTACTTTTCGTTAAAAGTTAAAATATCTCACTCAATCATAAGAATAATAAGTACTTTTTAAGAAAGGGTACCGGTAAAATAATTTTCTTTATAAAGAGGAGGCGAAAAATGAAAAAATTTTTACTGTTACTAGTCCTGATTACGAATTTATCATTTGCTTATAATTATTTAACTGTTCAGGATCCAAGAGGTTTTAACGGCAGCGGAAGCGGAACCATAGAAGAAGCTGTTGTTAATTTAAAACCATTGGGGATATATACGCAGATAGATTTATATTTAACTTTTTCTGCAAGGGGTTTATGGTTTAATAATTCAGACACCCTTGAAGTTCAATATTATTTTAATTTACCAGAAAATGCAATTGTTTATGATTCATGGTTATGGCTGGATCAAGATACAATTAAAGCTAAAATAATGGATCAGTGGACTGCATCTTCAATATACGAGAGTATAGTAAAGCGAAGAAGGGATCCGTCTATTCTCTTTAAAAGGAGTGCAACAGATTATGAACTAAGAATATTTCCAATGGCAGGTGATAAGACTAGAAAAGTCAAAATATCTTATTTAGTTCCGACTCAATGGAATTCTTCTTTTGTGACAACCCCCCTGTCTACCAGTTTATTCACAGTATCATTAAATCCATTAAATAAAATTGAGCTGAACGTAAATTTATCGGGCAAATGGAAAAATCCTCAGATCATTGAAGACTCCAACATTAAATTTCAAAATGTACAGGATTCCGTTCACGGGGATTTTTATAAAGCGGAAATTCCTAAAGACGATATTCAGAACATTATTAACTTTGGAGTAAGTTCCCCGCTTAAAGATGGTATTTTCGTAGGACGGTATGGAAATGAAACTAACGGTGTTTACCAGATGGTTTTCCTTCCTGCCAAAGTTTTAAATATTTCGGAACCAAAAAAAACTGTTATTTTAATTGATTATGATCCTTCAATGAGTTTGGTTACGAAGAAGGAATTATTATCTGATCTAAAATCAACATTAATATCTAATTTTACATCCAAAGATTCCTTTAATTTAATTTTTTCAAAGATTAACATTAATAGGATCAGCAATGGATGGGTAAAGGCAGATTCTGTATCAATTGACAGTATATTTAATAGTTTGCAAGAAAATCAAATTTCGGATTATACAAATTTAGCTGCTCTTCTGGCTGATGGTGTTGATTTTGTGAAAAGTAACGGGAATGACGGGAATATATTATTGATTGCAAATTCTGATCAGGTAGGTGATTATCAGCCTGCAAATCAATTAATTAATGATCTATTAAATTTAATGGAAACAGCCATACCGGTAAGTGTCGTAAACTTTCAAGATAGAAACTACAGCTATCACTGGTTTAATTCGCATACTTACTATGGAAATCAATATTTTTATGAAAATATCACGAGAATAACTTCCGGCAGTTATTTTTCTCTTTTGTTCTCTAACGTTACTTTTTCAAATCTATTGCCGGAAGCATTTCAATCTCTCAGCGGGTTTATAAGTTCTTTCGATCTTCATACAAAGCTTGAAAACGGATTTTGTTATGGACGTTATAACATCGGCTTAAATACTAATTCAATCTATTTAAATAAACCTATTTTACAAATAGGAAAATATCAGGGAGATTTCCCTTTCGTTGTTGAGGCATCAGGTGTATATAAGTCAAAACCTTTTTCTGAAAAATTTACTTTAGAAGATTCTTTATTGTTTGATTCAGATAGTTTAAGTGACAAAATGTGGGCAGGGAATTATATACAGTTTTTAGAAAAAGAAACTCAATCAAATGATGTAGTAAATGAAATTGTTTATAGCAGTATTTCGGAGAGAGTTTTGTCGATATATTCAGCATTTATTTGCCTGGAGCCGGACGCGGAAAATCAGGTTTGTTATGATTGTTTGGACAATGGGGGTATAATAATAGGTGTTAAGGATTCAACCCAAAATAAAAATGACAGTCTTTCTTTAAGTGCTTTTCCCAATCCTTTTAACAGCCAGGTAAACCTTAGAGTTAAATTACCGGATAATTATAATCCTAAAAATATTACTTTCAAATTATATAATATTCTAGGTCAATTAATAAGAACATTTGAACCGGGCACTGTTGCGGGACAAAGAGAAATTAAGATGATTTGGGATGGAAAAAATAATAATGGGAATACAGTATCTTCCGGAAATTATTTCTTTGTAATTACAACACCAGAGAAAGTACATTCTATGAAGCTTGTTTTGCTTAAATAAGGTATAGGGTATAGATGCTATAAGCTATTAAGGGGATAGATGGTAAATTAGTGAATTCAAGTTATATTGATTTTTGCACTTTTACCCTATATCTTCAAATCCCTTCATTGAGGTATTTGTCTTTCAATTTTTCGATATGATTTTTTAGTTGCTATTTAAATTTTAATTAATTAGGTTGGGTTTAACATTTCCATAAGTGTATGAAATATATAGTTACTGTCTTAATTTTTGTTATTCCAATAATAACAAAAGCGCAAGATTATATACCTAAGAAATCAGTATTTATTACAGGGGGAATGGGTATAGTATCTTCTTCATCTCAGGAAGAAATAAGGTCGAAGTATTTTCCTAACGTATTATTTCTAACGGGGCTCGGGATTCCAATTACTAGCCATTTATATTTTTATAATAGGATATCATATACATCAAAATCAGATTTTGCAGCTTACGAACAAATTGAGCCGGTAAATGAGCTTGTTCAGGCAACAGCTTCTTTTAGTCAATTAATTTATAATTCGGGCTTTAGATACGGTATTTTCTTAAAAGAGGGCTGGACATTAGCTTTTTCTCTTGGTTTTACATATTCGCTGGTTAATCACCAGGCGATATTAAACGGAGAAGAACTTCAGAAACTAGATAATCAGAGTCTTTATGGATTTTTCGGCGGTGCAGATATAGAGCATAGATTATCGGATTCAAACCTATCGTTATTCGGAGAGGTACAATACAACCACATTCGAAGCGATAATATATATTACAGGGATAAGTTCAGCGGAACCAATTTGACAGCAGGGGTTCGTTATTATTTGCAAAAATAAATAATTAATAGAAGTGAGGAATTGCTGTTTTAATTTCTATTTCTTTGATCTAAAAAATTTCTTTCGTTATATTAAGAACCTTCTTCTATTTCATTAAGATATTAGAGTTTTTTACATAAAATAATACAGGTATAATGTCGCTTTTTCATTTTTTAAAATTAAAAAGGTCTAAAGTTTATATAACTAACGGTCAAAAAATCTATATTCCAAATAGTCAAAAAAACTTAGCTTCAAGAAGAATCTTAATTATTTTGACTATATTTAGTGTGATTTTCGGCAGTTACAGTATTTTCTCAATCCTTGGCTCACCTGATTTTAATATACAGTCTTTACGTTCTGAGAACAAATCTTTAAAAAAAGAATTAAAGGCTATGATGTCTAATTACAAGGGATTATCGGGTAAAATAGACAGTTTAGCTAAAACAAATAACGATCTCAGACTAGCTGCAAATTTACATCCGATATCCGAAGACGAATTAAAAGTAGGTGTAGGAGGCGGGTATTTTGATAATTCTATTGATTTTTTGTCGAATGATGCAGAGGATGAACTAAGAAAAGCCTCTTCATTTATTGATGAAATTTCAAGAAAGATTGATTTTGAAAAGCATCAATTTTTGGAAATTTCAAATCAATTAAAGGAAAATAGAAAATTAAGCTTATGTATTCCTGCAATCCAGCCTTGCGGCGGAGTTATTTCCGACGGATTTGGGTTAAGAATGCATCCCATTCTTCATATAAGGCGAATGCATGAAGGATTGGACTTTATAGCAGATGTAGGTACATCAGTATATGCCACCGGAAACGGAAAGGTGTTATTTGTTGGCCGTAAAGGAGGATATGGGCTAGCTGTTGAACTTGATCATGGTTTTGGATATCACACAATTTACGCTCATTTATCTAAAGTTCTTGTTAAAGAAGGGCAAAAAGTTACAAGAGGGAGTATAATAGCCAAATCTGGTGATTCAGGTTTATCAACCGGACCACATCTTCATTATGAAGTAGAGCACAATGGAATAAAAGAAAATCCAGCAGAATTCTTTTTTGATAATACTGATTTATTTGCTTTGATATCAAAAAAGTAAGTGTTTTAGAGCACAGATAGGGTAATAATTTTAACATTATAGAAGAAAGAGTTTTAGGGGCAAAAAATTTCTCTTTCTTTTTAATCTTCATGTGATTAAGTTTGTTGCTGTTTAAATTTTTAATTATTGGTGGGAACAAATCTAACCTTAATAACGTCTATTATTATAATATTTAATTAATTAATGTATCAAAATAGGAGATAATAATTGAAAATAACCAAGCAATTCACCAACAGAGAAAGTAAGTCCTTAGACCAGTATTTGCAGGAAATTGGAAAAGTTGATCTTTTAACCCCTAATCAGGAAATAGAATTAGCAATACGTATAAAAAAAGGTGATAAATTAGCATTGGAATCATTAACCAAAGCAAATCTCCGGTTCGTAGTAAGTGTTGCCAAGCAATTTCAGAATCAGGGTTTATCTTTAGGTGATTTAATTAACGAGGGCAACCTAGGGTTGATTAAAGCGGCTCAGAAGTTCGATGAGACCCGCGGCTTTAAGTTTATTTCATATGCAGTTTGGTGGATAAGACAGTCTATAATGCAGGCGATTGCCGATCAATCGAGAATGGTTAGACTGCCGTTAAACAGAGTAGGTTCATTGAGTAAGATTGGTAAAGCATACCGTGATCTGGAGCAAGAATATGAAAGAACTCCTACTACTACTGAACTAGCAGCAATTCTCGATATGAGTGCTGATGATGTTGCTTATGCATTGCAGATTTCAGGAAGACATGTTTCAATGGACGCTCCTTTTTCAGGTGATGATGATAAGAACAGCTTGATAGATGTTCTGCCAAATGATCAACAGCCTTCTCCTGATGGAAATTTAATGACGGAATCTCTCAAGAATGAAGTAGCAAATATACTATCCGGTTTAACCGAAAAAGAAGCTGAAGTTATAAGGCTTTATTTCGGTATCGGAGGAGAACGTTCTGCGACTTTAGAAGAAATCGGAGAGAGATTTAACCTTACCCGTGAAAGAGTAAGACAAATAAAAGAAAAAGCAATTAGAAACTTAAGACATTCTCCTCAAAGCAAAAGATTAAAAGCTTATTTAGGATAATGCAGTTTGTGGAAAAAGTTATTTGTAGCCAATCGTTAATCGTTAAAAGTTAATGGTTAATAGTTAATAGAAAAAGCCGCTCAAGTTTGAGCGGCTTTTTTTATGTCCGAATAAATGGAGAGATGACACATTTTTAGTTATTTATTTCATTCATGTCTTAGGACAAATTGGTAATATCTATAGTGCTTTTTTGCGAAACGGAGTTTCGCGGTACATGAGAAGCAGCTCCGGGGAGTAATTAAAAGAGGTTGGAGATAATTTCATAGGCTCCGATATAAGTCCCGATCATGCTGCCTAATCCTGTTAGGATGAAAACAAGAAGTACTTTTAATAGTCTGTTTTTCCACCATCTGCTTAATTTTCTTATATCATCAGCAACTGTTTGGAATTCCTTTACAAGGGGGGGCTGATAGTAAGCTTGTACAAAAGCGGCAACGTAGCCTGCACCTATAAGAGGGCTTAGGCTTGTAATGGGGGCAGCAAAAAACGAGACAATTATAGTGATGGGGTGTGCAACTGCAAAGATAGCTCCGATAGAACAAGGAATACCATTAGCTAAAATCCAGTATAAGATATTATCCTGAGCAGCAGTTAAACCTTTATTGTATCCGATCAAAATAATAGATGCAATAATAATAGCCGGGATACTCCAGCCGATAATTTTAACAGCTGGCGAAGAAGGGGGGATAATTTCGAATTCTTTTAGATCTACATCTTTTTTATTTACCAATTCTTCAGAAATACCTTTCACATGTCCTGCGCCCACAACTGCTACAATCTTATTTCCGGGTGCTTCTCTTATTTTTTTACTTAGGTATATATCCCGCTCATCGATTAGAACTTTTTTCAAAACGGGGAGAGATTTACCTAATTCCTGCATCATTTCCGAAAGTGCATCTTTTTCTTTAAGTTCATTGAGCTTATCCTCAGTCAATTCTATTTTATCAAATATACCAGCAAAGCCTGAACTTAACAATTTAAATTTCTGCCAGAAGGACATTGAATTCCAGGCTCTTCTAAGGGTAATTCTGATTTCCCTATCGCAAAGTGCTATTTTCAAGCCAAGATTTTTTGCAGTATTAATAGCATTCAGCATTTCTGTACCGGGCATAACTCCTAGTTTTTCACCTAATTTTTTTTGATAAGAGGCGAGGATTATATTTATGAAAAGAGTTGTAAGCTGCTTTTCTTTAATAACTTGCTTAATGTCGAGAGATTCCCATTTATTTTTTTCAGAAATGGATTTATATCTCAGCGAATCAAGTTCAATACAGACACAATCAGGGATTTCTTTCTCTATAACTTCCTGTACAAGATCGGAAGATTGTTTGGAGATATGTGCAGTTCCAATTACTATAAATTCTCTTTCATTGTCTTTTATAATTGAAACGTCCAGAGGATAATTTCGAATATTTTGGGTCATAAACATTTTTGTTATTTAATAAAATATCAAGTAAATATAAGGATTTTAGGATTAAAGATAAGATTGCGAAATTACAAAATTTTAATTGTGCCACCGGGCTAAAGCCACGGTGTTAATCTTTTGGTAAATAAACTGCCGAGTACGAGAACGAGAACGAGTACGAGATACGAGAACGAGAACGAGTACGAGTACGATTACGAGAACGAGTACGAGTACGATTACGAGAACGATTACGATTACGAGAACGAGTACGATTAAGATTACGAGTACGATTAAGATTAAGGTGGAATAGAATTTGTTCCAATTTTATTAGTTTCAGGAGTATATGTCTTTAAGATATTTATTATTTTATTTATATATAAAGTTGAAATTTTAATAATTAAGCTGCTAAGATTTAATAATGGATTGGTAAGTATGAAATCTAAATATTATTTTTTTATAGTTGGGTTTATAACGGCGTCGTGCATTTTAATAATTTCGAGTTTTTTATTTCTGACCGATACAAATGTATCC
Source organism: uncultured Ignavibacteriales bacterium (assembly GCA_963742995.1). GTDB lineage: Bacteria > Bacteroidota > Ignavibacteria > Ignavibacteriales > Ignavibacteriaceae > CAVQBP01. Next base: position 11,542 of record CAVUOL010000007.1, read on the forward strand.
GGAAAATCGGAAGATTTCCCGCAGGGTTATAGGATTATTTCTCCGGAAATACCTGATGATTTATCTTTTGCCGGTGAAAAGGTTCCGGTTGAAAATTTTGAAGTTTATGAAAGAATTGACCGGGAATTTTTAGTTAATACTTACTGGCATTCGGCAACAATCCTCTCGATTAAAAGAAAAAACAGGTGGTTTCCGGTTATCGAACCTATATTGAAGGAAAACAATATACCCGATGATTTCAAGTATGTAGCAGTAATCGAAAGCGGGCTGGAAAATGTTGTTTCTCCCGTTGGAGCTACAGGGTTTTGGCAATTGACTGAAGACGCTGCAAAAAAGTACGGGCTTGAAGTAAATTCGCAGGTTGATGAAAGGTATAATGTTGAAAAGTCTACTGAAGCGGCTTGTAAATATATTTTAGATGCTTATAATGAATTTAAAAGCTGGACTATGGCTGCGGCTGCTTATAATTTCGGTACGAACGGACTTGAGAGGCAGATAGCAAGGCAGAAATCAACAAACTATTATAATTTGATTTTCGGAAGTGAAACTTCCAGATATATTGCAAGGATTATTGCGGTGAAAGAGATATTAAATGATCCTAAGAAATATGGATTTGATATGAGACCTCAAGACCTATATCAGCCGCTTTTAACAACCTCGATGAAAATTGATTACTCTATCCCAAATCTGGCAGATTTCGCTATTAAGAAAGGATTCAATTATAAGACATTAAAGATGTACAATCCCTGGTTAAGAGATACGACTTTAACAAGTCAGAGGGATAAGGTGTACATATTGAAGATGCCGGAAAAGGGAAGTATAAAGATGATTGAGTAGGGAACGCAAAGCGCATAGGGCAAAGGGTAGGTGGCGGGGCTGACGATTATTATGATGTGAAGAGAATTAATCGTAATGGGAGTTTTTGTTTAACTTCATTTAAGAAGAGTATATTGAAGTATTAAATATCATAAAATATTCCTCAAGTAATAATAGGGCAGTATTATGAAATATTGTTTTAAACTTCTTCTTCTTTCTATTTCCTTTCTGTGTTTTAATTTATCATTTGCTCAAGAATCAGAATTAAATGATTTGCAAAAGAGGTTTGATTCATCTTTAAATAAAAATGATCTGGATACATGGATGAAAAGGCTGTCGGCATATCCTCATCATCTGGGGTCAAGTTATGATAAAAGCAATGCTTTATATATAGATTCTTTATTTAAATCTTTTGGATTCAATTCGGAGATAGAAGAATTTAAGGTTTTATTTCCGACACCAAAGACAAGATTACTTGAAATGACTGCGCCTCAAAAATATAAGGCAAAGCTTTTTGAACCGCCATTGAAAGGAGACAGAACATCTGACCAAACAAATGATCAGTTACCTACATATAATGCATATTCAATAGATGGTGATGTTCAAGGTGAACTGGTATATGTAAATTATGGAATTCCGAAAGATTATGAAGTTCTTGCAGAGCACGGTATAGATGTAAAAGGGAAAATAGTTATTGCCCGATATGGTGCAGCCTGGCGTGGAATAAAACCGAAAGTAGCAGCAGAACATGGAGCAATAGGGTGCATTATTTATTCGGATCCAAAAGGAGATGGTTATTACCAGGGGGATGTTTATCCCAAAGGCGCATTTAGAAGTGAAGATGGAGTCCAGCGGGGTTCTGTAATTGATTTTCCACAGTACAGCGGAGATCCTTTAACTCCGTTTGTGGGTGCTACAAGTGATGCTAAAAGATTGAAATTAGAGGATGCAAAGACAATAACTAAAATTCCAGTCCTGCCAATTTCTTATGGAGATGCTCTGCATTTTCTTAGTTCACTCGAAGGTCCGGTTGTACCTGAAAATTGGAGAGGTGCTTTACCTATTACTTATCATTTTGGACCGGGTAAGACAATAGTACATTTAAAGGTAGAGTTTAACTGGGATATGGTTCCTTTATATGATGTAATTGCAAAAATACCGGGAGCGAATACCCGGAAGAATGGGTGATTAGAGGAAATCATCATGATGCCTGGGTAAACGGTGCAGCAGATCCGATAAGCGGGCAGGTTGCAATGTTAGAAGAGGCTAAAGGTTTGGGTGATTTATTAAAAACGGGCTGGAAACCTAAGCGAACAATTATTTATTGTGCATGGGACGGAGAAGAAGAAGGTTTATTTGGTTCTACGGAATGGGTTGAAAAACATGCGGACGAATTGAAACAGCATGGAGTAATATATATAAACTCGGATGGCAACGGGAGAGGATTTCTATATGCCGGAGGGTCTCATACACTGGAACATTTTGTTAATCAAATTGCAGGCGGGATTAACGATCCGGAAGAGAATATAAGTGTTGAAAAAAGATGGCGTTCAAGATTACTAGTGGATGGTAATGATGAGGAAAAAAAGGATGCCCGAAGCGGGAAAGATTTGAAAATATATCCTCTTGGTTCAGGCTCTGATTATAGTCCGTTTCTTCAGCATGCTGGTATTGCATCACTAAATATCGGATATGGGGGAGAAAATGACGGAGGAGAATACCATTCTATTTATGACTCATATGATCATTATATAAGATTCGGGGATCCTGGTTTTAAATACGGGATTGTTTTATCCAAAACAGGCGGGCATGCAATAATAAATTTTGCCGATTCGGAAATTCTGCCGTTTGAATTTGAAAATTTTTACAGTACAATTAAAGAATATTTTGATGAGATATCGAAATTAACAGATAAAATGAGGGAGGAGACGAAGGAGAAGAACAAGAGTCTTGACGACAGTGATTATGTTTATGCATCTGATCCGACTACTACATATATACCCCCGGAGAAAAAAGAGCCGGTACCTTATATAAATTTTACGCCGCTTCAAAATTCCATTTTGAGGTTGGAAAACAGTACGTCTTCTTATAGTACTGCGATTAAGAATTTAAGGAAGGATAATAAAAAGCTGCCGGCAGAAAGATCTTAAGAAATTAAATGAAATACTTTTTTTGAGTGAACGGTTTCTTACAAATAAAGAAGGGCTTCCAAATCGTCCATGGTATATTCATGAAATCTATGCGCCGGGATTTTATACGGGGTATGGAGTTAAAACGATTCCAGGAGTACGGGAGGCAATAGAACAGAGAGACTGGAAGCAGGCAGATGAACAGATTAAAGTTGTTTCGGATATAATTGATAAGTTTAGTGATAATCTGGAGAAGGCTGTAAGAATATTGAATGAATAAAGAGAGTAACTTTTTACCGGAGGTTTAATAACTACGATATCTTTGTGAATAAGATATAAACCCCCTTGTATTCCCCCTTTGGTAAAGGGGGAAGGTAAACCGAGCCGTCCGATATATCTAAAAAAGTAAAAGTTTAATGAAGAATCTGTATTATTATGTCGCCCTGCCGGGGTTTTGGGTATTATGTCTTTTTTGTATTATCTATAATAATATCACACTTTCGGTGTTGAAAATGTATAATTAAAAAGATGTTAACTTTAGAATAAACCCCCTTGTATTCCCCCTTTGGTAAAGGGGGAAGGTAATGCGAATCCGTCCAATAGTAAAGGGGGATAGGTAATGCGAATCCGTCCAATAGTAAAGGGGGATAGGTAATACGAGCCCGTCCAAAAGTAAAGTGTGAAGGTTAATGTGAGCTCGTCCAATAGCATTCACAATCTGTTTTGGCTGTAGGTTTTTTATTCTGATTTACCTAACGGTTGAAGCTAACGTGGTCGAAACCTTTATCTTTGATAGCGTATGTAATAATATTTTCCAGATTGCCTTCTACCCGCACTAATGAGAGTTTGTCATCCTGGATATTGATTACATACATTTTGTTTATGTTTTCATCCTGATATTTTACATAGACTCCGGTAATTTCACCATTCTCGATATGCCTAACTATATAGTGCCAGTTTTCTTTTTCCAGCTTGGTGTCGATATCATGAAAAAAGGAATAATCATAATGTTGTTCGGACCAGCCGCTTTTTTTATAAATGCCGATTTGAACTTCGGAAATATTATTGAGGATTACATCTGCATCTTCATTATCATCATCTAGCTTTACAATGACTTTAGCAAGAGATAGACCCAAAGGTCCAACGGAAAATTCCAAATCTTTTTGAAATCTATCATCTGTAGAGTTCATAACCAATGATTTTACTTCCCGGAAGTCACTATCGACACCAAAGCATCCCATGAAAGTTGATGCAGAGATGATAATCAAAACGGGGAGTAATAAATATTTTGGTTTCATATTAGTCTCCTTTCTTGTGCAAATGATCAAGAGAAGGAATGTCAAACTTTGCTCCCAATCTTCCGATACTTTCGAGATTTATTTTGCCGACGATATTAACAAAAGAAGCCTCACCATCTTTTTGATAGGTAGTAACTACAAGGCCTAAAATGTTATTATCGGAAACTGAAGATTTAATAAATACATTAGTATATTCCCCGCCGGACTTAACATGAACAATTCTATCCCAGTTTTTAGAAACTAATCTCTTATTTATATCTTCCATTTTTTGAGTTAAATCATTTTTATCCGAATCAGAACTTTTGAATGAGTTCACCTTTACAAGCTTTAATCCGCTTAAAAGATCGTATAAGGCAGTATCGCTATTTTTAGTAGCATTCGCAACCATTTTTAAGAGATTGCTTTCCACGAGGACTTCGGTTACATCGTTATCATTCTGAAACTTTGACAGGTCACCGAAATCTACATAACCGGGATCATTGGAATAATCGTATTTCTCCTGTGCCTGCAGGCTGATTGCAAAGAAAAAGATAATAATAGGTAATATTTTTAATAAGTTTTTCATTTTATCCTCCGTTAAAAAGATTATTAATTGTTGATATGCCTTCATGAACCGGCTTGGCCACCTGTTCTTTAAGAACATCATTTTCAATTGTATCAGCGGTTCTGTTGAAAACTCTGTTAACAAGTACAAGTGATTGTTTAACCTGTTTTTCGGCTAATTGAATTTGTGATTTTGAATAAGAATTCTCATTAGTATTATGAATTAAAAGGAAGAAAACTATTCCTGAGATAAAAACCAATATAGCTATTGCAGAGAATACCGGTTTGTAAAATAAGGGGTAAAAAAAGTTAAATGATAATCGTGAAGGTACGTTCTTATCTAGCCCGGTACTTATTTTGACTTTATCAAGAACTTCAGCAGGACATTCATCCTGCTCAAGTGTATGAAGAGCCTTTACTGTTCTTTTGTATTCATTCAGCAGCCTATTAACTTCACTATTTCTAGAAGCTAAAAGATATATTCTGACTTTCTCAAAAAAGCCGGCATCTCCATAAGCTACAGAAATTATCCTATGCAATAAATTTTTATTAATTTCCATCTGGTACTTCATGTTTAAATAGCTTTAATTCATTTTGAAGTTTAATTCTTGCTCTCATTAAGTAAACTTTTACACTGTTTAAGGGGATATCCAGTACTTTACTAATATCTTTGTATTTCATTCCTTGGAGCTGATACATAATAAAAATACTTTTCAAATTAACCGGTAAATTTTCAACAGCTTCTTTTAATCTTTGATTCAGACTTTCATTGAAAACCATTATTTCCGGATTATTAGAATCATTTAGATTTAGATATGCTTCCTCAAAATCGTTATCAATATCAATATTTCTGTTTAATGAAACAGCTCGCTTTCTTAAATAATCAATACACAGGTTATGAGTCATTTTCATTATATAAGAACCAGCGGCATTCATATTAAAATTGTCCAGATTCTTCCAAAGCTTTATAAGAACTTCCTGGGTTACATCATCGGCATCCATTCGATTTCTAAGCATATAATTGGAATAATTATATATTTTATTTTTGAACTGTTTAACAAGCAGTTTATATTTTAAATTGCTTAGCATCTTTTAATATAAAGACGAAATGATTTTGGTAATTGTTACAAACTTTGGAGATGTTGTTATAAAATAATCCCCAAAATTCGTTTCAGTATAAGTCATAATTTTCAAAGTTAGAATGAAAATTACTTAAGCGGAGGGAATAAAAAACGAATGGTAGGAAATTTAATTTATTATCTAACTCAAGTTGATCACGTTTTGAAGATAAACCGTTTTAGAGGTTAAATTGAAACGGTTACAAAAATTCGTTGTTTTTTCATTAGCCCCGGGATTAATTCCGGGATTAATGTTTTAATTTGAACGAGTGGAATCCGGCAAAAGTTTGAAATGTAATTTTGGACTATACTCACCGCCGTTATTTTCCATGGCATAGAAGGAGGCATTTACAGCACCAAGGGGTTTAATTGCTATTCCAAGGGATTTTCCATCTATTAATCTTTGCATAACGGGTTGAGAAATTGTAATGAGGTTTTTACTACCCCGTTCTTTAGAGACATCTATGTCAATAATCATTTGTGAATTTGTAACATCATCCGGAGACAATTTTCCAGATAATGAATTAAATGTAACTTTATTTTGCTTCCAAGCAGGGTCTCCGGCAATAATTTCAGTAATTCTGACCATTCCAAAGTCTTTCAGGAAATCGGTTGAGCGTTCCAGTGAATAGGTAGTTAAATCTAATAAACCTGAGCCATCTACTTTCATTCCTTTGAATTTGGTTAAATCCCATCTCATGATGGAATATTGAGAGCTGCTTGTTGTTAAAAGAAGAGTCTGGCCGCTAGCATCAACAACAGACCAGTTATTAAAGTTCATATCCGGGAAGTTAAGATCGATTACAGCATCTTCAATTACAGGTAAATGATGTGTGAAAGTTTCAGCGCCTTTAATTGGAGGATGGTAAGGAACCTGAACACCTTTATCTGGTCCAACGGAATCAATATTTACAATATCTACCTTAAAATAATCAATATCTGTGTGATATTTTTTTAATCCCCAATCTATCATAGCTAGCTGTCCGTAAACAGTATCACCGGGAACAGCATCAAAGTTGTGAGTGGTTAAACTGATGGAATGCCAATTTACTGTATCTGGGATATCAAATTCCATGAGATTGCTATGGAAATCAGTTGTTCTTTGGGTATTAAGACTAAGATTGACTCGTTTGGGAGCACTGTTTACACGGATTCTTGATTCAATGCGGAACTCATATTTCGGATTTTTTAATAAGCTTAAGTCCATCTTTTTTGAGACATCTCTTACGATAATGGCCCACCAGATACCAAGTTTATCGTGAGCTGCATCTACGCTCATAACAGCATAACCCTTACCGGATGCTGTAAAGTCCATTACAGCAGTTCCATCACCGGTAAGAAATCCCCAGCCGTTTAAGCCGTTAGGGTCAAGTTTAATTTTATTGTCTTCAAAATTATCTATAAACTGTGGGCGGATGTTTGTAATTAAAGATATGGTAAAAAGAAGAATGAGAAGAGAAGTAAATTTTTTATTCATTATAGTTTCCCGCTAAAGCTTATTAATGAAAAATAATTTATTTATTGAAGGTACGCAAATAACCGGTTCATTTTTCACTGTCGGAGGAGGAGGGCTTTTTAAGCCCGTTTCTAAAATATCCTCCCGTGCGTGACTGAAATGTAAGGTGGACATTTACGTTTTTTTATAAATTTTTTGAAGACAGCATTTATTGTGAACAGACAAGAATGTCTGTTCTACATTGAATTAGATATGGTGGTGACATGGATTTGAGGGCTGTTAGATGGCTGTTAGATGGCCATTTGAAGGCTTAAATGATAATACCGGATGGGTTTACTGCAACGAGTACGAGTACGATTATGAGTACGATTACGAGTAAGGTTTACTTTGAATATTTAAGAATAAAGTGTTCATGGGTATTATTCTATATAATTTTCGAATTAGAATTAAAAAATATAAAAAGTCAGTTAAAAATTAAACAGGATTTATTAAGAATTTTCATCATTTATTT
>CAVUOL010000008.1:0-7520 GCA_963742995.1 uncultured Ignavibacteriales bacterium
GCGAATTCAGTTGATGCTGCGACATTATTAATGCCTTTAATCAGATTTATAAGTCCTAAAGATCCCCGATGGCTTTCAACTTTAAAAACTATTGAACAGGACCTTGTCTCCGATTCATTAGTTTACCGGTACAGATTTAAAGAAGCAGCATCTGACGGATTAAAAACAGGGGAAGGGACTTTTTCGATGTGTACTTTCTGGTATATAGAATGTTTATCCCGTTCAGGCCAGCTGCAAAAAGCAAGATTATTTTTTGAAAAGATGATGGGGTATGCAAATCACCTTGGTTTATTTTCCGAACAGTTGGGAGAACAGGGAGAAGCATTAGGAAATTTTCCACAAGCATTTACCCATTTAGGAATGATTAGTGCAGCATTAAATCTCGATAAGCAATTGGGGGATGAAAGAAATCTGAGCAGTGAAAAGGATTATAAACAGTATTATTATTAAGATGGAAAAAATAAAGGAAAGTAAACAAAATGGATAATAGGAAAGAAGTAGTAGTTATAACAGGAGCAACTGCAGGCGTTGGAAGAGCAGTTGTTAGAAGATTTGCAAAGGAGGGTGCTTATATCGGGTTACTCGCACGCGGGAAAGAAGGGCTTGAAAATACTAAAAAAGAAGTAGAAGATGCAGGCGGCAAAGCCATACCGATTCCAACAGATGTAGCGAAATGGGAAGAAGTAGAAGAAGCTGCAAAAAAAGTTGAAGGTGAATTCGGACCCATCGATATCTGGATAAATGATGCAATGACATCAGTTTTTGCACCTGTAAAGGAAATAACTGAGGAAGAATTTCATAGAGTGACGGAAGTAACATATCTTGGAACGGTTTACGGAACAATGGCTGCCTTAAGAAGGATGCTTCCAAGAGATAAAGGTTCAATAGTACAGGTTGGTTCAGCATTATCTTACAGGAGTATCCCACTACAGTCTGCATATTGCGGTGCAAAACATGGTATAAGGGGATTTACAAATTCACTTCGTTCGGAATTAATCCATGATAAAAGTAAGGTTAGATTGACAATGGTACAACTGCCTGCTGTAAACACACCTCAGTTTATATGGGTAAGAAATAAGTTATCAGAAAAAACCACAGCCAGTGCCTCCAATTTACGAACCTGAAGTTCCTGCTGAAGCTATCTATTATGCCGCCCATCATAATAGAAGGGAAATTTTTGTAGGAATGTCTGCCGTACAAACTATTTTGGGGAATAAAATAATGCCAGGATTTTTAGATCATTACCTCGCAAAGAATGGATATGAAAGTCAGCAGACAGATGAACCAAAGGATCCTCATCAGCCGGATAATCTCTGGGAACCTGTTTCAGGTGATTATGGTGCTCATGGAAAGTTTGATTATAAGGCAAGAAAACAAAGCCAGCAGCTCTGGGCTTCGGAAAATAAAGGTCTTTTAGGAATCATTCTTTCAGGAATATTCGCTGTTGGTGCGGGTTTACTTTTATTGAAGAAAGATTAAAATGAAAGCTTTATCAATTACTCCCGGCAAGGGAGATTTAAATATTATTGATATTTCTGAGCCTAAAATTCAATTCCCTGATGAAGTAAAACTGAAAGTACTGCAGGTTGGAATTTGCGGAACAGATCGTGAAGAAGTAAGCGGAGGAAGAGCTGATGCCCCGCCAAATGATCATTATCTTATAATCGGCCATGAAATGTTTGGCAGGGTAGTGGAAGTTGGGAATGAAGTATCTAAGGTAAAAAAAGGAGATTATGCATTATTCATAGTTAGACGAGGATGCGGGAAGTGCTATCCCTGTCTGCATGAACGAAGTGATATGTGCAGTACAGGTGAATATAAAGAACGAGGTATAAAAGGACTGCATGGGTACCAGGCAGAATTTGTTGTTGACAGTGAAAAATATGTAGTTAAAATCCCAGAGGAAATTTCATCGGTAGGTGTTCTTATCGAACCTATGTCTGTAATTGAAAAAGCTATTAATGATTCATTATTATTGCAGGAAGCAAGAATACCGGGAGCAAAAGCATCTAACTGGTTAGAAGGGAAGAGAGCATTGGTTGCAGGTCTTGGACCGGTAGGCCTTTTATCAGCAGTTGCTTTGAGATTAAGAAATGCTCAGGTATTCGGACTTGACATAGTAGATGAAGATTCAAAGAGACCGACTCTTCTGAAAGAAATTGGAGGGAAATATATTGACGGAAGGGTTATAAAAACCACTGAAATAGATGAAAAATGCGGTGATATGGACTTTGTTCTGGAAGCTGCAGGCATTACAAAATTAGAATTCCAATTGCTTGATACTATAGGGATTAATGGGATCTATGTTTTATCAGGGATTCCCGGTGGTAATAGGCCGGTAAATATTCTTGGAGATGAATTGATAAGAAAAATGGTCCTTATGAACCATGTCTGGTTAGGGAGTGTTAATGCCAGCATAGATCATTATAAATTAGCGATAAAAGATTTAACAGAAGCAATCAGAAAATGGAAAAATACGGTTCAAAATATTATAACAGATAAATTTACATTTACAAAATTTGATGAAGCATTCCGTATAGATTCATCAAAAGGTATAAAAACAATAATCGAGTGGGATTCATTATAAATGAATAGCTAATTATTTACAAGTAGTCCATAAGGGAAATTTTTAAAAATTTCACCTACTAATATTTTTTCATTCCTTACGATTATATCTCCGGATATATAGTTTTTAAAGGATGAAGATGAATTTATTTTATTAACTTTTATGTAAGTATCTTCCCAAGTATCCAGTCCAACTGGCAGCTTATTTTCTTCAACAATATTTGTAAGAAATCTGGGAACAATTATGATAACAACATCATGCTCATAATTTCTTGCATATACGATAATATTCTCTTTATACTTTCCGCCAGCTTCAATTGGAATAAAATTTCCTTCATTAAAAATTTCTAATTTTTCATTTCTTAATTGAAGTGCTTTATAAACCATAAATATTTTAATTTTTCCATCCGAAGGATTTTTTAACATATTTTGTAAATATGAGATTCTTTCTTCCGTATCCTTTTCAATTACTTCAGTTAAAAAATTTCTTCTTAAATTGTAGTCAACGGGTTGTCTATTATCGGGATCGACTAGAAACAAATCCCACAATTCAGTCCCCTGATAAAAATCAGGAATACCAGGAGAAGTAATTTTAAGTAAAACTTGAGAAAGTGAATTATAGACACCAAAGAAAGCAATTTTCTTTTGAAAAGATAAGAAATCATCTAAAAATTCATTATTGTTAAATACATTTTCAATAAATGAATAGGCTGCCAACTCATATTCTGTATCAGGCTGTGTCCAGGAGGAATGTTCTTTTGCTTCACGCATAGCTTTTGCTAGATATTGTTTTATTCGCTGTAAATATTTTTTAATATCAACCCTATCAAAGGGATAAGATCCGATAAGAGTCTGATATATAAAATATTCCAAATTATTATCGGGAATAAAATAATTATTTTTGAATTTTTTAAATTGTCTATTTATTCTATTCCAAATTCTAACTTTTTTAATCCATTCTTCAGGAATTTCCGATAAAACATTTATCCTTGCCCGGACATCTTCTCCTCTTTTAGTATCATGAGTTGAAGATGCATTCATACTATGCCGCCAGTTTGCAACTCTTTTTTTATTGAAATTATAAAATTCATTTAATGATATTCCGAATTTATCAGGATTACCCCCAACTTCATTTAATGAAATCAATCTGTTAAAGACATACAAGACAGTATCTTCAAAACCTTTAGCCATGATAGGCCCAGTCAACTGTTGAAATCTCATTAAAAAGTCCAAAGATTTATCTTTCTGTTCAATAGTAAATTTCTCGCTATAATCCTTAGTTAACAGACTTCCTATAAATTGAAACTCTTTTGACAGCAGTTGATTTTCGTTTTTTACTTTTTCAATTACTTCGGAGAGGTACTTTTTATCGGTTCTTCTGTTCTTTCGCCCGCTTACATATGTTCTATAAATTGGGAAATGGGTAAGGATTTCTTCCAAAGCTTCTTTGACACCATGAAGAGTAATATCAACACCAAACCTGTCTTTACTTGATATTTCTTCGATAAGTATAGCAAGATTTTCAACATCCCCTGCCATTCTGGTCTGAATTATTAATTTTTTCTTTTCGATTACAATCTGTTCATAAGTTTTATTTAAGCCTGAAAATTTATTATAGAAGGAACCAAACCTCTGATTATTTTTTCTTTTGCAGAAAACTTCATTCAAAAAATTCAAGTAATCATATCCTGTTGTGCCTTGAACCGGCCAAAAACCAGGTATATTTTCTTCGAACTCTAAAATTTTTTCAACAACAAGAAAGATATCTTTAGCACGGTCACGTATATTTGATAAATAATTAGAAGGATCATATAAGCCGTCGATATGATCGATTCTCAAACCTGATACCTTATCTTCTCTAATTAGTTTGAGAATAAAAGAATGGATTCTATTAAAGACATCTTCGTTTTCAACTCTTAAAGAAATTAACTCATTTACATTGAAAAATCTTCTATAATTTATTTCTTCATTGGCAACTTTCCAGAAAGCAATCCTAAAATTCTGTTGAGATAATAACTTATCTAAAAGGTCAAAACTTTCGGTTATTCCTTTAATGCCGTTAAAAATTTTTAGATTCTCATCAATAAAATCTTTTATACTATTATTATTTGAATACAATTCCCAAATAATGCCTTTTATGAATTTTATCTGGTTATACCTTTCATCAATATCCTCAGCAGTCGGTAATGATTTAATTACAAACAAAACTCCCATATATCTTATAAAATCAGGATCATTCCGGCCTAATTTATTCCTCAATTTATCTAATCGGAACGAAAAGACATCGGCATACGATTCTATTTTTAGCGGAAGCCTGGTTTCATAATAATTGATGCTCAGACCGTCTTCATCATAATTTATTCTTATCTCACCATTTTCAAGAGCTTCCTGAAAAAATTTACCAAGAAAGGGAGCCAGTATTCTGTTCTTCATCCCGGCATGATGATGATTCCAGTCTATATCAAAAAAATTAACGTATCGCGAATTAGACCCATTCTCAAGGAGATCAATGAGCATTTTATTCTGAATATTGAAAGCCATATGATTCGGAACAAAGTCCTGAAGCCAATGCATTCCATTTTTTTTTACTAAGTCAATCAATAAATTAAAATCATCTTCAGTACCTAATTCCGGATTAATTTGATTTGGTTCTACAACATCATAGCCATGAGCACTTCCTTTTTTAGCATAAAATATCGGTGATGCATATACATCAGAGATACCGAGCTTCGAAAGGTAATCCATTATTCCGGCAGCAGCAGAAAATTTAAAAGATGAGTTAAACTGCAGCCTGTATGTTGATTTCGGGATGTGCATTTACTGAAATCCTAACTTGTAAATTTTTCTCAAGATCATTAAAAAGCTCAATCCATTTTTCATAATCACCGCCTTCATTTTCAATTTGGCCTTTGATTTTATTAAGACCATTTTTTGCAATATAAAATAATATATTTTGTGCTTTCCATAAGTTGAGATCGAGGGAAAGTTCTCTTAAAGCCTGTAGAGATGTATTTATTTCTTCCATTAATTCAGTAATTTCAGGCTGTTCTTTGAAGATTTCCATTAAATAATTAATTTTTTGACTTGCCGTATAACTTAGTTCCGGTCTATTTAATTCAATAGACCATTTCTTAGCTTCATTCGACAACTTTAATAATTTTTCAATATCAATTGTACCTCTATCTTCAAGCATTCTTTTAAAATCAGTATTAATTATAGACTCTACTGCAGTTAATAATGGTTTGGGAAGAGGAGTTCCTGTTTCTTTCATTGCCTGCATGAGGGGATAATGATTCTCATAAATTTGCCGGAATGAGAACTCAATATCTGTTAAAGTATTTTCCATAATTTTATTGAATACTTTCCTGCTTTCATCTTTAAACAAATGCCATAATGAATAGCTATGGGTACCGAAATATTTTTCAATAGACAAAATGATCTCGGCAATATTCAATTTAAAGAAAGAATCTGCCAATACTTTATGCATCTTTTCATATTTTTCATCCGAAAGACTTTCTCTAACACCTCCATTTAGGTTTTGATCGCCCATATGAAGAAAAGCATAACTAATTATTTTTTCATCGTTTGTTATCCTTGATCTCATTACAGCTCTGCCTATTATGATCTTTAATCTTCCTGCTTCCTTAAAATCCCGTTCAATATCTTCAACATCATAGCAGTAAATTCTAGTTCTATCGGAATATTCTTCAAACAGGGAAGATACTGCATAATGAGCAGCAACTCTCTGCAAATCGATTATAGCAGGTTTAACAAATCTTTCATAGACTATTTTAGCATTTTTTAATTCAGGAATATTACTCGGAATTTTTTTAAGCAAGTCCAAGAAATCTTTCTCGAGATTTATGCTGCTCACTTCATTTAAAAGCTGGATAGCGCGTGCTGCATAAAGAATAACCTGTACAGTTTCAATACCTGATATTTCATCAAAAAACCATCCGCAGCTTGTATACATAAGAAGAGCATGCCGTTGAATCTCAAGAATTTTCAATATTCTTATTTTTTCTTCGCCGGAAATATTATTAAAGCCGTTTGAAGATAAAAATTCATTAACATTTTCAGGGGATCTGTTTAGAATTACTTTTATATAATCATTTCTTAATTTCCAAATATTTATATCAAACTGTCCATTATCTTTTTCATAAAATTGGATAAGAGTATCACGCAGCCAATCCAGAGCATTTCTAAGCGGTGCTCTCCATTCCTGCTTCCAGTCTTGACGTCCGGAATTACAACCGCAGTTGCTCCGCCACCTTTCAACTCCATGGATGCAGCTCCATGAAGTATCTTCAATTATTTCAACCTCATATTGAGGAGGAAATTTTTCCAGGAATTCGCCGTAAATTGTTAATTGGGCATAATCATTTGCTTCTATATAATGCATACAATAAGCCAAAGCCATATCCCCATGTTTCTGATGATGACCGTAAGTTTCTCCGTCGGTTGCTATATGAGCAATTTGAGCATATCCGGGTTTTTCATCTAACGTGCTTAACATTCTATTCGCAAGATTCTCACCATTTGACATTAAATCCCCAAATGCCAAATCCTGAGAAATAATACCATCATAAAAGAAAAGATTAATTGATTTGCCGGAAGGCAGCTTACATATATATGCTCTTCTCGGGTCGATTCTAGAATTTGAAACATCAAACCACTCTTCTTTATTAAGCTGCTTAACTCTACTAGCCTGCCTTGGAGCAAGAATAGTAAATTTAATCCCCTGTTCGGCTAAAACCTCCAGAGTTTCAGTATCTACAGCGGTTTCAGCCAGCCACATTCCCTCCGGTTTTCTCCCGAACCTGTATTTAAAATCTTCTATCCCCCAAATTACCTGTGTTTCTTTATCTTTTCTATTAGCCAGAGGCATAATTAAATGGTTATATACCTGGGCAATTGCAGAGCCATGCCCGGAAAACCTCCTCTGGCTTTCTCTA
>CAVUOL010000009.1:0-23785 GCA_963742995.1 uncultured Ignavibacteriales bacterium
TACCAAAAGAATAAGGTGGTGTGTAAGCAACTATGAAGTTGTCTATCCGGTTTAAAAGGACACCGAGTATGACTAAAGATGATGCTGTAAAAAGAAGTGATGGTGTTTCAAGAACTTTCTTTGATAAAAACATCCTTAAAGGAATAATAATTCCAACCACAACTTCAACTGTAAACATTATACTGGCAGTATTTATTACGGTTAAATAGACAAAAGTCCCGCGTATTACCATATCGCCAATTTTAAAAGCTAAATAAATTCCCAATAATGGTGCTACAGAATAACCTAATGGTGTTAATATTTCCATTTCCGGTTTTTCACCAAATGATTTGGCGGCAATCATTGATTCAAAAATTACCATTGGAAATCCGACTGAGATTGCAGATAATAAAAATAGTAAAGGTAGTACTGGAGTCTGCCACAAAGGATGCATTTTGGGTCCTGCTATAATCATTAATGTTCCCAATGATGATTGATGCAAGGTCGATAACACCACTCCCAATATTATAAATATAAAAATAATTTTACTTAATCCCTTATCTAATAAAATTAGTAATTTTTCCAACGGCTTGTTTAAAAATGAAAAAAATCTCTTCAAATTCACTTTCCCTATAAATCTTTCAGTTACAACCGGAAGAAATTCGATATAGAGAACTGTTACATACATCATTACGCAAATACCTACCTCAAACAATGCAGAACTCCCGTTCCACATTATTAATGGGTGCCAGATGTAATACCATCGCCCTATATCAGTAAAAACTCCAAATGCTACGAACGAATAACCCAGCATTGCTGTTAAAAGTGCTGGTCGGGCTATTGCATGAAATCTTTCTCTATGCATTATATAAACTAATGCCGCACTTGTAAAACCGCCGGCAGCAAGTGCAACTCCGGCAGCAACATCAATTCCAATCCATAATCCCCATGGGTATTGATTATTTAAATTTGTTACTGCACCGATTCCTAATAAGAATCTTCCAGCCAAAAAAATTATGCCGTTTACTGCAAGTACAATTAAAACAATAATACCTGGAGTAAAATATTTTTTCTTCATCGGAGTGGGTTTAAAAAATGTTTCCATAACTTACTTCTCCCCCTCTTTCTCATTCCTTTTCTTAGCCAGCCACATTATTCCTGCTAGTAATGCATATAAAGAAGCCGGAGGGACAAAATAAGCAAAGATACCGTGTTGAATTGATTCCGAAACACCGGGTGCCGGTTTTGTACCAAGTTCAGGAAAAGCTAATTTGGAAAAATCCTCGCCGGCTAAATACATCCAGGATGTTCCGCCAACCTCAGTCTCACCATAAATATAATTAATATATCTTTCCGGATATTTTTTAATCCTTTCTCTTGCAATCTTTATAAGTTCATTTCTATTCCCGTATGTAATTGCTTCTACCGGACAAATTTCTACACAAGCAGGAAGCTTTCCAACTTTTGTTCTTTCAAAGCAAAAATCACATTTTCTTATTTGAGGATTCAAAGCTTTGTCATATTCAAATGAAGGCACCTGGAATGGACAGGCTACCATACAGTACCTGCAGCCTATACACTTATTTGTATCCCATGTAACTGATCCGTTTTTATTCTTTGTCATTGCTCCCACAATACAAGCAGATACACAAGCGGGATGATCGCAATGCATACATTGAACCTTTACATTATAAGGAATATTAATATCACTTATATTTTCATATTGATTTACAACTGTAAGTGCCGATTCATCCGGTCTTCTCATTTTTTTAAAAACTGATTTATCATTATAAGATTCAAAACCAGAAGTTGGTAATTCATGAGCTTTTTTACAGGCCCATTCACAATTCCTGCATCCTATACATACTGTTGTGTCAACAAGCACACCCATTCTATCCTCTGATAATATATCTTCAGACGCCGCTTTCGTTGTCTTAGTTGAAATACCGGAAATTGTGGCTGTTAGTAATCCTGCAGTTTTTAAGAAATTTCTTCGATTTTGTTTTTCCATACTTCCCCTAAATAATAAATCCCATCATTATATTTATATTTATCATTATAGTTGTCTGAAGTTGACAAAAAGTAAGCCAATGAAAAGTATTGCATTCTTCAACAATTTTACTGTCAGCTTTATCATTATATATAAGAATTATTCCAAAGTTCTTGCTTATTGGAAAATTCTATATTTATAACTATTACATAAAACCTTTGTGAAACTCATTAAGATTTTAGTATTGAAATTTTCAACAATATGAGTGTTCATAAATTCAACATGAAAACATTCCTTTTTGTTTAACAAATAAAGCATAACTCCAATTTCAAAAATTATTGCTTATAAATTCAACAGTTTCTAATATATTATTTTTACCATTCGATGGATGCTTAATTCCTATATAACCCTTTGATTTATAAGGGATTATAGAGGGAAGAATTACCCAAAATAAGTTTTCGGCATATCTCTTGCCTATTTATTAACATGTTTTCAAACTAAATATTGAGGAAAATAAAATGGTCGCACTTTATGTTTTATTAGGTTTTATCCTTCTTTTAATAATAGACGCATTTGTTATAAGAGCAGAAAAAAAATATCATCCTGCTTTTAAGAAAAAATACGAAATCATCGAAAACGTCGTTTTCGATAATATAAGTGTTGCAGTACCTGCAGATTCATACATCTCAAAAGGTCACACTTGGGCTGAGCTTTTAGGGAATGGTTTGGTAAAGATTGGTATAGATGAATTTATATTAAAATCAGTAGGTAAATTCATTGTAACCAAAATTACAAAACCCGGTACTTTAGTAAGAAAAGGAGAGCCTATTGTTGAAGTTAAACTGGGGGAAAAATCTTTAAGTTTCCGTTCACCTATTGATGGTACAATAAATTATATAAATGATAGCCTTATAGGTAAAAGTATTTCAGATCCTTATGGTGAGGATTGGGGAGCAATAATATCACCCGTTAATTTTGAAAGAAATGCAGCTTCTCTTAAAGCCAATGAAAATGTTGTTGAATGGATGAAAAATGAATTCTTAAAGTTAAAAAATTATTTAAGGGATAATGCATTGCAGTTAACTGCCGGGCATCCCCAGCTAGCGGGAGCAACGATGCTTGACGGTGGAAAAATAGTTGAAGGAGCTATTTCCCAGCTTAACCCGGAATCTATTAAAAAATTTGAAGAAGAATTCTTAAAGGTTTAAATGAAAAAGGTAAATGGTATACCTTTATACCTTTATACCCATATACTCTAATAATTAAAAACCACTTGAGAAAGGTAACGTTAAAATGTCGGAACAAATTGGTCTACTCTTTGATGCTTCGGAATGTATAGGCTGCGGTAGTTGTTATGAAGCTTGTAAAAAAGAGAATGAACTTCCTGAAACAAATAAGGATTATCTTAAAGATCATTTATCGGATAAAACTTATACGGTCGTTGAAGAATACGGTGATAAATATGCAAGAAAAATGTGTATGCATTGTAATGAACCAACATGTGTATCTGTTTGTCCGGTTGGTGCCTTTGAAAAAACAAAATTAGGTCCTGTTGTTTATGACGCTGAGAAATGTATTGGCTGCAGATATTGCATGCAGGCATGTCCTTATAATATTCCAAGGTATGAATGGGGAACTACTTCACCAAGAGTTAGGAAATGTATTTTATGCTATAATAGATTAAAGGAGGGGAAATTAACTGCTTGTGCGGAAGCATGCCCGGTTGAAGCAACTATTTGCGGCAATATGTCTGACATTATTAAAGAAGCAAAGAAAAGAATAAATGAACATCCCGATAAATATTATCCCCACATATATGGACTTGAGGAAGCCGGAGGCAGTAATGTTCTAATAATTTCTCCGGTCCCCTTTGAACAACTCGGATATTCTTCAAAAATACCGAAACAATCTATGCCTACTTTTACCATGCAGGCAATGGAGAAAATTCCTTCTGTTGTTTCTGTAGGTGGAATTTTCCTTACAGGAATGTATTGGCTTACTAAAAGAAAAAATCAAATAGCCAGAGAAGAACAACTTAATACAAAAAATGGGGAATAAAATGAAAAATTTCTTTTTGAAAATGACATTCTGGAAAGCTGCAAGCATTATTGTTGCTATAATTGGAATCTTCTCTTTGATTATTAGATTTTCACAAGGGTTAGGTGCATCTACTCATCTATCCGATGCAGTTCCATGGGGACTATGGATAGGTTTTGATTTTATTGGGGTTGGTTTAGCCGCTGCAGGCTTTACTATCGCTGCAACAGCACATATCTTTAATAATCATAAGTATGAATCAATTGCACGCCCAGCCATTTTGACAGCTTATATCGGCTATATGATGGTTGTTGCTCTGCTTGTAATTGATCTCGGAAAGCCCCAGAATTTCTGGCATCCCCTCGTTATGTGGAATGTTCATTCCGTAATGTTTGAAATCACCTGGTGCGTGATATGTTATTCTACCGTATTGACTATTGAATTTGCTCCTGTAATTCTAGAAAAATTTAGACTAAATAAGTTGGTAAAAATAGTTAAAAAAATCACCATCCCGGTAGTTATCTTCGGGGTACTTTTTTCAACATTACACCAGTCTTCATTTGGTTCCCTTTATTTAATAGCACCTGCAAAGGTATATCCTTTATGGTACTCTTCATTTTTACCAGTTCACTTTTTTATTTCTTGTATTGCCGCCGGTTTATCAATGATAATTCTTGAAGCATATTTATCGGCTCGCGCTTTTAATCAAGGATTAAATATAAGAATCCTCTCAGGATTGGGCAAAGGTGTACTTATTGTTATAATAATTGAACTGATTTTTAAGTTAAGCGATTTATCTTTAACAGGAAAACTGCCGTTAATGTTTGCACAAGCTAATGAAACTTACATTTTTTGGCTGGAGATAATTTTAGGTTCAATTATTCCTATCTTAATTCTTACCCATCCTAAATATAAAGTCAATAGAACAGGGTTATATTTTGCTTCGATATTTACAATCTCCGGTTTTATTCTTAATAGGATGAACGTCTGTGTTACTTCTTTGGTAAGATCTTCAGGACAGGTTTACAGACCTTCTTTTGAAGAGATTGGCATTACCTTATTTCTTTTATTAGCTGCAATGGTAGCTTTTAAATTAGTTGTTGAAAATTTTCATGTATTTACTCACGAGGATTCCTCCAAAGAAAGGAAAGAAGAGCTGTTAACTCTGCAATCTAAACAACAAATTTTATCAAACGATTAAGTTTTTAATAATAAAATGAAAACTAATAACAATAACCCATCAGGTCAATCCAAAGAATTAAAATGTATCTGGATGACCTCGCAGCAGGTCGCATATAAATTATGTGACCGGGAATTTGATTGTGAAAATTGCGAATTTGATAAAGTGTTTAAAAATCAATCAAAAAAGATGACAGAAACATTACCCCAACATAATACGAATAATGATCTGCTTGAAAGTATTATCATAAGAATTGAAGATGAACGTTTTGATGAAAATATAATTTATCTGAAAAATCAGCTTATAATGAAAAATTTATTCGGAAATGCATACTATCTCGGAATAAATCCTATAATCCTCTCCCTGATTGAAAATGTAAACTCTATTCAGGAATTTCCGGGAAATGATATTAAGAAAGACCATATTATTTTTACGCTTGAAGGTAATTGGGGGAAAAAAGATTTTATTTCACCCTTAAATTTTTTAATAATTGGTAAAATTAGTATTATTCCCCTTAAATTTAATCAGAATAAATGGTGTTCTGTCATTTTATTTAATAATAATGAGATAAATAATATACAATTATCAAAAGATGATTGGATATTTGAAAAAAATCATGCGCTTACATTACTGAAAAACCAATTAAAAAATAAACCGGGTATTGGAAAAAGTTTAATGGATGGCGGAGAACCCGTTCGATACCTTTATCAATACCTTGGTAAAAAAGAATTTTTAAATCTTTTAGATGGAATTTTTCTATAATAGAAGCGTTCTAATAAAAATAAGTTGAAAGTGAAGCGATATTTGTCTAAGTTTGCTTAAAGATATGTTAGGGGAGTATGGATGAAACCAAAATTACAGAACCGGCTTAGTGTACGATTGATTGTTGCAATTTCAATCATTCTTATTACTATTCTGTCTATTTATACATACATATCTATTACTAATCTTGATGGATATTTAACCAGAAACAGTTTTAAAAATGCTAACAATATCAGCGATTTGATTAAAAAGTCTACACGTTATAGTATGCTTTTAAATAGGCGTGAAGATGTTTATCAAATAATTAATACTATTGGTACCGAAGAAGGTGTTAAAGGAATCAGAATTTATAACAAACAGGGAACCATAATTTTTTCTACAGATTCCAGCGAAATTAATAAAAAAGTTGATCTTACTGCTGAGGCTTGTATTGTTTGTCATAATTCAAAGATTCCCTTAAATAATCTTACGAATCAAGGTAAAATGCGAATCTTCACTACTCCCGATAAAAAAAGAATTTTGGGATTAATAAATCCTATTCATAATGAGGAAGATTGTTATTCTGCAGACTGTCATGCACATCCCTCTAAGATTCAGTTTCTCGGCGTACTTGATGTTATGGTCTCGCTGGCTCCTCTTGATTCTATAAAAACTGAAACTGCTAAAACCACCATAATAAATTCTGCTATTATTACAATTGCCACTGCAATAGCTTGCGGTGTTTTTATTTTATTATTAGTTAATATCCCTATGCGGAAATTATCCAAAGGAATTGAAGAGGTTGGAAATGGAAATCTTGACTATAAAATACCTATAAAGTCCAAGGATGAGCTTGGTAAAATGGCAAAACGCTTTAATGAAATGTCTTCGAAATTAAATGAAGCATATGAAGCTATAAAAAATTGGTCTGAAACTTTAAATGAAAAAGTTAAGGAAAAAACAGAAGAATTAAAAAATATTTATAACCAGGTAAATGAGATAGAAAAACTTGCCTCTCTTGGAAAACTTTCTGCTACTGTTGCACATGAGCTTAACAACCCGCTTGAAGGCATTCTAACTTACAGCAAGCTTATTACAAAAAAATTAAAAAAGACAGAAACTAACGGAGAGTATTCACAGATAATAGACTATCTGCAATTAATAACTGACGAATCATCAAGATGCGGCAAAATTGTTAAAGATCTACTCTTGTTTTCTCATAAAGAAAATACCGAATATCATGATGAAGATATTATTTGCTTAATGGATAAAAGTGTCACCCTTATAAGTCATCATCTCGATATTAATAAAATAAAATTGATAAAAGAATATTCCAAAGATAGTCTAATGATCTCCTGCAACGCTCAAAAGGTTCAGCAGGCATTTATGGCTTTATTGATTAATGCTATTGAAGCTATGCCTTATGGCGGAAAGATAATAGTTAAAATTGATGAAGAAGACGAATATGCAGTAATTAGAATTAAAGATGATGGTACCGGAATTTCTGAAAAGGATTTACCCCATATTTTTGAACCTTTTTATTCTACAAAAGAAGCACCTAAAGGAACCGGATTAGGCTTGGCTGTAACATATGGTATTATTAATCATCACTATGGAAATATTAAAGTTGAAAATACTTCTCCGGAAGGGACTACATTTAAAATAAAATTACCCAAAATTATAATTTCTTAGAGGGGAATACTATGAATGGTAAGGAAAAAATCTTAATCGTTGATGATGAAAGAATTGTTAGGGAATCTCTCCTTCACTGGTTTGAAGAGGATGGTTATGATGTCGAAGCTGCCGAAGACGGCGAAATAGCTCTTAAGATGTTTGATAAAAGTAAGTATGATCTGCTCCTTGTTGATATGAAAATGCCCGGAATAAGCGGACTCGAATTGCTAAAGAAAGTTAAAGATATAGATAAAGAAACTATTGTCATTCTAATTACTGCTTTCGCATCGGTTCCCTCAGCTATTACTGCTCTAAAAGATGGAGCCTATGATTATGTCACAAAACCTGTAGACCCGGATGAACTGGCACACCTTGTAAAAAAAGCTCTTGAACAAAAGGCTCTTAAGCATGAAAATATCCAGTTAAAAGAAAATATTGAAGAGATTATCAAACCGGATAATTTTATCGGTGAAAGCCCTCAAATGAAAAAAATATTTGAGCTGATTCACACTGTTGCTCCTACGGATACTACTGTTATGATCAGAGGAGAAAGCGGCACCGGGAAGGAATTGGTTGCTAAGGCAATTCATATTAATAGTAAAAGAAAGTATTTTCCGATAATTCCTGTTAATTGCGGTGCAATTGCGGAAACTCTTTTGGAAAGCGAGCTGTTCGGGCATGAAAAAGGTGCCTTTACCGGAGCTCAGTTCAAGAGAAGAGGTAAATTTGAAATGGCAGATGGCGGAACTGTTTTTCTTGATGAAATAGGTTCTATCTCTTCCAAAATGCAGATTGAACTCTTAAGAGTTATTGAAACCAGGCAATTTAGCCGCGTAGGAGGCAATCAATTAATTAATAGTGATTTCAGGGTTATTATTGCAACTAATGAACCTCTTGAAGATCTTGTCAAACAAGGTAAGTTCAGAGAAGATCTGTATTATAGACTAAATGTTTTTTCTATTGTTGTTCCCCCTTTGAGAGAAAGGAGAAGTGATATTCCATTACTCGCATATTATTTTCTTAATAAATTTACCACTGCAATGAATAAACCCGAAAAAAACATTTCAAAGGAAGCAATAGATTTTCTAATAAATTATGATTGGCCCGGTAATGTTCGTGAACTTGAAAATGCAATTGAAAGAGCAGTTGTTATTGGTAAAGAAAATAGTATTTGCGTAAAGGATCTGCCGTTCCATGTTTCTGCAAATAATTTTGTAAATGATAATGGGGAAAAATCTCTTGCATCGATGGAATGTAAATATATACTTCAAGTGCTGAATGATAATAACTGGAATATTTCTCGAAGCGCTGCTATTTTGGAAATTGATAGGGTAACTTTATACAATAAAATAAATAAATATGGTTTGCGTCATAAGAACTAGTTAAAATGGATATAAATGTTGTCCCTATTCACCTTTCAAATTCCGGACTCCTTAATGATATTCTTTTAGAACTCTCTCAAAGATTTCATTCAAGAGTAAATTTACTTGAATTGGACATAAATATTGAATCGGCTTTTTCTATTGAACGTAAACAATTTTTTTCTACCCAGTTCCTTGCAAATGCTATTAACCTTTCAGATAGTATAAAGGGAAAAATACTTCTGCTTACCGAATTTGATCTGTACGTTCCTGCGTTAACTTTCGTATTTGGAGAAGCTCAGTTAAATGGAAAACATTCGATTGTATCTTTATGTCGCCTTCATGAGGAATTTTATTCAGGCAGAACCAATTATAAGCTTTTACTCGAAAGAACAACTAAAGAAGTGTTACATGAACTTGGACATAATTTCGGACTAAAACATTGTCGTGATTGGGATTGTGTTATGCATGCCTCTTTAAGCATTGAAGAAGTAGACATTAAAGGGAATCACTATTGTAAAGACTGCGTAACAAACATAGAAGGATACAAAATTTTTTAATTATTTTTATTTGTATGATTCGGAAAGAATATTGACTTGATTATATATTAACAAACCTTATTTATTTCTATATAAAATTTAAAGGATTTCTGTATAGTCAAATAATTACTGCATTTAATAATATTTCGGGGATATTAATGAAAATTGCGGTAATTAGTTTTTTTCTTTTCACCTCTTTTGCCTTATCTCAAACTAAAGTTATTTTATCCGGGTCCGTCAAAGACAGCGTTACAAAAAAACCCTTGACAAATACCAATGTTTTGATTGAACATGAAAGCAGTGGTACTGTTACAGATTCTGCGGGAGAATTTATATTAAAGGTCAAACCTGGAATTTATAATATTATATTCAGTTATGTTGGATTTGAAACTAAAACCATTTCAATCTCTCTGATAAACAATAAATATGATCTGGATATTGAACTATCACCTTATTCTATCGAGCAAAAAGAAATAAATGTAACAGGAGAAAAATATCCCAGTTCTACTGTCATTCAGACAATTGAGGGAAAAAATATTGAAAGAATGCCTACAATTTTGTCTGATGCATTAAGGAGTGTAAAAATTCTTCCCGGTGTTGTTTCTAATGATGAACTTTCAAGTGGTTACAATGTCAGAGGCGGAAATTATGACCAAAATCTTATTTACCTGAATGGATTTGAAATTCATAGACCACTGCTGATACAGGAAGGACTGGAAGAGAACCAGTCTCTGATTAATCAGGATTTTGTAAAGGATATTCAATTTTTTCCGGGAGGTTTCCCTGCAAATTTAGGAGATAAAATTTCATCTGCATTAAATATAAATTATTTAGTACCTGAAAATGAATCACTTACTTTATCTTCAAAAATAAATTTATTAAACTTATCAGCTGCTGTGTCAAAAAAGTCAGGCCCTTTCTCCTGGATTACAGGAATCAGGTATTCCTATCCTTCCTTACTTGGATTATCTCTTCAAAGAAAAGGCAATTATAGACCTGAATTTTTTGACTTCCAGATTTATTCCAGATATAAAATATCCAATAAATCATATTTGGATCTTTTGACTATTTACGCTCGAAACAGATACAAAATTACCCCTGATAGCTGGAAAGGAAATTTCGGAAATGCCTTTTCTGCCATCCAGATATTAATAAATTTCAATGGAGAACGAAGCTACTCTTTTAATAATGGATTTCTTGGATTGAAATATAATAACATATTTAATGATCACTTAAGTTTTACTTTAGCCGCAGATTTTTATAACGATATTGAAGAAGATAACACAAATCTCACAGGTAATTATTATTATTCACCTGATGCTAGTAATTCCGGAATCGATCAGCAATATTTGAAAACCCATTATGAAAAATCAAGTGATAAGTTAATTCTAAATACCGTAGAAATTAAACCTTCATTAAATTACCAGGCAGGTATTCATTCTATTGAATCAGGAATTGATTTCAGATATTCCTATATGAATAATAAAGTTGATGAACAGAATTTTGAATCCGGCTCTGATTCCACCTTGGAATCTCCACTTCAAACAAAGATGAATCAATTATATAATTTCCGTTCGATTGCTGGATTTATTACAGATCAAATAACTTTTAATCCGGTAATAACTTTAAATGCAGGAGTAAGGATACTAAAATATTTTTATACTAACGAAATGTTAATCAGTCCGAGAGTAATTTTATTTTATACTCCGTCATTGAAACATACTTTTAACTTTACTTACGGATATTATTATCAGCCTCCTTATGTTTATGAATTGCGAGATAATCCGCTTTCGCCTGGAGAGAAGTTAATATCACAAAAAGCAGCGCATTACATCGCCGGGTGGGAATATAGACCCATACCTAAGGTAAAATATCAGTTAGAATTTTTCTATAAGAAAATGAACAATTTAATCCCTTATAATATAGAAAAATTACAGATACGTTATCTTGGTTCAAATATTATGAAAGGCTATTCATACGGATTCGATTTTCAGTACCAGGGTGAAATTATTCAAGGTTTAAAAAGTTGGATTGGCTATAGTTATTTAGACTCTAAAGAAAAATTGAAAGATGGTGCTGTTAAGTATCAAAGAAGCTTAAATGATCAAACACATACTATTAAAGTATTTTTGCAGGATAGAACAAAAAAACACCCAAACTTTCAGGTACATGTTAGAATGATTTTAGGAAGCGGACTTCTATATCATCCGCAGCTCATTAAAGTAGATCCGAATACAGGCAAAACTTACCTTACTTATGATTTAACTAAAGTAGGTGAATTACCTTTTTACTTCAGGATTGATATGGGTATGACATTCGATTTTAACTTTAAGAATGGCTCGAAATTAACGTTAATTGCCGAAGTTCTTAATGTATTTGATAAACACAATATTGCCGACTATAATTGGTATAGAGTTCTTCCTTATTCAAAAAATACTATCGCTGTTCCTCAATTATTTTCAGGAAGGTTTTTTAATATCGGCGTTGATTATACATTATAACAACAATCCAGGATACCGATACCAAATCCCATCATGGATCTGGTATCTGCATCCTGGCATCTAATATCCTTTTATTTTTTTTACTGTATATTTTTCCCTTGTATATTGTTTCATCCGGCATCAACCTACCACCTACAACCAACATCCAACCACCATACAATCAATATTAAATAATTCCCTTTTCTTTCAAAACCGATTCTATTGTTACCGCTCCGATCTCCTGTAATTCATATCTTACACGGGTAGATGGTTTATTTATTTTTAATATTCTTCCGAGATCTATTGGCGTGCCTATTATAACCGAATCACAATCTGTATTGTTTATTGTAGTTTCAAGATCTTTAATCTGTTCTTCGCCATATCCCATAGCCGGTAAAAGTGTTCCTATTTTAGGATATTTTTTGAAAGTATCTGATATTGAATTAACAGTATAAGGACGAGGGTCTATTAATTCTTTTGCCCCATGGTTCCATGCTGCAATTACAGCAGCGCCGTATGCCATTTCTCCATGAGTCAAAGTCGGGCCGTCTTCAACAGCTAGAATTCTTTTCCCTTTTATTAAAGAAGGATCATCAACAAAAATTGGAGATGCTGCCTCAATAATTTCGGCAGAGGGATTTATTTCTCTTATATTCGTTCTAACCATTCTGACTTTTTCCGGATCAGCAGAATCTATTTTGTTAATTACTGCCGCCGTTGCGATTCTCAAAGAAGTATTTCCGGGATAATAAGAAAGCTCATGTCCCGGTCTATGCGGGTCAACAACTGTAAATGTAACATTGGGCTTTATAAACGGGAGATCATTATTTCCCCCATCCCATATAATTATATCAGCTTCTTTTTCGGCTTCCCTTAAAATAGCCTCATAATCAACACCGGAATAAATAATGCTCCCCATAGCAATATGAGGCTCATATTCCTCAATTTCTTCAATCGTACAATTATATTTTTTTAAATCTTCAAGTGATGCATATCGTTGTACTTTTTGCTTTACTAGATCACCATAAGGCATAGGATGTCTTATTGATACAACCTTTTTACCGGCATTTCTCAAGATATTTACTACTTTTCTCGATGTTTGAGATTTACCCGCTCCTGTTCTTACTGCAATTACCGCTACAACAGGTTTAGTGCTTTTTAACATTGTTTCATCGGTACCCAAAAGCTTGAAAGAAATACCTTCGGCATTTACAATCGAAGCCTTTGTCATCACATAATTAAACGGGACATCGGAATAAGAGAAAACTACTTCATGAATATTTAATTCCTTTATCAATTTTTTTAATTCTGATTCATCATAAATTTTTATCCCTGAAGGGTAGAGTTTTCCAGCTAGCTCTGCCGGATAATTTCTATCATTAATATTTGGAATCTGAGCAGCAGTAAATGCACATACATTATATTCAGGATTATCTCGGTAAAACACATTGAAATTGTGGAAATCTCTCCCAGCAGCTCCCATAATTAGAATATTTTTTTTCTGCATAAAATGTCTCTCCTTTTTATTTTTTGATTAAGGAATATAAGAGAATATTCCTTTTGGGGATATCCTCATTAGAATTTATTTTAATGTTAAAACCCTTTTATGATATGTTAGACCTAAACCTTATATTGATCTGTATATTTTGTGAATCCGTTGCTCATATTCCATCTCACTATTCTACTGTTACACTTTTTGCTAAATTTCGCGGCTGGTCAACATTCAATCCTTTTTTGACCGCAATATGATAGGCTAAAAGTTGAAGCGGTATAACTGTTAAGAGCGGCATCAACATCCTTATCGTATCCGGTATTTTTATAGAATAATCAACGAGCTCATCTATTTTATTATCATTTTCACTTGCAATTGCAATAATTTTCCCTCTCCGGGCTTTTACTTCTTCAATATTGCTGATTATTTTATCATATGTAGAATCTTTCGGAGCAATAAATACTGCAGGCATATTATCATCGATTAATGCAATAGGTCCATGTTTCATTTCTGCAGCCGGGTATCCCTCTGCATGTATATAAGAAATTTCTTTTAACTTCAATGCTCCTTCCAGGGCAACAGGGAAATTATACCCTCTTCCAAGGTAAAGAAAATTCTTTACATCCTTAAACTGTTCGGCTATCTCTTCAATCTTATCATTTAACTGAAGTATTTTATTTATTTTCTCGGGAATTTTAAGCATCTCTTCCCCTATCGTCCTGCCATCTATCAGACTCATATTTTTTCTGCGTGCTATGAGCAATGTAATTAGTGCTAAAACTACAAGTTGGGAAGTAAAGGCTTTTGTAGAAGCCACGCCTATTTCCGGTCCGGCATGTGTATATACTCCCGCTACACTTTCCCTCGCTATGGAGCTGCCTACTACATTACAAATCCCTAAAACCAGAGCTCCTCTGATTTTTGCCTCCTTAAGCGCCGCTAATGTATCTGCTGTTTCTCCGCTCTGTGTAATAAAAATGATGGTATCATCTTTCGAAATTACCGGATTTCTATATCTGAACTCCGATGCGTATTCTACTTCAGCAGGAATTCGGGCAAATTGTTCAAACATATACTCGCCAACCAATCCCGAATGCCATGATGTACCGCATGCAGATATAATTATTCTTTTGGAATTTACTAATTGTTCTTCTACATTCAATAAACCTCCCAGCTTTGATGTCCCCGTATCCAGTAAAATCCTTCCGCGCATCGAATTGGCAATTGATTCGGGCTGCTCCATAATTTCTTTAAGCATAAAATGATCATAACCGCCTTTATCAATTTCATCAAGATTCATTTCAATTTCATGTACTTCTTTTTCAATTCTATGATTTGTAATTGTTTTAGCAAAAAATCTATCTTTATATACCTCTACCAGTTCACCGTCTTCAAGATAAACTACCTGTTTTGTATGCGCTAAAATCGCAGATACATCGGAAGCAACAAGATTTTCATTCTCTCCTATTCCCAACACTAATGGTGAACCTTTTCTTGCAGCAATTATTTTATCCGGTTCATTCTGATAGATTACTGCAATTCCATAAGTTCCTTCAACTTCAGACAAAGCCATCCTGACTGATTTGAATAATGAAAACCCTTTTTTTAGAAAACTATCAATTAAATGCGGGAGAACTTCGGAATCGGTTTCAGTGATGAATTTATAGCCAAGCTTTTTTAAGTTAGTTCTTAATACCTGGTAGTTTTCTATAATACCATTGTGTATAACAAAAAGGTTTCTATCCGAATTGAAATGAGGATGTGCATTTATTTCATTAGGGACTCCATGAGTAGCCCATCTTGTATGACCTATCCCTATAGTACTCCCCCCATTTAAATATTCTATTTTTTCCTCTAATTGAGAAACTTTACCCTTATTCTTGATTATGTAAGAACCTGAATCGGCAATAATTGCAATCCCCGCTGAATCATATCCTCGATATTCCAATCTTTTTAATCCGTTAATGAGAATGGGGATGCAATTTTTATTTCCAATGTATCCGACTATTCCACACATATATTAGCCTTTAATTTTTTGTTTAAATGGACTAAAGAACAAAAATGGTGCCCAAAAAAATGTTGCAATTACAAAGATAACAATAAGATTCGAAAAAACGTAAATCTCAAAATATTAATTAACCGAAGTTACGAAAAATGTAAAGATGACATCTTTAAAAGAAAAATTAAGTTCAGTTTTTTTATCAAAATGTAAGTCCAGATAAAACTTTGTCTTTAAAAAATAAAGATGTCATCTTTCAGATACCGAACTTATGTTAATTAACTTTAGCTAACTTACTTATTACCGATTTAGTTTTCCCCTCATTTTTTGACATCATTTTATAAAAATAAAGCCCGTTTGCAATTTTATCCCCATCCTGATCTCTTCCATCCCAGTAGATTTTATTAAATCCGATTTTTAATTCCGAAGAAGGAATGGAAATATCTCTTATCAGTCTTCCGGCAACCGTATATATTTTAATTAGGAATTCTTCCGGAACATTTACCCCGTGTATTTCAAAAGTAAAATATGTATCATTTTTAAACGGATTCGGATAATTAAACACATTCACTAAATCAGGATTCTTAAATACATTAAAAATTATTTTTAACCCTGCAGAATCGGATAAATTTCCGGAGGCATCCTGAGCATATATCTGCAGTATATTTTCTCCTTCCGGTAATTCCGGCTTCCATTCAATTTCCATTTGCGCATTCGGATAAGGGGTAAAGGAAATACGGACTTCCTTATTAGAAAAATTAAACGGTTCGGCATTAAAATAAATTGTAAACAAATTCGTATCCATAGGTATGGGATTATTATCCTTTAATGTAATTAAAATATCAGGTTTATAAGATACTACATCACCATTTACAATTTCTTTGCCGTCAAATGTAACTGATATTGCAGGTTTAATGGAATCTCTGATCACAAAAAAGGTTTTTGAAGTATTATTATTATAAGTGAAAAATTCCGGTTCTTTTAGTGAAGCCGATGCTGAAATTTTGTGGTATTGTCCGCCGGTTAAATTACTTGTAGAAAAGTCCTTGCTTACACTGACAGAACTATCTGCAGGGACATTAATTTTGGCGGAAGCGAATTCTGTATTTGAATTATCAACAAAAAATTTAATTAATACACTATCAGCATTGGTATTTCCAATATTCAGTACATTCAAGTCTACACTATTTGATAATCCGTATACTAATGAATCGGAAGCAAAAGAAATATTCTTATTGATTAATAATATTTCTGGTGGAGTATTGTAAGTAACATTAACATTAGTCAGCCGGATCTGGTCTGAAGGATTATTGGCTGCAATACTTAATGTAAATTTTAATTTCAGAAATTCATATTTGTTGCTGTCTATCCCGTTCATCGAAAAATTGTCAGGTACATTAGTTAACAAAGTATCCAGCTGTTTCGTATTATTATTAAATCCAAGAACAGCAAGATTACTTTCAACACCGGTTCCTGCTTTATCAATTTGGTATGTCAAATGTCTCCAGCTTATAGCAGGTCCAATCAAAGGAGTGGTTATGGTTCCGGTATCATTAGTATAACTTCCTCCATAAATAGTTAACTTAGGCTTATTGGAACCAAAAAATACGGATGCATAAACTAAATTATTAGATTTATCATAACACCATGCATAGAATCCCTGGAACGGATTTCTTGTAAGCCATTCTTCTTCGAAAGAACCATCGGATAAATTATATCTTCTCATTAGTCCCGCTTCATAATGCTCATAAACAAAAAGATAACCATTTACGATGAAAAAATTAGTAAATCCTGCATAACTGCTTCCGGATAATACCATATCATTATTAATTTTTTGCCATCCATTTGCTGGATCAAATGTTCTTAAAGTATATTTCGGCTCGCCAATACTATCTACTATGCTTAAGTTATAGACATACTTACCATCTGTAGCCAGATCAAAAGCATTGCCTGCCATCATATTTTCTTTAATCATTCCTCCCGGAATTTTTATTGTATCTGTAACACCGGTTTCAGGAGATACCTTTAACAGTTTATCAATCTCTCCATAAGGTACATATATGTATCCATCTGAATAATAAAAATATTCATGAATTATTTTATCATAAAAATTAGGAATTGCACCGTAAAACTGACCTTTTATTGTACCATTGAATCCTGTACCTATTTTATAAATCCGGGAATTTCCTGTACCATTATAATTTCTTGCATAATCATAAATATTCGCAAAATATATATAACTACCGTCGGTAGTTAAACAGGTGAGATTAACACTATCTAAAACACCGTAATTTAGATTTAAATCTTGAAGAAATTTATCATCAGCTGGTCGGGGAGGTAAAATATTTTTATTTAATTCTAAACCTTTATTAACATTTGAATAATTGATATTAGAAATCTCTAAATTTTTAAGCAATTTATTTTCAATATAATATCCATCTTTGGATTCTTGCAGAATAGAAAAACTCCTAGGTGTGCTCCAGGTCCCGGTATTCCCCTGACTATCTTTAGTTCTTGCTCTCCAATAATAATAACCTTTCTGAAGCTGTGGTGATTCCCATTTTAATGTACCGTCTTTTGGCGAAACTTCTGTGGATATAAGAAGAGGTGAATTGAAATCAATCGTTGTATCTATTTCTATTGAATAAGTAACATTTTGATTGATATACGCTCCTATATCTGAAAAAAGAAAATCGATATTTGATTTGGTTGTACTAAAGCCGTTGATTGGATAAATAATGTCGGGCTGACCCAAATTAAATAAATAAACAGATTTCGTTGCAGTATTATTTGAATGATCTGTCTCCTGTATGTGGTTATCTTCATTTACTTCCGCACGTATAGAGATATTTCCAGCTAGTTGCGGTGTCCAGTTGAAAATAATCGAATCGATTTCTCCGAAATTCGGTCTATAGATACTCTTTAATACAAATGAAGTATCGTTTGATGAAACAGTCAATTTCACATATACACTATCATTCGGGAAAGCTTTTCCTAAATTATGAATTTTAAGTTTTATATTTACTTCCTGCCCTGAAACAGGAAATTCAGGAGTTGTTACTATATCTTCAGGGGTAACAGAAAAATCCGGTTCTTTAGGCAGTGCCAGTTCTAAAGCAGGATCACCTAACAGTGTCAGCAAAGCAACATGATCTTGAGTAAATTCATTAGAAGAATCTGCCAAAAATACAGACTTTGCAGCTAATATAGCATCACCAACTACATATTTTGAATTTGTAAATATCTGGTTAAATATTTCATTATTTATTGCTAATCCATAATCCCAGAAAGTCAAACCTGTATGCCCCCAAAAACCGATTGAACCTTTTCCGGGCACTTTATCAAACTGTTCTCCAAAAACATCCTGGTTATCGAAATGCGCCGTATAACAAGTAACACTAAATATCATGGGTAAACGGCCGCCGTTTTCAAGCTGGTAAATATCATCATCAAGAAAAACCAGGTCCCACTGGTAACCTCCCCCATGACCATAATAATTTGCAATAACACATCCTTCATCCATCTTCTCTCTTATTTCCGGACCCTCACCTTTAAAAGGAAGCTGGCTTGCATTAGTAGGATAACGGAAAACCTTACTTGTAGTATATCCTTTTGGTACTATAAAGTTATCCTGAAGGTACAAATTCTCATCATTAAAATGAAAAAAATTTTCATCGCCTTCATCTCCGCCTCCCCCGATCAATAATACATTTTCCTTCCATGCTTTTCCATTATCAGCAGGATAATTAATTATTTTATTAACTAAGATATTTGCTTCATCAGTGGTTTCGCATGAAAGTCTACCGATTGCCATATCGGGGAAAACATCGTTCCCGGAAACCGCAACAAAATTATTATCTGCTACTGCCTGACCATACCGTATCTGTTGATATGGTATCGATGGGACATAATTTAGCCTGCTGGATGTTAGTACATGCCTATAATCATAACTCATATCTCCCAATAATGCAACATATTCAGGCGGAGCTCCATTCCAGTTATTAAATGTATACTTTATAAAATCTTTTATAGCATAAGGATCTAGTAAACCATAAGAAAATTCATCATAAATATCCTGAACATCGACAACTTTGACTCTCGGATTAGTATACCCTTCGAGGTGCTGTGAACGATATCCTGCAAGCTTATTTGCTGCATCAATAAATTTTGAATGAGTCACAATTAAATAATCCGCTCCATTGGCAGTATTCAATAGATCAGATGATTGATCTTTTCTGATAGAATCCGGAGTAAGGAAATAGTTATTTGAAATACAAAAATATTCAGTCTTATCATTGATATTATCATTGAACAATACTTCATTATTTGCATTTTTTAATATTTGAGGATTTTTAATCATTTCACCCCGCTGGGGGATGTAAATCATCATAGTATCCTGTTTCCAGTTTGTAATACTATAGGTATTTGTTCCTATAACTCCCTTAGAACTTTCAAATGTCAGGCTACTAGGATCGGCAATAAGTTCTCTCCAGTATTCGACTTCATACCAGTTGACCCTAATTACATCACTGTTATTTATCGTGCTGCCGTCAACAAGAACTTCAAAAACATTTTTTGGCCTGACAGGAATTCCATCGGTTCCTAGTTTAATATTCCCCTGGAAAGTGGCTCTTGTTTCTCCATCCCATGATATTGTTCCGATTAATTCACTATTCAAAAAAACTTTTGCCAAATGATCCGGGTTATAAGAATCATAAGTTGTTAATCCGTGTAAATCTGTCCTGAGAGTTATTCTATTTGAATCGGCTGCCCAATTTTTCATTTCCGGAAATTCAGTTCTGAAAATATCCGTATGAGTACCTTTTGCTCCCTCTGCAGAACCCCAGAACCAAAAATCCCTGTTCCCGTCAGGAGCATAACCTAACCTTTCATATAAAGAATCTTTTTCATAATGAAGTGTATAAAGTGTGCTTGAAATTTTATTATTTACAGTATGCGGGAATCCATCAATAACTTTGAAAGTATCAGCCGGTGTATCACCCTGATATGAAAACCAGTAGACATTATCTACATTGTATATATTCTGAGAACAGTATGGAGATGCTTTAGGAGGATAACCAACAAACTGGAAATAATCACCGGGACTAAAAACTCCATCTCCCCCGTCATGAATATCAATCGGTATGTCTACTCCTTCATTTAAAATTTCAAGTTTTTCACTTGCAACACCGCCTCCTAATGGAACACCAGCAGCTATTAATTGCTCAAAGGTTAATCTATATACTCCTTTATCTCTCAGAAAAATCTTATAATAATCTTTCCCGGGATCATACCAATCTGATGCACTCTTCCGTATTGGACTTATTGGTTTGTATATCCAGTTAACAGCTTGAGAATAATTAATTACCGAACTTCTCAAAAAATCTTCGGTGAATTTATCCTGAACGTTTTTATCACTTATATCTTTATTATTATAATTAATCTTTAATACGACTTTTTTATTGAAAATTAATTCGCGGCTTATAGGATTAAACTGAAAGGGAGAAACTTCCAGAGATACTACCTTAGCAAAACGCATTATGTAAGGTTTGTTAAACTTTGCAGCGGCTGCAGGAAAGTATTTATTGCTTCCATATATTTTTGAATCAAGACTGTTTACATCAAATTTGGCAAGGGCAGGATCATTTTCCGGTACCGGTATAATAAATTTATTATTTAAATTTACTTTATCGATACTTACATAATTGATTTGCGGAGCGGAATTATAAGGTATACCCAAATTTATAACAACACCCGGCAGCCAGGGAGCCCCTATTTTTCGTACTCCATTACTTTCGCCTGCTATATAATTGAAATTTTTACCTTCAACAACTGTATCCTTTAAAGCAAAAGAATTCTGGAAATCAAATTCAAGTTTTATGTATTCAGGAGTTGATTCTAAAACTTTATAATTCTGTGCAAAAACAGAATACGAGAATAGAAGAAGAAGTACAAAATAACTACAATATTTCACAGGCAATTAAAAAATTTTTGCTCAAACATAGACTTTTGAATTTGATTATTCAAGGTTAAAAACTTTCCAAATTATAATTTATTTCATCTTTTTTAAAATAAAAACTGTATTCTTGGATTGTAAACTTTTTCATAATAGTTGAGTTTCTATCAGTTTTTTATACTGACCTCGTAGAGGTCAAATTATTGTAGAAAACAGTTCCATTTCACACACTGAATCCTTGTAGAGGATTTATAAGATCTTCTATTTATTAAACAATTACAGGTTTCCTGCTTGACGCTCAAAATGATAATGTTCGCCTTACTTCACTTCATTACTCAAACGAAATTCTCACAGACCCTGAAATAATATGATTTCCTGTTTTTACATTATTACTTAATTTATTAATATATTGATACGCAAAACTGCCATAGAATCCGTAAAGGAATTCATAATCAATCAGATAAACTTAGATATATCTGTTCGTTCCCTCTCGCCATCGAGAAGGTTAGCAAACTCAGGATCATAAAGACTTCAGATTTTGGAAAACATCACCGCCAACATTTCTAATTAAATTCCCCTGTGAATCGTAAATATTATTACCATGCAGTTCATGACTAAAATTTAATTTCGCATAAAGTTCACGGGAAAATCTGTAATCTACTTCTGTTGATAGCAATGTCGAATTTGGCTGAATATCGGGACTTAATAGGTAACCGTTATTTGTATAAGTTAAAGCACCTATTAATCCAGGATGTGAAAACATATAGGGTCTGATTTGAATATATTCAGCTTTAACGGTAAGATCATTTATAAGGAGTGGGTTTGTTATCATAACCCCTGCCTGCCATGCAGTCCCGTTATTATTCCCGTTCCATTCACCGTTTGCCAGCCTTTTGAGATTTATATCATCAAAAATTATAGAAGAGTTTATTTCTATCCCCTCCGTTAAAAGATATCTCCCGTCAAATGAAAGAAATGAATTATCAAGATCATTTAAAGATCTCTGCGCAGACTCAAAAAAAAGAAATGGGGTCAAATAAGCTGCTTCTAAAGGACGGTTTGAATAAATAATCATTTGGGTAACTCCCAATGATAATTTATCATTCGGGCGAAATCCTAATCTGCTCATAGCTAAATACTTAGAACCTTTAGTTTTGAAATCTCCGGCCAATGAATCAATTGGTGTAAAAGTTGGCATCTGTACCAGCCATCCATGCAGAAAATTATAGGAAAGGCTCTTATATGATATAACAAACCTTATAAAATCAAACGGAGGAGGATTATTGGAAAGTATTAATCTGTTTATATATCCTGTTCCCCACAGCACTCTTTCCCTTCCTATTTGAAAACTGACAATCCCCTTTTCCAGGCGGGCATATCCCTCAGTAATTGGGAAATAATTGATTTTAGTATTGTTAAAAGTATAGTTTTGTGCTACTCTAGGATCAAGTTCCGCTACAGAACGATTACCATTTACAATACCGTTCGTTCCGGATAGATAAAATCCGAACCAATTATCGTAGCTCCCGCGAAAAATTCCTCCAATGTTAAACAGCGAGCTATTATTCTTATCATGACTCGAATAAATGTATTTAAATTCTGCAACCGGATTAATATAAAAATTTATATTTTTATCGTTGTACTTGTACAGGTGTTTTTCAGAATCTCCGAACAAATTTCGGGAAAAATTATCCGGGAAGTTATCAAATATACTTTCTGTACTTGAAGTATCGCTTTGATTTGATTCCTTAACATCATAAAATCCCAGCTTCAATTTTAATCTTTCCAGATATTCCTTATCTGTCGGGCTTATCTTTTCTTTGTTTTTATCAATTTCTCTTAAAGCATCTAAGACTTTTCTTCTTGAAAGGGGGAGAACAATATCACTGTAATCCTTCAAAATACCTTCCACCTGCATTTCTTTTAAAAACGAGTAGACTGGATTATCGGTTGATACATTCTCAACCTGAGCATTTAAGCTAGTGCAAAAGAATAATAACAAAATTGAGATAAAGGATATTTGTGCAGAAAAAAAATTATGCCTTTTCATTCTTCAATATTAATCAAAAGGAGAGAAAAATAACATTCTTTATTAACCAGAAAGATAGAAGGATTCTTTTTTTGACCTTGTAGGAAATAAAAATAACATTTTTTATTAGCCAGAAAGGTATTAAGATTCTTTTTTCTGACCTCGTAGAGGTCAAATTATTGTAGAAAAAAATTATTTAGCAGCCATACATCCTCGTAGAGGATGAATATAATTACTAGAATCATGTGTTAATCTTAAATAACTGCAACAATTAAAACCCCCTGCAATCTTCTCAGATCAGCTAAAATCCGTTCAAATCTGCGTCATC
>CAVUOL010000010.1:0-7550 GCA_963742995.1 uncultured Ignavibacteriales bacterium
GTAAACTCTCTTCACTCCGGAGGAGCGAAATATTTGTAGAAACAGAATTAAACAACGTTATCTTCACTCCGTAGGAGTGATATATTGCTTTAATCTATTATTTTTTATAGGAATTAGTTTAAAAACAATACAACAATAAATCTAAAATAATATCAGCCTATATACTATTCCTTACCTCCAATTGTAACAATATCAGGATCCGGCTTTTTAATCGTAGAATAAATAATCTCAACCCTGCTTAACTGTGCCTCACCGTTAAATTTTATTTTCAAATACTTACTATTTAATGGGAATTCAGCACAAGTATAAACTGCCGGAATAAAAAATTTATAAAAGTTATTTAACGGAGGAAAAGTCTCCATTTTAGTATTTAATATTTTAAAACTTGAATCATTCAGTGAGTCGGAAGCATATATATCTAATCCGCATTGATTACCCGATACAATATTTGAAGGAGGCATAAAGAAAACTTCAACTTTTATAGAATCTATATCTTGAGGCATTTCATACACAATATAGGAACCATCCCTCCCTTTTAACCTGCTGTAATCTTCTTTTGCTCTGTATGAATCCTGGTATGAAAGGAAGACCAGACTGTCTGATTTATTAATAATTTTAGATGAATCTTTCATATCATCAATAAACTTTTTATATGTAACATCAATAGGTCCCATTTCATTGGAAGTACCCGACGAACCGGAATTATTTTTCGCTATTATCCTGTAATAATAACTTTTACCTAATTCTGCTGTTGAATCATAAAACAAAGGACGAAAGACAATATTCCCGTCACTTACATTATCAGCAATACTTTTCCATTCATCTGATCCCTTTTCTTTCCTTTCAACCACATATGAAGATGCTCCCGTTGAACCCTGCCATGATATATCATAAACATCATCAATATTTAAGAGATTTGGAGGAGTTGGAATAGGCAGCGGAGCCTCCTTTTCACTATTAATTTTATAGGCGCTTTCTCTCATAAAATTCATAACTTCTTTTTCATGATACCTTTCACCTGATGTAAAGCCTGGAAACCTATAGGCGCTTACTCCGAAATTCTCTCCATGCTGGTAAAATCCCCCGTCTCGTGAATGGAACCTTAAACTCCAGATCATAATTCCGGACAAATCATTATTTATTGTTGTATCAACTATAGCCTTAACATCATTTAGAGTTGAATATCCGAATTCACCTACAAAATATGGTTTCTTCCCCTGTGTCAATTTTTTTATTTCAGGAATCCCGGCTTCCGCTCTTGATAACGGCCCATAAAAATGAGTCGTTAAAACATCAAAGCTTGTATCCTGCACTGACTGTTCATCAAGTTTGTAAAGTCCGACTATTACTAAATGATTCCTATCGATACTTTTAATATAATCTGCAATTTCTTTATGCCAAGATTGAGGAGCATTCAGTTCATTCCCTGTTTCCCAGCCTAATATCGATTTATCATCTTTGTATAACACTCCTGTATAACTGTTTTTTCTATTTAGCACAAAATCTATAGTCTTTTTAAAATCAGATATTAACTGCGGATCTGTCCAAAAATCATCCGGTTTTTTACCTCTAAATGCAGCATATTCTGCCTTCCCTCCCCACCATAACCAATTATCAACAAATGGAATTATTAATCTAACACCTTCTTCATTTGCAATCTGAAGTACTTTGTCTAAAGCCCGAAAAGCTTTTTCATTAAACTGACCCGGACCTTCGATATAGCGAATAATCTTTTTTGATTCTCCGGGTCTGCGCACTGATAAAACATACATCCTGGTTACTTTGCCTCCAAGATCTTTAATTGTTTTAAGTGCATCCCTTATTTCATATTCTGTAGGAAGCCGCCATGGACTTGATGCCTCAAAAGGAA
The DNA here is from genome assembly GCA_963742995.1 of uncultured Ignavibacteriales bacterium. Lineage (GTDB taxonomy): Bacteria > Bacteroidota > Ignavibacteria > Ignavibacteriales > Ignavibacteriaceae > CAVQBP01. The sequence continues at coordinate 1,871 of CAVUOL010000010.1, forward strand.
AATAATCTTCAACATAAAGAAGATTAGGGATATTAAAGGAAACAAATTTTAATTCTTTATTTCCTTCCATTAGTCTATCCTGCTTTGCAGTTACAAAAGTTTCAAATTGACTGGTTGTACTGCAATGAATCAGTAACAAACTTAATAACGAAGATATTACCATTATTAATTTTTTCACACTAATCCGGTTGGTTTTTATTGAAATAGTAATTTTGATAAAAACAAATATTGTACCGCAATTAAAGACGCTTATACTCCTCAATCAAACATTCCTTCCAATAACAGAAAAAACCTTTTGGTCATCCTAAAAATTAACTAAAAACAAATCCTATGTAAACTGTTTATTAATTAAACCTTTCTTTTATCACCCTAACAAAAATATTATCATTTTTATAAAATAATATCATAATTATAACTTTTTTTCTCTAAAAAATAGCATGAATCAAACAAAATAATTTAGTGCAAAATTTGTTAGACTGTTATTAGTTCAGCAGGCAAGTTATTGCAGTAGATAGAAAACTAACAAATCATACTCCTTGTAGAGGAGCAATAAAAAAAATAAATATTATTAAAAATCTAACCCTATCGATTTAAAACAGAAATGCTGCACAATTCTGTACAGCATTTCTAAGGAGGCGTGAGATGAACAATTATAATTTTAAGCTTTTCATAACTTTTAAATTCCTTGATATCATTTCATTCCTTTGTTTTACACATTCAGCGCTTCTTAATTGATCTTGAGGAGTATTCATAACATAATCAAGCAGCAAATCAACAGTTGAAACAGCAACATGCATCCTTGTATCCGAAGATCCATAATATATTAAAACCTTCCCATTGCTTTTTTTTATCCAGCCGTTGCTAAATACTACATTAGATACGTCTCCCACTCTCTCCTCACCTTCAGGTGCCAGGAAATATCCTCCTGGTTCGGAAATAATTCGATTAGGTTCTTTAAGATCTGTTAAAAACATATATAGCACATATCGCAATCCTGCAGCTGTATTTCTTACCCCATGTGCTAATTGCAGCCATCCCTTTTCCGTTTTTATAGGTGCAGGCCCCAATCCGTTTTTAACTTCTTTTATAGTATGGTAAACTCTATCGTCTATTATACTCTCTTCATCAATAACTGCTTTTTCAATACTATTCGATAAACCCCACCCTATACCTCCGCCAGTCCCTGTACTTATAAATCCATCCTGCGGTCGGGTATAAAATGCGTATTTCCCGTTTACAAATTCAGGATGAAGAACAACGTTTCTCTGCTGGGGAGATTTTGTTATTAAATCTGGCAGTCTCTCCCACTTTTTAAGATCTTTTGTTCTCGCAATCCCAGCTTGAGCAATCGCCGCAGACGTATCACTCTCAGGAGCCTTAGGATCCTTCCTTTCTGTGCAGAATATACCGTAAATCCATCCGTCTTCATGCTGAACAATTCTAATGTCATATACGTTAGTATCAGGATTTTCTGTCTCAGGCATAATAATCGGATAATCCCAAAATCTAAAATTATCTATACCGTCGGTAGATTCTGTAACAGCAAGAAATGATTTCCTATCATTTCCCTCAACTCTGACCACCAGCAGAATTTTACCATTTAATTCAATTGCGCCGGAATTAAAAACACCGTTTATTCCAAGCCTTTCAATTAAATTCGGATTTTTTTTATAATTAAGATCATACCTCCAGAAAATTGGAGCATGTGCAGCAGTTAAAATTGGATATCTATAACGCCTAGAAATTCTATTCTTTTCTTTTAATTTTTCATTTTTTCTTGTAACTAATTTTTCATATTCATTGAAAAGTTCTTTAACTCTTTCATTGAATCTCTTTTCCGTCATTTCTTTTCCTCTTTGAGTTCAAACATGCCATTCTCTACTGCAATTAGAGGCTTACTGTTTTTTTCTCCGTAATTTTCTTCAAGCTTATCCCACCATTTAAACTTTAAGAAAATTGAGGTAATAATTAAAACAACAATCCCTATTATCATATAATCAAATTTCTTTATTACCATATAGATCGGTACAATCATCAAGCTAAGCTGCCAAACTATACCAACCGAAACATTTGCCGCATCCTTCTTGAAGTTTTTATTTTTAATAAATTCAGGGTGCTCCTTTACAACCTTATCATGAATAGGTTTCCAGAATCCCCATGGTCTTACGGTCATATAGAAGTTTTTCAAAACTTCTTCATCGTCAGGTTTCGTTAAATAAGTACCTGCTATACAGCCAATTAAAGATAATACAAGAATGACTGGGAAAGACTCAAGTGAATTTAATCCTGGAAATAATGTCGGCACAATAAATAAAGATCCTAAACCGGATACCATTCCCCAAAAATAACCGTAACCGTTGAACCTCCACCAGTACCATTTAAGAAAATTAGCCGCAGTGTAACCTCCGTAAAGTGAATTAACAATCCATAAAGTCACCTGGTCAACAGATTTTGTCATAAATCCAAATACACAACCTACTGCTATTACTCCGAACGAAACAAGATAACTCATTCTTACATATGCTCTTTCACTTGCATTCGGTTTAATATATCTTTTATATATATCATTAACTAAATATGCAGGAGCAGCATTCACTGTTGCAGCATATGTTGACATAAAGGCAGCTACTAAACCGGCAATTAAAACTCCCTTGAGTCCATCAGGTACGAAATCTCTTATTGCAATTGGGAGTATACTCTCGAAATCAAAATTTGCTCCCATCGATCTTATTTGTGGGACATAAAATGCCAATGCTAATACAGTTAATCCAGCAATCATCATATATCTCGGGAAAAATAAAGCAACATTTACCATTCCGCTCATCTTTGAAGCTTCAACTGGATTTTTTGTTGCTAAAACTCGCTGCATATCATAGTTTGGCGCAGGACCCGCCATGCTCACCAGAAAACCTTTAAATAATATCACCATGAAAAAAAATCCGAAAATAGAATATTCGTCTCCTGATATCCTTGCATTAAGATCAGGCAGTACATGAGACCAATCCATATTTAATTTCCAATGAAATAATACCTGATCCCAGCCCGATGGTAATACAGCCTGTAAAGTTTCCGGACTTACTTTGTACATGGCTATTATTCCTATTGCAATTGAAGCAATAGTCATTATTGTAAATTGTATAATTTCAGTTAGAACTACACTGTACATCCCACCTTTAATAACGTAAATTGCCGTCAGTGCCATGATAATTAAAGCATATGTATCTGCCGAAAAATCCCATGGCAGAAATGTCTTAAAAAATAATCCCGACCCCTTAAATCCATACGCTAAAAATCCTATTACTCCTACAATGGCAAAAATTACGATTATTATATGGGATAGAAATGCTCCCCTTCCTTCTCCGAATCTTGTTCTTAACCACTCAGCCCCGGTCATTACATTAGATCTTCTTAACCATGCAGATATAAATACCATCAAAAATATCTGGTTAAATATTGGCCAGGCCCATGGAATGAAAATGCTTTTAACCCCATATATAAATAGAAGCATAACCAGCCATATAGTTCCTGTAATATCAAACATTCCAGACGCATTTGATATTCCCAAAATCCACCAGGGAATTTTATTTCCACCCAAAAAATAATTATTTAAATCTTTGGAAGCCTTTTTTGTAAGTAAAACCCCTAGTAAAATAACAACTAGTAAATATCCGGCTATAATTGATATATCTAGTATACTTAATCTCATGCGTATTCTTTATATTATTAAGAATAGTTAAAAGACATAAATAATGCCAGTAAAAAAACGTTTAAATTATTAAAGCCTTAAACGTTCAAATTTTTCATTTTATCAATATAATAATTATTTATGAATTTAATAATTAGTATAAGTTTAGATAGCTAATATTACCTGTTTATTAGTCGGATAATTGATATCTTTTGGGATGATTTTTGAGATGTCATTCAAGCACTATCTTTGATTTTTATTAAATTGTAAGTTCAGATAAATCTTTAATTTTAAAAAGTAAAGATGTCATCTTTAAATACCCTGTTCTTATGTAATTTGAGTTACTAAAAATACTATATCATTCTTTTGGTTTCATTATGAAAATTTTTCTTATCATTTTATTATCATTATTATTAGGTATAAATATCTATTCTCAGGAAGTTTCTTTTACAGTTTCTTCTAATGATTCACTCAAATCTATTAGCCCATATATATATGGAACCAATCAATTATTGGGTGGTGGTGAAAACTGGTCATCTCATAGATTAGGTGGCAATAGGTTAACCGGTTATAATTGGGAAAATAATGCTTCCAATGCAGGTAAAGACTATTTCCATTATAGCGATAATTATCTTGTGCAGGCTGAAGGAATTCCGGATGACAGCTCAAATGTACCCGGAATTGTAACAACAACTTTTCATAATCAATCTCTTCAATTGGGAGCTTATTCTTTAATCACTCTTCAAATGGCTGGTTATGTTTCTAAGGATAAAAATGGTGCTGTCACCGAAGCCGAAACAGCTCCCTCTCCCCGATGGGATAAAGTTAAATTTCAGAAAGGAAGTCCGTTCAATTTAAAACCTGATATTTCAGATACTAATGTATATATGGACGAGTTCATTAATTTCTTGGTGAACAAGTATGGCAAAGCTGACTCATCAATCGGAATTAAAGGATATGCCCTGGACAATGAACCTACTCTATGGTCTGAAAATCATCCAAGGATTCATCCGGTTAAAACAACTTGTACCGAAATAATTGCTCGAACAATTGCTCTTGCCGGTGCAGTGAAAGATGTCGATCCTTACGCTGAAATATTCGGCCCTGCATTGTATGGTTTTAATGCATATACTACATTCCAAAATGCAGTTGATTGGAATACAGTAAGATCTGGAAAAAGTTATTCTTGGTTTATTGATTATTATCTTGATAAAATGAAAGAAGCTGAAAATACTGCTGGAAAAAGACTGCTTGATGTCCTTGATATTCATTGGTATCCTGAAGCTATGGGTGATAAAAGGATTACAGATAATGATGCTAATTCTAATGCTGATAAATTGGCTAGGGTACAGGCTCCTAGAACCCTATGGGATAAAAATTATAAAGAAAAAAGCTGGATAACTCAATCGGGAACAAAACTGCTCCCTCTTATTCCAAATCTTACTAAATCTATAAATAAATATTATCCGGGTACAAAACTTGGCTTTACCGAATTATCTTACGGTGGCGAAAATGATATTACGGGTGCTATTGCTGTCGATGATGTTCTCGGTATATTCGGTAAATATGGGATCTATTTTGGTGCATTTTGGAAAGTTAATACTTCATCAAATTATGTATCCGCAGCCTATAAAATGTACAGGAATTATGATGGAAATAATTCAACTTTCGGAAATTATTATATCCCGTCTCAAACAAGTGATAGTGTAAATTGTTCAATTTATGGTTCGATTAATAAGGAAGAAAATGAGATTCACTTAATAGTTATTAATAAAAATTTCAATGAGAACATAACCGGAAATTTTAAAATATCTTCACCAAAAGACATTATTAGCGGGAGAGTCTGGAAACTTGATAAAAATAGTACTGTAATTAATGAAATTTCCCATATTGACAGCATAAGAAATAATTCATTTTCATATTTATTACCTGCCGAATCTATTTGTCATTTTGTCTTAAAAACTTCAAATATTGCAGGAGTTTCTCAAAAAGAAA
>CAVUOL010000011.1:0-22847 GCA_963742995.1 uncultured Ignavibacteriales bacterium
AGTTATCCTACCCGCTGGCAGACAGTATATTTGCTCCAATATGCTGCAGCACAGGGAAGTGGAGAAATAAGACGATATATTATAGCGGTTATCATGAATTAGCCTATCTACATCCGGAATATTTTACTCCATCGAGTGAAAAGGTACGTGAGTTAACTGATGGTGGAGCAAAGAAATACTTTATACTAAGGTTTGCAAAATTGTCAGCGCATCATGATAAGGGGAAAGGTGGGATAACGACGGAGATAGCAACAAGAATAATAGAGAAGCTAAGTCCATTAGGGAATGTATTTATAACCTCAGAACGGGAACTAGAGGCTGAATTTGAGAGATACAGGATATCAATAAAGCCTCAGGATATGCATGATGCACTATATTATTCAGAGATGTTCATAGGAGACAGTCAAACAATGGCAGCAGAATCAGCGGTATTGGGGACACCATCGATACGGTATAATGATTTTGTGGGAAAGCTGGGTTATCTGGAAGAACTGGAGCATAAATATGGATTGACCTATGGAATAAGGACCACGGAACCGGAGGGATTATTTAATAAAATAGATGAACTGCTATCGATGCAGAACATAAAAGAGGAGTGGGGAAAAAGGAGAGAAAGGATGTTATCAGAAACAATAGATGTAAGTTCATTTATGACCTGGTTATTTGAGAATTACCCGAGAAGCCTGGATATACTAAAAAGTGGTTTTGTGCCCCAGCAGAAATATATCAGAATCAATGAGAAAGATTTACAAAAGGCTGTAAATTTTTAGAGCAGGCAGCTGCAAAGTCTCTAAGAGACAAAGTCGCACTAAGTATTTTTTTGATCGGCACGACGGAAATTTTATAAATCAATTCAAACAAGCATTTTCAAACACCTCTTAGTTCAGCGAAATTATTTTATACGAAAAATTCCAATTTTAATAAAAGACTATAATATAAAGGCATAATGTGTTTCGAAAGATAATATATAATTTCATATTATATACGATTTGCTTTTTCGTATCTCTATATCTTCATAAAGGGACATTATTTCCGGATGAAGGTTATGATATATATTATGCTGCTTTTATGATATCCTGGGCAGCAGCAGTTTTTGCTTCGAGAAAATATAAAGTAAGAGAGGACATATTATTATTAAACAGATTGTATACATATACAATTTCGTTTTTCTTGATGCTGGGTATTTTATCCTTAGTAATTTTTAATCTTAATTTAATAGGAGTTTCAAGATTTGTCATTTTAAATTCACTGCTCCTTGCCTTTACAATTGAAATCATTACACTTCTATATAAGAACAAATATAGATTCAGCCTGGTAAATATTTATCCTAAATACAGCAATAAAGCATTTACTTTTGAGGTCTCTTTATATGGAATTATAAATTTATTTATCTTCTATAAATTAAAAGATTATTCATTATTTAATAGTTATGATTTACTATTATTTATCAGTTTATATTTAAGCTGGTTTGTAGGTTCGTTCTGGGGCCATGGTTTTCATCCTGAATTAAGGAAAAAGGATTATTTATCTTTTATCTGGCAATATTTCAAATCATATGTAATTATTTTAGCCCTCATAGCATTTTCAACTTTTATCAACAGGTTGGAAATGAATTCAATCATTACAATTCTATATGGGGTAATCGTCTATTCAGTACTATCATTTATAGGGATATCTTGTTATTATTATATAAAAAAGCATAGGACCTTAGTTTCCAACATTGATAAATTCCCGGTGAAATATGTATCAGGAGATGTCCTTCTTAATGAAACAATACCGGATATAACTAATCATTACAAATCTGCATTTAATTTACAGGAGTTTAAATCATTTAGTGAATTGTTAAAAAATTTCTCTCTTAAGAGATTACCCAAATTATATGAGTTTTTAAATGACAGTATAGATCTAAATTCTTTTGATTATTTTTATTCAATGATATTGAAATCGGATAATATTTCCAATATTGATTATCTGCCTGAAAGAAGTCTTCAGATTTTTATAAACCTTCAACGTATAAATGATGTAAGCTCAATCAATGATTATCTTATTGAGATAAATAAGAAATTAATGAGCAACGGCATTTTTGCAGGTAATCTTGAAACCTCATATCTCCGTCATCAGATTTATCTAAAGAAATACCCTTATTATTTTGCACAGCTATTTTATTTTATCGATTTTATATGGAATAGTATATTTGCAAGTGTCCCGGTATTAAATAAATTTTATTTAATGATAACCGGAGAAAATAAGAAAGCACTATCACTTGCAGAAGGATTAGGGAGGATGTATTACTGCGGATTTGAGATTCTTCATCTTAAAATCATAGACAATCGAATGTATTTTATTGCAAGAAAAATAAAAGAACCGGCAAATATAACAGTATCAACAGGATTAATATTTAAGATGAAAAGACTGGGAAAGAATGGAAAGCCAATATATGTATATAAGTTGAGGACCATGTATCCATATGCAGAATATCTTCAGGAATTTATATATGAGAAATTTAATTTAAAGGATGGGGGTAAATTTAAGAATGATTTCAGAATAACAATATGGGGGAATATATTAAGGAAGCTATGGTTAGATGAACTGCCGATGCTTTACAACTGGATAAAAGGAGATTTAAAGCTGGTTGGATTTAGACCACTAAGTAATCATTATTTTAGTTTATACAGAGAAGAATTAAAGCAAAAGAGATTAAAATGCAAACCAGGTTTAATACCGCCTTTTTATGCAGATATCCCCAAAACCTTCAATGAAATAATGGAATCTGAAGAAAGGTATCTAGACTCATATTCTAAGAATCCCTTGAGAACCGATGTAAATTATTTAATTCGCTGTTTTAATAATATTTTATTTAAGGGAGCGAGGAGTTCATAAAAGATTTATTTTTATTATAGAATAGCCAATTACAGCTGTCCTTACAATTTCATTTCTTATTTCCCTCCCGTACTGACTTAAAAATTTTTCTTACCTCTTTGAACACATCACTTTTAGCGTCCATATCAAGGACGTAAGTTACAATTCCCTCAATTCGTCCATTATTTAAAAAATTAGTTATTGTATTAATGCGTTTTGCAATATTATAAGATGTTGCCATATCGGAATATCTTTTTAAATATTGTGAAACATTAGCCGGAGGCATAACAATTAAAGGCAGGTGTCTTTTATTATTTCCACTTCGAACAATAACTTTATATTCATCAAATATATTTGTTTTCCATTCAGGACTGGTATATTCAATTCCTGACATTGATATAATTTGAAGTTTTGTATTAACATAATAATTGGATACACCTAAATTATTATACAATCCTACACTCAGCTTACAAGTATTTTTGCCGGATAAATATTTTGAAAGATTAATTATGGAAGTCCCATTGCTATCGATGACATCGTAATTCCAGATTACTTTATCATCAATGCGAATTTGAATTTTATGATATCCGAAGGGGAAATGTCCAAAATTTACTGCTCTATCGGAATGATGGGATAAATTAATAACAGCATTGGAAGGGTCAGTTACTTTCATATATTTATATGCAAATCCATAATCACCTTTGGGAGAATATTTTGATTTTGGAAGAGAAGCTAAAATTACTTGATACTGATCATTTGTAAAGCTCAATGCATTAACAATAGCCAGGGAATCATTAGTTGTTAATTGATCTTTTATTTGTCCCGGATATGCTGCAACGACTCCGTCAATAAAAGCTGAAAGGCTATCGATAAATGATAGATCAATTTGGCGGAAATATAATAAAGGATAGAACTTTAATTTAGGATTAATTGATTTTCCAGCAGATACCATATGTTTAATGTAACTTGTAGAAAATAAAGTTCCTCTTTCGAATCCAGGAGTATTATACCAGAAATCGTCTATCACATATCCGAGAAGATTGGGGTATTGAATTGACAGCTTTGCTATTGCCTCTGCCCAAGCGATATAATCATCTTTATACGGTTCAGAATATGGTGCTTCAGGATCAGCAGGCGGAGTTTCAGTAGGAGGGCGAAGATAAGCCCATAGAGTAATCCCTTCCTTATTTGCCTTTGGCAGAAATGCTATAAGGTCTTCCCAGTCATGACCTCCATTAATCAGCCACATATATGTATTAGCACCCAGATCTTTTAACCCTTTTAATAATCTAGCAGAATCAATATGACCATTTATTCGGGGCTGGGAATTATAATTTCCAAATAGTGGTTTAGTCTGAGCAGATAATTGATAAATAAATCCGAAAATCAAATAAAAGGAGAGTATTCTATAAAAATAGAAAGCCTTTTTGATTCTTTTAGAATTTAGTTTATCAAGCAGTTTACATAAGATATGAGTCATATTAACAGTAAGAGTCTTTTAGATTGTGCAAAATTATAACTTCTAAGCTGATAGAAATATATACCATTTGCAAGTCATGCGGAATAAAAAGTTTCAATGTAGTTACCCGTTTATTTCGAGGGTGACTAAAAAGTAATTATTTTCTAAAAAAATGGGAATGAGGAATTTTCATTATTTATTTCGGGGCTGACCAAAAAGTAATTATTTTATAAAAAATAGAACGCAGATGACGCAGATTTGAACGGATTTTCACTGATTTTTAAATTGATAATTACTTTTTGGACAGCCCCTTTGAATATTCCTTCTCCTTTTCATTTTCTACAATAATATCACACTTTCGGTGTTCAAAATTATGTTAATGGCAACTCCTCTAAAGGAATTTTACTTTTTGGTTAGCCTCTAGGACATACCTGCTATTTTATATTATCTATAATAATTTCACACCTTCGGTGTTCAAAATTCTTTTAATAACGATTCTAGATCCAGGTTTATTTACAATAAAGGAATAAAAATGAACTTTAGTCAATTATTGCTCCAATCCGGATCTACCCTTGGGTTAGACCGGATTTAACGGCTGTTAGATGGCTGTTAGATATCAATTGGAGTCACTTTTATATTTATAAAAAATCCAATTAAAACTTTAATATAAAAAAATAGAAATAAATATCAACTCCTTTTCTCCTTTTTAACCTTTATTTAAAATCTTTATGCTTGATACATAGACAAAGATTATTCATCAGGAAGAATTTTTCAAGAATCAGACAAATATTAATGGGAATCGTATAAATAACGGTTGGCTTTCTAAATAAAATAATTTTTCAAACTATAAAGAATTTAAATGCTTTTTATTATTTTTGACATTAAAATAATGTTTTATATATATTTCCTTCAAAAATGTTTATTTTTCAATTCTTTAATAGAGGAAAAAAGGATGAGAACAAAAATATTAAACTTGCTATTACTCTTAGTTTCATTTGCATTTATTTCGTTTATAAAAATACAGGATAAAAATATGGTGAAAAAAGTTTTTGGCACTATGCCGGATGGTGAAAAGATTTATTCCTATACAATGACCAATAATAATGGTATGAGTGCAACGATTATCAATTACGGGGCAACAGTAGTTAAACTGGAAGTACCGGATAGAAACGGCAAAGTTGAGGATATTATTTTGGGATATGATAGTTTATCGAGCTACATGAACGGGAGCTCTTACTTCGGAGGAATAGTAGGACGATTTGGAAATAGAATAAATAAAGGGAAATTTACACTGGATGGAAAGGAATACCAGTTAGCAATTAACAGCGGAGGGAACCATTTACACGGCGGTGATAAGGGATTTAATAAGAGAGTATGGGAAGCAAAAGAAATTAATGATAATGCATTAGAATTAACATATGTAAGTCAAGATGGTGAGGAGAATTATCCGGGTAAGTTAACAATTAGGGCTACATATTCACTGACAGATAATAATGAATTAAAGATAGATTATAAGGCAACAACGGATAAACCGACAATACTAAATCCCACAAACCATTGTTATTTTAACCTAACCGGCAATCCGGGGGAGAATACAATATTAGGCCATGTTTTAATGATTGATGCAGATAAATATACACCGGTAGACAGTACTTTAATTCCTACAGGTGTTCTTGAAGATGTAACAAATACACCAATGGATTTTAGGAAACCAATGACTATCGGGAAGAGGATAAATGAAGATTTTGAGCAGCTAAAATATGCCGGAGGTTATGATCATAACTGGGTTTTAAATAATTATAATGGAACGGTGCAAGAAGGAGTAACTTTGTACGATTCTACAAGCGGCAGATTTATGGAGGTTTTAACAGATGAGCCGGGAGTTCAATTTTACTCAGGTAATTTTTTGAACGGGAAAGACAGAGGTAAAGATGGTATTTATTATAAATATAGGACAGGATTATGCCTAGAATGCCAGCATTTTCCTGATTCCCCAAACGAGAAGAATTTTCCTTCGGTAGTATTAAGGCCAGGGGAAGAGTACACGCAGACAACAATATACAAATTTTCGGTAAGATGATCTTTAAGTTAGAAAAGTCGAATTAACTCATATAATTTAAAAACTTAATAGTTCATTTAAGGAAATAATTATGTCAACTTTACAAACATTGGACTGGGTAATCATTGCGGGTTATTTTGCTATCATATTAGGTTTAGCCTGGTGGGTAATAAAGCAGCGGCAGGAAACATCAACAGATTATTTCTTAGCTGGTCGTCATTTAGGCTGGTTTATAGTGGGTGCATCAATATTTGCATCGAACATCGGATCAGAACACCTGGTAGGTTTAGCCGGATCAGGAGCAACCGATGGAGTAGCATTGGCACATTATGAACTTCATGCATGGTGTCTTCTAGTACTAGGCTGGGTGATGGTTCCATTTTATATGCGCTCTAAGGTATTTACAATGCCGGAGTTTCTAGAGAGGCGATTTTCACCAAGCGCACGTACATTGCTCTCAGTAATTTCTTTAGTTGCATATATACTTACAAAGATAGCAGTTGGTATATTTGCTGGGGGTATAGTATTTAGTGTACTTCTTCCGGATATTGGATTTATGGGTTTGAACAGCTTCTGGATAGGTTCAATTTTAGTTGTAGTATTAACCGGGTTATATACAGTATTAGGAGGAATGCGAGCTGTTGCGTATACTGAAGCATTGCAGACTATAATTTTAATATTGGGTTCGGTGCTTGTTACAATATTTGGATTACATGCATTAGGGGGTTGGGATGTATTAAAAACAACTGTAGGTCCGGAGATGCTAAATCTATGGAAACCAATGATACCACACGGGATAGAAAGTACATGGGCACCGATTAAGGAAGCCGGTAAGATGGCCTGGTATTTCAATGATAATTATCCATGGCTAGGGATGCTTTTCTGTGCGCCAATAATTGGCTTATGGTACTGGACAACGGACCAGTATATAGTCCAAAGAGCGATAAGTGCAAAAAATATAACCGAAGCCAGAAGGGGATCTATTGCAGCCGGGTTCTTAAAACTTTTACCGGTATTTATATTTATTATACCTGGCTTAATTTGTTTTGCAATCGCAAAGAACGGAGTTATTCCTGCAATACAAAGTCAATTACTTGATGCAAACGGTCATATAATTCGAGAAAATGCACAGGCAGCATTTCCGTTAATGGTAGCTTATGTTCTTCCTGTTGGGGTAAGGGGGATAGTGGTAGCAGGGCTTTTAGCTGCGCTGATGAGTTCATTAGCGGGAGTATTTAATGCATCATCCACACTATTCACAATGGACTTTTATTCTAGGCTGCGTCCTAATTCTTCTCAAAAGCAGTTAGTCTGGATGGGCCGGGTAGCTACAGGAGTAATGGTTCTAATCGGTTTATTGTGGATTCCAGTAATTCAGGGAGGGAAAGGTCTTTATGATTATTTACAGGGAGTTCAGGCATATCTTGCGCCTCCTATATTTGTTGTATTTTTCCTTGGCGTATTCTGGAAAAGGTTAAACGCAAAAGGCTGTATGGCAGCATTAATAGTAGGATTTCTAATGGGAATTTTCAGACTTGCGGTAGATACCCCGGTAAAATTATTAGGGACTACATATACAAAAGGTTCTTTCTTATGGATAATAAATAATATTTTCTTCCAGTATTACAGTCTTCTAATTTTTCTTATAAGCATTGCGGTAATGGTAATTGTAAGCTATATGACGAATGTACCGAGTTATGAAAAATTAGACGGATTAACATATTCAACCACAAGCAGAGATCAAAAGAAAGAAAACAGGAGCAGCTGGTCAAGAGGTGATGTAATTGCATCGGTTTTGTTAGTATTGTTCATTATTGCAATATATCTTTATTTTTCGTGAAATAATATGGGAAAGTATTCAATTGGATTAGATTTCGGGACGAATTCCTGCAGAGCTTTAATAGTTGATATTAACAGCGGGCATGAAATAGCAGAGGATGTATTTGAATATCCATCAGGGGATAGCGGAATTATTACTGATGTTAGAGATCATAATTTAGCGAGACAGAACCCTAGTGATTATTTAACAGGTATTGAAATAACCATAGGTGAATCTTTAAGAAAAGCGCAGAAAAAAGATACAGAATTTAATCCCCATGATATAATAGGAATAGGGATTGATACTACCGGGAGCAGCCCTATGCCGGTTGATAATAATGGAATGCCTCTTTGTTTTCAGGAAAGATTTAAAAGTATACCGGCAGCAATGGTTTGGTTATGGAAAGATCATACAAGTCATGCTGAAGCAAAATTAATAACAGATACTGCATCAAAAATCCGTCCTGAATACCTTGCAAAAATAGGAGGGGTTTATTCATCCGAATGGTTCTGGAGTAAAATACTGCATTGCCGAGCAGAAAATAGTGAAGTTTTTAATTCGGCATATAGTTTTATAGAAATATGTGACTGGATTCCTGCAGTACTAACCGGCAATACAAATCCAAATAGAATTAAAAGAAGCATATGTGCAGCGGGGCATAAAGCCATGTACAACAATAATTGGGGAGGGTTACCGGACGAAGAATTTCTTAAGGAAGTTTCTCCTTCATTAGGAGAATTAAGGAAGAGACTAAATACGAATGCATTCCCTTCAGATGAAAGGGAAGGATTTCTTTCTCAGGAATGGGCAGATAAACTTGGCTTATCAACAAATGTAAGTGTTGCAGTCGGTGCTTTTGACGCCCATATGGGAGCTGTGGGAGCAGGAATAAAAAAGGGTACTCTTGTTAAGATTCTTGGAACAAGCACATGTGATATATTAATATCACCAAATAAAGAAAAACTTGCGGATATTCCAGGAGTATGCGGAATAGTGGATGGTTCAGTGATAGGTGGTTATTATGGTATAGAAGCCGGTCAGTCTGCAGTTGGAGATATATTTCTTTGGTTTGTAAATAATCTGGTTCCTGAGAAATACGGAAATAGTACAGATGAAAAATTTTTTAATCTTGAAAAAGCGGCGAGTAAATTAAAACCGGGCCAAAGCGGTCTATTATCATTAGACTGGAATAATGGAAATCGTACAATTCTTGTGGATGTCAGATTAACAGGACTACTTTTAGGACAGACGCTCCATACGCAACCTCATGAAATTTACCGCAGCCTGATTGAAGGGACTGCATTTGGGGCACTTACGATAATTGATAGGATTGAAGAATATGGAGTTCAAATAAATGAAATAATTAATTGCGGAGGATTAGCAGTAAAAAGTCCTTTATTAATGCAGATATATGCTGATGTAACCAACCGTCCAATGAAAATATCAAAGAGTGAACAGACGCCCGCATTAGGAGCAGCAATATTCGGTGCTGTATCAGCAGGAGAAGAAATTAGCGGATTTAAAGATATATATCAAGCTCAAAAAATCATGACGGGGGTTAGTAAAGTTTATGAACCGAATGATGAAAGTCATAAAGTATATAAAAAATTATATGCTCTTTACCGTCAATTGCATGATGGATTCGGTACAGATACATGGACAGGCAGCATGCACAACGTTATGAAAAATTTACTAGACATTAGAGATAAGGCTTGTAAGGAGAACAAATGTTAGAGGAACTAAAAGAAAAAGTATTAAATGCTAATCTACTGCTGGTAAAACACAGTCTGGTGAGTTTGACATGGGGTAATGTCAGCGGTATAAACCGTGAAAAAGGATTTATAGTAATAAAACCGAGCGGCGTTGAATATGAAAAGATGAAAATTGAGGATATGGTGGTTGTTGATATGGAAGGTAAAAAAGTAGAAGGGAATTTGAAACCTTCCTCTGATACTGCTACCCATCTTGAATTATACAGGGCATTTCAAGCTGCAGGCGGAATTACCCACAGTCATAGTGAATATGCGACTGTATTTGCGCAGGCTTCAATGGAAATACCCTGTTTCGGGACAACACATGCAGATAATTTCTACGGGAATATTCCGGTTACCAGGTTCCTTTCGGAAGAAGAGGTTAATACAGGCTTATGAACTGAATACCGGGAAAGTAATAATAGAACGATTTAAGGATCTCGACCCAATATCTATTCCAGCAGTTTTAGTAGCAGGACATGCTCCATTTACATGGGGGAATGATCCTGAAGATTCTGTAAAGAATAATCTAGTTCTGGAAAAGGTAGCAAAGATGGCTTTGAACAGCCTATTACTAAAACCGGAATTAAAAAGTTTGCCGGAATATTTATTAAAAAAGCATCATATGCGTAAGCATGGTGAAGATGCTTATTACGGGCAATTGTGATACGCTTTTATTAATTATTGATAACTAATAAATTAATAAAAAAATATCTTAATAAAAATTTTATGTGCACAGACAAGAATGTCTGTGCTACGGAATTATGTTTAATGAAGTGCATTATCATAGAAGAAATCTTCCTCATATTTATGTTCCGAATGCAACATATTTTATTACTTATAGATTAAAAGACAGTTTACCATTAGAAAAAATTATTGAATTAAAAAGATTTGTTAAGAGAAATATTAAAATAAAAAATAGGGATGACTTATATAAATCTCAAAAAATCTTTTTCTCAAAATACGACCAGATGTTAAATTTAGCTTTATTCGGACCTAAATATTTATGTGAAGAAAAGGTAGCTGAAATCGTTAAAACCTCACTCTTTTATTTTGATAAAAAAGAGTATAATTTAATATGTTTTTGTATAATGCCTAATCATGTACATATTCTATTTTCATTAATTGAAAGCAGTAAATCTCCAACTGAATTTATGAAAGTTATAAAGGGATTTTTAGCAAATGAGATAAATAAAATTTTAAACAGAACCGGTGCTCTTTGGCAATCCGAGAGTTATGATCATATTATTAGAGATGAAGAAGAACTTGTCAGAATTATGAAGTATATTATGTATAATCCTGTTAAAGCAAATTTAGTTGAAAATTGGAAAGATTGGTCAAATAGTTATTTATGTGATGAGTTTTCATAATTGCAAAACATAAATAGTCATTAATATGCACAGACAAGAATGTCTGTGCTACGAAGGGAAAAAATGATAGATTTAAAAAAGTATGAAGCATGGTTTATTACAGGGAGTCAGCATCTTTATGGTGAAGAAACATTAAAACAGGTTGCAGAACATTCAAGAGTTATAGTAAGAGAACTTAATAAATCATCTAATATACCTAGTAAAATTATTTTTAAGCCTATATTAACAACTCCTGAATCAATTTACAAATTATGTCTTGAAGCAAATAATTCTGAAAAATGTATCGGCTTAATAACGTGGATGCATACATTTTCACCTGCAAAGATGTGGATTAATGGTTTGAAAATTTTGAATAAGCCAATGGTTCATCTTCATACTCAATTTAATAGGGACTTGCCCTGGAATGAAATTGATATGGATTTTATGAACCTTAATCAATCTGCACATGGTGGAAGGGAATTTGGATTTATATGTACAAGGATGAAAAAAAACAGGAAAGTTATAACCGGGCACTGGAAAGATGAAGAAGTTCAGAAAGAGTTAGCTGTATGGATAAGAGCAGCATGCGCCTGGAGGGATGCTCAGGGAGGGAAGATTGCACGTTTTGGGGATAATATGAGAGAGGTTGCAGTTACTGAAGGAGACAAAGTAGAAGCTCAAATGAAGTTCGGATATTCTGTAAACGGATACGGAGTAGGGGATCTAGCGGAATCAATGAAGTCAGTAAGTAAAGAAGAAGTAGATAGACTTGTATCCGAATATTCAGAAAAGTATACAGTCAATAAGATTTTAAGAAAAGACGGTGAGAAATATTCTTCATTGAGAGAAGCGGCTAAGATTGAATTGGGATTAAGGGAGTTCTTAAAGCAAGATAATTTTATTGGATTTACAACTACTTTTGAGAATCTTCACGGCTTAAAACAGTTACCAGGATTGGCTGTTCAGCGATTAATGTCTGAGGGATATGGATTTGGTGCTGAAGGAGATTGGAAGACCGCTGCGCTGGTCAGAGCGATGAAAGTTATGACAAATGGATTAAAAGGTGGCACATCTTTTATGGAAGATTATACTTATCATCTGGATCCTTCCGGTATGAAAGTACTGGGTGCGCATATGCTTGAAGTTTGCGAATCAATTGCGGAGGGAAAACCGAATTTAGAGATTAAACCCTTATCGATAGGAGGAAAGGAAGATCCTCCGCGTTTAGTTTTTAACGTTCATGAAGGACCAGCTGTGAATGCTTCGATAATAGATATGGGGAACAGATTCAGGATGATTGTTAACGAAGTAGATGTTGTAAAAGCAGATGCACCTTTATCTAAATTGCCTGTAGCCAGAGTGATCTGGGTACCTAGACCGAATTTAAGGACTGCTGCAACTGCGTGGATTTTGGCGGGAGGAGCTCATCATACGGGTTTCAGTCAATCAATTACACAAGAGTATTTAGAAGATTTTGCTGAAATAGCAGATATTGAATATTTGTTTATCAATGAGTCAACAAACATACATGAATTCAAAAAAGAATTACGATGGAATGATTTATATTATTCATATAGGGCTGGTAATTAAGAATTCTTACCATATTAATTTTTTCTTTTCTAATTGGGAGGGAGCTTTCACATCATTAATCAGAGATATTCTTGATGAAAGAGATTGTTATCGGTTCTGATATAAAAGGATTAATTTTTGACTGTGACGGAACATTAGCGGATTCGATGCCATTGCATATGGATGCATGGAAAGGAGCATTCAAGCAATTTGATACATATTATAACGAGGACTTTCTTTTTTCGCTTAAAGGAATGAAAGAGATCGAAATAATTGATTTATATAATAAAAAATTTAATATGAATATTGATCCCGCTTTAATGGTCAATACTAAACATGAATTTTTTATGAAAAATATTGAAGCAGTAAAGCCGATAGAGGAAATAGTCAAAATTGCTAAATCTTATTACAGTAAATTACCACTTGCAGTTGTCTCGGGAAGTGTTGGTAAAATTGTAAAAACCGAATTAAAAGTTCTTGGTATATTAAACTTATTTGAATTTGTATTAACTGCCGATGATCCATACAGGCCAAAGCCAGATCCGGATATATTTAATGCAGCTGCTTTAAAGTTAAGATTATCTCCGGGAGAGTGTCTGGTTTTTGAAGATGGAGATGCGGGATTAATTGCGGCAGAAAAAGCAGGGATGAAGAGAATAGATATTCGAAAATATATTAGAGAGAGAGACTAAATAGAAATTTAATTTGGAGAGGGTTATATGAGTGAAGTGATGCAAAAACTGCCTTTTAAGGAGAAGTTTTTCTACGGATTCGGGGACCTAGCATCAGTACTTTACTGGCAGACATTTATGCTATACCTAACTTATTTCTACACTGATGTATTTTTAATACCCGCTGGAGCGGCTGCAACTTTATTTATTGTTAGCCGAATTTGGGATGGAATAAACGATCCAATGATGGGAATAATAGCGGATCGTACAAAAACGCGATGGGGGCATTTCCGGCCATATTTGCTTTGGATTTGCGTTCCATTTGCAGTAGTGGGAGTATTAACTTTTACAGTTCCAGATTTTGGACCACAGGGAAAGCTAATTTGGGCATATGTGACATTTATTCTTATTATGATGCTATATACAGCAATAAATATCCCGTATACTGCATTGCTTGGGGTTATCACACCTGATTCAAATGAACGCACTTCCGTTTCTTCATTTAAATTCCTATTTGCATTTTCTGCGGGTATTATTGTATCGGCAACCTTACTGCCAATGAGTAAAGCACTTGGAGGAACAAATCCTGCGAAAGGGTGGCAATTATCTTTTGTAATATATGGTATTGCAGCAATTATTTTCTTCTTGATTGCTTTTAAAGGAACCAATGAACGTGTACAACCTCCAAAATCTCAAAAATCATCAGTAAAAAGAGATATTTTTGAATTATTAACAAACAAGCCATGGTTAATTCTTTTAGCTACTACTATTACTTTTATACTCTTTGTTGCAGTTCGAAGCAGTGTGACAGTTCATTATTTTAAATACGTAATCGGCTCCCAAAAGCTTTCACTCCCTTTTATGGGAAACGATACATACGATTTTGAAACAATAACATCAGTATTTAATACTATCGGACAAATTTCTTCATTTATTGGAGTGCTAGGAGTCAGCTGGTTTGCAAAGAAAGTAGGAAAGAAAAAAGCGTTTGTTACATTATTTATAATAGCCATCGTAAGTACAGCAGCGTTTTATTTTTTAGGACCAAATCAGATGGGATTGATATTCCTTTTCCAAATAACCGGCTCAATTACAGGCGGTCCGCTTAGTGTTATAATCTGGGCTATGTATGCAGATACTGCCGATTATGGTGAATGGAAACGCGGACGTAGAGCAACAGGTTTAGTTTTTTCTGCTTCAACAATGTCACAGAAATTCGGTTGGGCATTTGGAGCTTTTGTGGCATTAAATCTTATGTCTCAGGTTGGATTTGTGCCTAATGAAGCTCAATCGCAGGAAAGTTTAAGAGGTTTAATTCTGCTGTTTAGTTTGATTCCTGCAGCATTTGGAGTTTTATCAATCATACTTTTACTTTTATATCCATTAAATGATAAACGTGTCGATGAAATTGTATCCGAGCTTAATAAAAGAAGAAAAGAAAACGGTGAAGAACCTGCTTTAGCTTAAATGATAATCGATGATTCGAAAATATTATTGGAGAATTACTTTGAAGGAAGATAAAAATGAAAAAAACAATTATTGGAGATTCTTTAGAAAATATGCCATGGCAGGAAAAACCGGAGGATTATTCCGGGGTAGTATGGAGATATAAAAATAATCCAGTTATCGGTAGAGAAACATTAAAAGATTCTTTAAGGATTTTTAATAGTGCCATTGTTCCATATAGAGGGAAATTTATTGGAATTTTCAGGGCAGACCACAAAAACGGTTATCCGCAATTACATTTAGGTAAGAGTGAGGACGGAATTCATTGGGAAATTGAAGAAGGATATATAAAATTTATAAACGATGAGGGTAAACCTTCAAAACCAATTCTTTATGGTTATGATCCGAGAATAGTAAAAATTGAAGATACATATTACATCACCTGGTGTAATTATTTTAATGGTCCGACAGTTGGAATAGCGAGGACAAATGATTTTAATACTTTTATTCAACTTGAAAATGCTTTTCTACCATTTAACCGTAACGGAGTTTTATTTCCGAGAAAAATAAAGAATAAATATATATTACTGAACCGCCCAAGCGACAATGGTCATACACCATTTGGAGATATATATTTGAGTCAAAGTCCTGATTTGACTTATTGGGGAAAACACAGATTGGTAATGAAAACAAGCCATTACTGGTGGAAGAATACAAAATTAGGGGCAGGCCCGGTACCAATAGAAACTACTGAAGGGTGGTTGTTGATCTATCATGGTGTTTGTACAACGTGCAGCGGATTTATTTATAGTATGGGTGCAGCTCTATTGGACATTGATGAACCCTGGAATGTTATAGCTGATTGTGAGAATTATATTTTGACTCCAGAGGCACCTTATGAAACGAGTGGTTTTGTACCAAATGTTACATTTCCATGTGCTACTTTACAGGATTCAGATACAGGAAGGATGGCAATCTTTTATGGGGCAGCGGATACTTATTCTGCTTTGGCATTTGCTCAGGTTGATGAACTAATTGAATATATAAGAGCACATCCGAATAAGGGTATATAATTTCGGATTTCGAATCGAATGAATTAACGGCAATTTTTACTTCATCAGCAAGAACAGCTAAAAAAAAGAAAAAAATAATTTCAAAGTTATAAATTTGCGGTATGGATAAACAAATATACCATTATCAAATTGGAGGAAAGTAAGTGCAATTTGGATTTTTTGATGATGAGAATAGGGAATATATAATTGAGCGGCCTGATACACCAAGATCATGGAGTAATTATCTTGGTTCTACAGAATATGGTGCAATTATTACCAATAATGCAGGTGGATACAGCTTTTATAAATCGGCTGCTCAAGGACGTTTTATGAGAATGATGTTTAATTCTATTCCAATGGACCAGCCGGGAAGGTATATATATATTCATGATAAAAAGGATAAAGATTATTGGTCGGCTAGCTGGCAGCCTGTAGGCAAATCATTAGCTAAATACAAATCTGAATGCCGACATGGCACTGCATATACTAAGATTAGTTCGGAATATTCGGGGATAAAAACGGAAACTCTCTATTTTGTTCCACTCGGTCATACTGATGAAATTTGGAGATTAAGAATTACCAATCTTAGTAAAGAGAAAAGATATCTGAGTATATTCACATTTGTTGAATACACTAATAATTGGAAGTTATCACAGGATTTAAATAACCTGCAGTATTCGCAATACATCCTTAAAATGGATGTTGTCGATAATATAATAGACCATGGTACAAATGTTTATATGCCTTTGATGCCGGAAAATTTTGAAGATGATGGGCAGGGGAGGCATACATATTTAGCAATTTCAGGAGGTGAATTCAAAGGATTTGATACAGACAGAGAAATTTTTCTCGGGCCGTACCGCACGTACGCTAATCCAATTGTTGTAGAAGAAGGTAAATGCAGGAATTCTATTGCTGTGGGTGATAATGGCTGCGGCACATTGCAGACTGATATTGAACTTTTTCCGGAAGAGTCGAAAGAATTGATTGTTATAATGGGAATTGGAGCAGCGGCAGTGGAAGGTAAAAAAGCATTTGAAGAATTTGCAGTACCCAAAAAAGTTAATGAAGAATTTGAAAAATTAAAGAGATACTGGCATTCAAAAATTGAAGGATTAACAGCCGAAACACCAGATGCAGAATTTAACAGTATGTTTAATGTTTGGAATCCTTATAATAATTTAATGACATTTGCATGGTCACGTGCTGCAAGTTTAGTATATTCAGGCGAACGGGATGGTTTAGGCTATCGTGATACAGTTCAGGATATGCTTGGTATAATTCATGCGATTCCTGATGAGGTAAGAGAAAGACTGGAATTAATGATTACCGGTCAGGTATCAAGCGGAGGAGCAATTCCGGTAGTAAAACCATTTGCTCATAAACCGGGAAGTGAACATGCTCCGGAGGAAGAGGAGTACCGGTCTGATGATTGTATGTGGCTATTTAATACAATTCCGGCTTATGTGAAGGAAGCAGGGGATATTTCTTTTTACAACAAAATTTTACCATATGCAGACAGAGGTGAGGATACAGTCTTTGACCATCTTAAGCGTGCAATTCAGTTTAATCTTAATCGTTCCGGAAAACATGGATTTCCATGCGGATTATCGGCAGATTGGAATGATTGTCTTGTTTTAGGCTTAGATGGAGAGACGACTTTTGTTGCATTCCAATTACGTTATGCATTAAAAACTTATATTGAGATTGCCGGGATATTAAATAAACCCGAGGAAGCAAAATGGGCCGCAGGACATTTAGAAAAACTGGATGAAAACATTGAAAAATATGCATGGGATGGTGACTGGTATTTACGAGCGTATAGAGCAGATGGGTTGAAATATGGCTCTAAAGAAAATGATGAAGCATCAATATTTTTAGAGCCGCAGCCGTGGTCAATAATAAGCGGACATATATCAAAAGATAAATCCGAAAAGTTATTAGATGTGATTTATGAAAAACTATCTACAGATTACGGGATAATGATAAACGACCCACCTGTTGAGAGGACTGATCCAAAAGTAATTAAATCAAGGTTATTTAATAAGGGTATGAAGGAGAATGCATCAATATTTCAGCATACACAAAGCTGGGTTGTTATAGCAGAAACGCTGGCAGGTAATGGTAACCGTGCTTATGAATATTTCAGGAAATTTATGCCTTCAGCATATAATACAAAAGCAGAAGTGAGACAAACGGAACCTTATGTATACGCTCAGTTCACAAACAGTATTTATAGTCCGCGTTATGGAGCATCACGATTACCCTGGTTAAGCGGTACAGCTTCATGGGCGTACTATACTGCTGCTCAATATATATTAGGAATCCAACCTGATTATGAAGGTATTAAAATAGATCCATGTATACCTTCCGATTGGAAGGAGATTAAAATTGTCAGGATCTTCAGAAATAAAAAGCTTAATATATTGATTAAAAATGAGGAATAAAGTTCAAAAGGGCGTTTGTAAAATAGTTATTAACGGGGATGAATTAGAGGGAAATTTTATCCATTTGAGCAAGTTAAAAACCGACAATGAAATTTCAGCTATTATGGGATAAGAATTACAAGGTTAATAAACAAGTTTAATATATGGTTTTTGCCAAAAGTAAAGCATTAAGAATGGTAACTTTACTATTGTTAAAATCCCAATAAATTAAGATTTCAAAATTCAAAAATAACCATGAGTAAGAATAAAATATTTAATTTCTTTCTAATATTACTTTATAGTCTAATCAGTTATACGGCTGCTGAACCAGATAAAATTGAAAAATATATTATGATTGATCAATTTGGTTACAGATTAAATGATCAAAAAATAGCTATAATCATTGATCCTCAATCCGGATTTAATGCTAAAGATAATTTTTTTCCGGATTCTGTTTATGAAGTACGTAAATGGGATAATGATGAAATTGTATATTCGGGGAAATTAGTTCAATGGAATAATGGGGCTACAGATTTTACTGCCGGAGACAAGGGATGGTGGTTCGATTTTACTCAGGTAAATATAGAAGGTGAATATTTCATTTATGATAAAGGGAAAAAAGTAGGTTCGCATAAATTCAGAATAGGTCAGAATGTATATAAAGATGTTTTAAAAGCGGCATGCCGTGTATACTATTATCAACGCTTAAACAGCCCCAAAGAAAAACCATATGCAGAAGAACCATGGATAGATAGTGCAGCATTTAGGGGGAAAGATCAGGATATGGAAGCAAGATACGTAAATGATAAAAATAAATTTTCAACTGTAAAAGAACTTTCCGGCGGCTGGATGGATGCTGGGGACTATAATAAATATGTTACATTTGCCGATAGTCCGGTTCATATGTTATTGACTGCATATGAACAAAACCCGCAAATTTTTTCGGATGATTTTAATATTCCTGAATCGGGTAATAATATACCTGATATCCTGGATGAAGTTAAATATGAACTTGACTGGGTTAAAAAAATGCAACAGGATGACGGTGGCGTATTAATTAAAATGGGTAATATAGATTACAATGTAGTATCACCTCCAAGTAAAGATAGACGTCCGCGTTATTATGGACCGGAATGTTCGTCATCAACTATAGCAACAGCCGGGATGTTTGCTCATGCAGCTATAGTTTTTTCGAAATTTCCTACTTTACAAAAATATGCAGATGAGTTAAGATTAAGAGCAATTAGAGCTTGGGACTGGTATCAAAACAATCCCAGATCAGAAAACTGTGATAGTCAGGAAATCAAATCAGGAGATGCCGATTGTAGTTTTGCCAGACAGGATGAAATGGAAATAGTATCGGCGATCTATTTATTTGCGTTAACAGGTGAAGAAGTGTATAACGATATAGTAAAAAACAGGTTTTATGTGATTGCTTCTTATTATGATACGTATCTATTCCTTTATTTCAGCCATCAAGGAGATGCACTATTTTATTATACATCACTTCCTAGTGCAGATGAGAATACAAAAAAAGAGATTATTTCTCATAGATTAAAGCAGGGAATTAGTCTCGATATATATCAATTTCAGCCAAAAGCTGATATTTACATGGCTTATATACCAAGAGCACTTTACACATGGGGTTCTAATAATCCACGTGCAGCACTCGGGAGTGCAAATTATGATTTCATTACTTACAATATAGATCCAAGTCACGAAGCAAAATACCGAAATAGAGCATTGGGAATATTACATTACTTCCACGGAGTAAACCCTTTTGGAATTGTATATCTTAGTAATATGTACAAATTTGGAGCAGAGAATTGTACCGATAAAATCTGGCATGATTGGTTTGGACATGGAACAAAATGGGATGGTAATCCTCCTCCAGGTTATGTCCCCGGAGGGCCAAATTTCTGGTATGATGGGAGCAGGAAAGATATTTTAGTTCAGCCACCTCAAAAATGTTATTTAAATTGGAATAATTCTAACCCGGAAAAATCATGGGAAATTACCGAACCTGCTATTTACTACCAGGCTTCATATATAAAATTGATTTCGAAGTTTATTTCTAGATAATATGAATATTATAATTGGCAGAAAACCGGTACTTGAAGCAATAAATTCAGGGGAAAATATTGAACAGGTTTATATTTTGTACGGACAAAAAGGGAAGATTATTGAAATTATAAGAATTGCTTCGAAAAAAAAGGGGATAAAATGTAATGAAATTCCTTTAGAAAGATTTAAGGCTTTTACATCCAGTCAGAATTCTCAGGGTGTAATAGCATTAAAATCCACACAAAAATATTTTAGCATTGAGGAAATTATTCAATCGTCAAAAAGATCTGAATATCCTTTAATAGTTATTTTAGATTCTATTCAAGATCCTCATAATACTGGTGCGATATTAAGGACGGCAGAATGTACAGGAGCGGATGGAATAATACTTACCAGACATAATAGTGCGCCCATAAATCACACAGTAGCTAAGGTTTCTGCTGGAGCCACAGAACATTTAAAGATTTCGGTGGTTAATAACCTTTCTCAAGTGCTGAAAATCCTAAAGGACAAGGGTTTCTGGATAGCAGGTTCTTCACTTAAAAATTCCAGGGATTATACCGAGATAGATTATAAAATTCCTCTTGCGTTAATAGTTGGTAATGAAGAGAAAGGAATAAGAAAAATAACATCAGATAACTGCGATTTTTTGATAAAAATTCCATTAAATGGGAAAATACAATCTTTAAATGTGTCTGTAGCCACTGGGGTCTTTCTTTTCGAGATTTTAAGACAAAGAACTTTGAGTTAGTTTAATTAGTTTAATATTTTTTAGTGTGAAGTTCTTATTTTACTATTGAAAATAAAATTATTAAATTTATTTAAGATTAATAAATCTTGAAAGGGTTCCATATGACAAAACAATTCGTATCTAATAAAGACGAGACAGTTAGAATGTTCGAAAATGATTTTTTAGAAGCCATATCCAAAATTCATTTTACTGTTCCATTATTTATTTATTTACCTGTTGTTACTTTTTTTCTTTACGTTTCGATTGCTTTATATTCGCTAATGATTATTACGATTTTATCTTTAATGCTGCTCGGTATTGTTGTCTGGACACTGACAGAATACACCTTGCATAGATTTATTTTTCATTTTGTTCCTAAAAGCGAGTTGGGTAAAAAGGTGCATTTCATTTTTCATGGAGTTCATCATGATTACCCGAATGATTCCAAAAGACTTGTTATGCCGCCTTCAGTTAGCATACCTCTTGCTATTATATTTTATTTTTTATTTAAATTGATTTTAGGCAGCGTTTTAGTATCACCTTTTTTTGTTGGTTTTATTATCGGATATATTTTTTACGACATGACCCATTATGCAATACATCATTATAATATGCATAGTAAATTTTGGCTTTTTATAAAAAACCATCACATGAAACACCATTACAAAGATTTTACAAAAGGATATGGAGTAAGTTCTCCAGTATGGGATGATATAATCGGGACTAATTTCGCTAAAGACAAAAAAGTCCAGGTTCAAAAAGAATATAAATAAATTCTTTTTTTATATTTAATAGGAGAGAAAAAATATAAGAGTTGCGGGTAAAATAAATAAGAATTCTTATTCTGAATCATTTATTATCCGTTTCTGTTGAGGAAAACAAATAACCCCTCCATTTGTAACATTCTGATACAGATAGCCAATCTTTTGTCTCTTAATTACCAAAAACGATGACGTATCTTATCGTTAAACTGTAAAAAGAGGGAAATTTTGTTCGGCATACGAAATGGTATTAGAATAAGAATTAGTACTTCACTAAAACAGGGCTACGAAGAAAAAAATATAAATTATACCCTCCGGTATTTCCCTTGTAGACAAATTTTGGGGAGGATTTATATCGAGGCGGTACGTACTTTCTCATTGGACAGCATAAATCAGGAAAGACTCTACTAGGGATACAATATGCTATTGAATGTGTAAAACAGAAAGAAGTCTGTCTGTATTTTACCACAATGCGTCCAAAAGATTTGATGATTCATGCAGCATCAATTGATTTTGATCTTCAGAAGTGCATGGATGAAAATCTAATTATTGTAGTCAGAGTGACACCATCTTCCAATACTCAGCGGGAAAAAGTCGATGAATATCTTCTTGAGTACTTAACAGACATTGCTGCATTAGTTAAACAATATTATCCAAACAGAATAGTTTTCGATGAGCTTACACCATTTATTGAATTTCAAAACCTTGGACTTCTAAAAAATGTATTTCTGCAGACTATTGAGACAATCGAGGAAGCGAACACTAAACAGTTTATTTATTTTGAGCGAACCAGCTACTCCCGAATCAAAAAATATTGTAGATATCTTGACAT
>CAVUOL010000012.1:0-26581 GCA_963742995.1 uncultured Ignavibacteriales bacterium
CCTAAAGAAATTTTTTGGAAAAAATCATTTAACTCATCATAATTGTAAAAATTTCCTTCATACCAAATTCCCTCTCTTTTTATATATTCACCTTCAAAATCGAAATAATAAGTGTTCCCATACAGTGTATTCAAGCTGTTTACTTCCCTAGTGATAATAGTTAATACAGCATTGATCTTAAACCTGTCATTATTATAAATAGGATCAGAGAATTTTATAAAGGCATCATCACAGTCAAAAAACTTTGCCATTTTATGTCTAAGGTAAAGAAGCTTGTTCTTTAACATTTCTTTTTTTTCATCAAAATCAGGTTTCATGGCATCAACCTTTAATTTGTGTATAGCAAGCATAGATTAATCAATTAAAGCATTTTAAGTGCCAGTATTGGATGCAAAAAAAATAATATCCAATTTTAGTTGTATATCGATAATTTTACGATTTGACTGAAACGAGAATGATTATTATCATTTCAAAATAGAAGGGAAGTTTTTTCAAAATGGTAGGATAAGAAGAAAAATCTTAGATGTTGAATAAAATAAAAATCATTCCAAACCATACGCCTGAAGTTTCCTGTAAAGAGTAGTTAAACCTATCCCCAGAGCTTCTGCGGTTTTAGTTTTGTTGCCGTTCGTTTGATGCAAAACTTTTAGAATATGGTGTTTTTCAATTTCATCCATCTTTAGGGAAGCACTTAACTGATTCTTTTTCATTTCCTCTTTAAAAAATTCTTTTGGTAAAGAAGAACTTTTTAATATATCGCCTTCCATTAATATTATTGCTCTTTCAATTACATTCTTTAACTCCCTTATATTGCCCGG
This sequence comes from uncultured Ignavibacteriales bacterium, assembly GCA_963742995.1. Taxonomy (GTDB): domain Bacteria; phylum Bacteroidota; class Ignavibacteria; order Ignavibacteriales; family Ignavibacteriaceae; genus CAVQBP01. The sequence continues at coordinate 819 of CAVUOL010000012.1, forward strand.
ATAATCATACTCTTTTAATTTATCCAAAAAATCTTTATCGATTGTTTTTATGATGCGTTTCATTTTTCTTGAAAAATCATTAATAAAAAATTGAGCTAAAGGTTCAATATCTTCTTTCCTGTTTCTTAAAGGCGGGATTTCAATTTTAACAACTCCTATCCTATAATATAAATCTTTTCTGAAATTATTTCTTTCAATTTCCTTTTCAAGATCTCTATTAGTTGCGGTAATAATTCTAACATCTACTTCGGAAGGTTTAGTATCACCGGGTTTAATAAACGAACTTGTTTCAAGCACTCTTAAGAGTTTAGCTTGAAGTGAAGAATCCATTTCTCCAATTTCATCTAAAAAGATAGTTCCTGAATTTGCTTCTTCAAAAAGACCTTTTTTATTTTTAACAGCTCCTGTAAAAGCTCCTGCTTTATAACCAAACATTTCAGACTCAAGTAAATCTTTAGCTATTGCACTGCAGTTAATTGCAACAAAAGGATAATCTTTTCTATTACTTTCATTATGAATTGACTGAGCAAAAAGTTCTTTCCCGCTCCCGGTTTCTCCCAGCAGAAGAATAGGTACACCGGTTTGTGCAACCTTTCTAGCAATTTCAATTGTTTCTTTTATTTCTTTTGATGTCCCGGTTATATTATCAAAGTGGAATTTTTCCCCTACTCTTTTTTCTAATTGTTCAATTCTATATTTCATCCTGGATTTTTCAAATGCCTTTTCTACCAGTGGAATTATTTTATTATCTTCATCTCCTTTTGTTATATAATCGAAGGCTCCCTCTTTAATTGCTTTCACGCCGTCTTCAATAGTTCCATAAGCTGTTAATACAATAATTTCAGCATTTGGGTTTAATCTTCTAAACTCATGGATAAGATCTATTCCGCTTACATCAGGAAGCTTAACATCAGTTACTATCACCTGGAAATCTTCTCTCAATAATAAATTTAAAGCGGTTTTACCGTCATTAGCTTCAAATGTTTTAAAATCTTCTAAGCTTATAAGACGTGAAAGAAGATGCCGCAAATCTTCTTCATCATCGACTACTAAAATATTTCCTTTTGACATTTTCAAGACTTTTTTATTGTTTTAGGAATTCAATATCAATAGATAAGATTCACAACCTTATTGGTAAAATTACAAATGGAATACCTTTCCTATAGAATTTTTTTTGTAAAATGAATACTATATAATTATGCAGCCACCGGCTGGCAAAAGTTTCTTTAGGAAAGACGATCTGACCTCCAAAAAAAACAACATTCGGATATTTAATTAATATTTCGGGAAGAATTCTTTCAATTTCCTCAGCTACGTCAATTCCAATAGATGTGAAAGCTTCCGAATGGTAAGCATTCTTCTGCATAAAATTAACATACCTATCAGTTTCTTTTTTTACATAGTCATTTAAATTCTTCACTTCATCTATCCCCTTAAAGTTTCCCGCATCAATAGCACCAACCTGTATAAAAATGTAATTCCTAAAATTTCCGCTAAATAATTTAATTGTACTCAAAAGAGTATGCAAGCCCAAACCGTTAAACCCGTTTACTAAAATTGCAGCAGTTTTATTTGGAGCTGGTTCATTAGAACCGGATTTATGTTCTTTTATATCATAAATTGAGGCTTCAACCGAATCTACAATTTCATTTAATTTTGTAAAAAGTTCACTTGTCTTCTTATAGTGCCCTTTTATATAAAATGCTAATAAAATTAATGAACCCGTTACAATTATAGTGATCCAACCTCCTTCACTAAATTTAATTATAGTAACCGAGATCAATATAAACGAGGTAAGTATCAACCCGATGCCATTTATTAAAAATTTTTTAAGCCATTTTTTTTCATTCTTACGTTCAATCCACCAATGCTTTACCATTCCCAACTGTGAAAGGCTAAATGTTATAAATACATTTATACTGTATAATATTACCAGGAATTTTACATCACCACGGGTTAGCAGCATCATGAATAATGCAGCTACTCCCATCAGAATAATGCCGTTTTGAGTTACAAGTCTATCACTAAGAGTTGAAAACCTCGTAGGAAACCACCTATCCAGCGACATGCTTGCAAGTACTCTTGGACCATCTAAAAAGCCAGCCTGAGCAGCAATAAACAACAGTATTGCTTCCGATAAAAGAGCGGTTAAAATAAAAGCATACGAACTTTGACTTCCCCAAAGACTTGTAATAGATTCAAACAAAACCGCATTGAGTGTTTTTCCTTGCTGATAATGTACATTAAAAAGGAGATAAGAGATCATTAATCCGATGACAGTAAATGCTAATGATGCTGCCATATAAACCATTGTTTTTTTACCGGTAGAAACTCTTGGTTCTCTAAGAACAGGTAGACCATTACTGACTGCTTCAATACCTGTAAAAGTTCCGGCTCCCATACTATATGCCCTTAGTATTAGGAATAAAACGCCGAATATACCTACACTTTGTACAGTACCTGTTACTTCACTAGCAGTACTATTAAAAACAATATCAAACCTATGAAGATGTGAAGAAATTGCATATATAATTGCAAAAACATGTATGACAACGAATAATATGAAAATCGGGACCAAAGGCATCACTGCTTCTTTTATCCCCCTTAAATTTAGAATAGTAAGAATTATTAATCCAAATACTGCAAACTCCAATTTATAGCTGTACCATTCTTGAGGCAAAAAACTGAAGATTGCATCTGCGCCGCTCGCAATTGAAATAGAGATAGTGAGGACATAATCAATTAATAATGCACATCCTGAAATCATGCCAATGCTTGGTGAAAGGAGCTTGCTTGCTACTAAATAACCTCCTCCGCCAGTTGGAAATAATTCAATTATCTGTGAATAACTTGTTGCAATTATAAAAATTGTTAGACCCGAAGCCAACGCGACAAATATTCCAAGGTAAGGATGATCTTTCAATGCCAGAAAAGCTTCTTCAGGGCCATAGCAAGAGGAAGATAAGCCATCGGCACCCAATCCTACCCATGCTAAAAATGCCACCAATGATAATTTATGGAATATACTTTTGTCCTGTGGGTTTTTAGCAGCACCGATTACAATTTTTTTAACTCTTTTCATGTTTGTCTTATTATTCATAAAATCAAAATCCTAATATTTGATACCGGTTTCAGATACTCTTTTTTAGTTACAGGCGAACTGACCTGCCACAGAAATATGCAACTTCAAATGGAATACTTTTATTTTATCTCCGGAATTTCTATATGCCATTTTTCTTTAAGTTCTATTTTAATCTTAAAACAAGGTATTATATACATCTATAATACCAAATTTTTTGCTAATTTGGAGGGATTTGTAAATCTATTGTTGATATTCCCGATACTGCAGCAAATAATGCATTCACAAATGAGAGATGTCCGTTCGCAATTGCATCCGGGAGCATGGATATCTTCTTAAATATATATTGCGATAATATCATTATGCCTTTTTAACTTTTGCGCCTTTTACTGAAATTATTGTAAACCAGAATAAGCCAATGAGAAATCCACCCATTCCTATCCATGTTAAGAAATTCCCATCTCCTACATACATTAATGCCGAAGATACCACTGCAATTAAGCCGGAGAGAATTAATTCGGTTTTATTTACTCTTGTATGCAAATCGAGAGTAGCTTGTTCCCCCCTTGGTGCAAGCATTCCTTCTTTTTCCAATTCTTTTTCGGATTTAGTATTTATTTCTTTATACCCGCCTTTTACATAATTAGCCATTTGATTTAATCCAAATCTTACAAAGGTACCTTTAGGATTATAAAGAATAACGGGTGATTTTGTTCTGAGGGCTATATTGTTTGGTCTTATGTTTGCAAACTTTTTTTGAAACCAATTTTGATGAGAACCTCCGATAACAACCGCATCATACTCATCAGCGTTTTTGACTATTACTGCAGTTACATTATCATTTACAATACTTTCTAATTCTATAAGAATGTTATTATTATCATGATCATCAAGGTATCCCGAAATTTCTGTATTTAAAGTCTTTAGCACTCTTTCTTTTTCATCATCACCTGTGGTTGTTTTGAAAATATGTAGAAACCTCAACTCCATTTTACTGCTCGAGTCAAAGTCTTCTATCCTATTTATAATTGGTTTAATTTGCTTTGGGTTGGCAATAGGAACTAATACTTTATGCAGGGGAGGTTTTGCATTTTGCTGAACAACCAGCACTTCACTGTTAACCTTCTCCAATATTTTATCAATATTTCTCCCGATGATATTTGCTTTTAAGTTACTCTGACCTCTCCATCCCATAATTATCAGATTGGATTTTCTTTCTTCGGCGGTTTGAATTATTGCATCATAGGGTTGATGGGAAATTCTTACCAGAATTTCAGCACTTAAACCTGCTTCCTGTACCATGCGAAGTGCTTTGTTTGCGATCTCTTTCCCCTGTTCCGCATATATAATCCCTTCGCTTAAAGGTAATTGTTCGGGTATTTCTACAACTTGCAAAATCAGAATACTTCCATTATTATTTCTTGCAGAGTTTATTGCAACGGGCATTAAAGTTTTTAAGGAATCAGGATTCCCAACCGGAACCAAAATACTAAATTTTTCCGTATCAAATCCAAGCTGGCTTTTTTCCTGGTGCACCAAAAGAGTTGATTCTTTTTCTCCTCTATGTTTTTTTGCATATAAATAATAAATTACTGTACCTAAGCCAATCCAGGCAATTGTAAAATACCAGGCAACCGGAGAATAGTTAAACATGAACAAAGCAAGAAATAATTTAGTTACAATCCCTATAATCGGAACGATCGGGAAGAAAGGCATTAGGTACCCATACTTTAACCTCTTTCCATATTTTTTCCTTAAAGTTATTGCTGCAATATTAACCTGCAGGAATAATAGCAAGAACATAATATCTGCAGCGGAGGCGACATCTTTAAGAGGAATAACAACAGCCATAAAAATGATTAATGCTCCACTGTACATCAGTGCCTTATGAGGTGTCCTTGTCTTACTACTGATTGCCGAAAATACTTTGGGTAGATTTTTATCTCTTCCCATAGCAAAAGATACTCTTGTAGAAGAGTAAGTTGTTGCATTCAATGCACTCATTGTAGATAAAAGACCGCCGATTAATAATAGTAAAGTACCGAAAGGCATAAACTGTTCTGGCAGCTTCTGCAATTCCTAATTCTGCATGCTTAGCAAGCCATTCATAAGTTGGAATGTTGGTATCCGGTGTTACTGCACCAATAGCGGCAAAAGCCACAAACATGTAAATAGGAATTACGATAGCAAGGGAAAGGAAGACAGCTTTGGGAATATTTTTTCTCGGATTTTTTACTTCTTCACCAGCCTGCACAATTATTTCATAGCCTTCAAATGCAATGAATGTTAATCCCATTGCACTAAGTATTCCCGGAAATCCTTTGGCTGTGAAATCCTGGAATTTATCGAGAAATGCCGGGTGTGCAATAATTGTCCATACACCACTTACTATAAATACAAATAGAATTAATACCTTTAAAACCGTTACAATATTTCCTGCTTTACCAGTCTCTTTAACACCTTTATAATTTATGCTTAGGAAAGTTAAAATTATAGTTACTGCTAAAATTTTATGAAGAAAATCTCCCTGTAAGCCAAATACTGAAATGTTAAGTTCGTTAAACAAAAGTTCCAGGTAAGAACCGAAACCAAGGGCATAAAGACTTCCTGCAACAGCATGAGCAAACCAGCTCATCCAACCTGCTTGAAAAGCATTTGGGCCGGGTAAGCCTTCTTTTACCCAGAGATAACCTCCGCCTGCTTCCGGTATTGCCGAGCCTAATTCAGCATATACCATTGCTGTAAATACAGTAACAATTCCATTTAAAGCAAAAGATAATATTAATGCCTGTCCAGCAGTACCTGCTGCGATTCCTGTTAGAACAAATATACCGGCACCAATCATAGCACCTACACCAATCATTGTAATATCGAACAATGAAAGATCACGGCTCAATGTAACTTCAAATGGAACATTTTTTATTTTATCGCCGGGATTTCTATTTGCCATTTTTCTTTAAGTTGATCTTAGACTTAAGTCAAGGTATTATATACATCTATAATACCAATACTCTTAAATGGAATGATTATTTAATTTTTTGCTAATTTGAAAGGATTATGAACCTTGCTAAGGTTTTTTCCGTTTATAAACAGCCCTTACCCTTTCAAAATGAAAAAGCAGTTTTTCAAAATGGAAGGGTGAGAGATGAAATTAATTACTTTAATAGAAAAAACATAAGGAAAAGATATTGCACGTAATTTGTATTATAAAAAGAAAATAATTTGATTTTATGAAAAACCTAACAAAAACTTTCAGAATATCGACAGGGAAGCAATATTTCTTCTCAACAATTCTGCTATTTATATTCATTGCGATTTTGTATAATGTACAGAACACTATAGGCTATGAGACTGTATCTTTAATATTGCTCTTGATAATTTTTCTTCTTCCTATTTTTAGCTTTAGCAGAGGTCCAATAATAATATCTGCAATTATAAGTGCTCTTGCCTGGGATTATTATTTTATTCCGCCGCATTTTACAATGAAAATAGATAAAACTGAAGACGGGTTAATGTTGTTTTTGTTCTTTATTGTGGCTGTTGCGAATGGTGTTTTAACTGCAAAATTGAAAGCTGCAGATAATATAATGAACGAAAAGGATAGAAAGCTTAATGCATTATATACACTAGTTAAAGTTCTATCTGTTGCAAAAAATATGGATGAGGTTTTAACAAAAGTCGTTGAGCAAATTCAAGATATTTTCGGATTTGAATCTGTAATATTTCTTGCCGAAGATGTAAATAAGTTGAAGAGGGATCCACATCCAGCAAGTAATTTTATGCCTGATGAAATGGAGTGGCTTGCTGCGGAAGCTTCATTAAAAAGTAAAGAAGAAACAGGAAAGACAACAAATACGCTTCACGATGTAGAGGCTATATATTTTCCATTACAAATTAAAGGTTCAGTATTTTGCGTTATAGGTGTAAAGATAAATGATTCAATAAAATCAGATTCGGAAGAATTAGAATTTCTTAGAAGTTTTATAAAGGAGATTTTACCATTCCTTGAAAAATATTCCAGCTTTTCCAGTAGTATCGGCAGGTAATTATTAAAAGCAATGGAATGCTTCTGATTATTCTAGGGGGGTTATTTCTACCAACTGCATACCGGCACATTTACTGAAACAACGAACTTTTATTGCCTCACTAATGTAAATACATCTAACGTTTTTTAGAGATTGCCAAACAAATAATAAAATGAGACAAAATATCTTGTATCGATAGTCTATTGAAATATTCATTATTTATCGAGATATTTAATCGTATTACGAATTATATTCACCTTAAAATTAGAATTTAATGTCTGAAAATAAAAAACATTGGTATGACGGGTGGTTTTATGATTCATTCATTGCTCCTAATCAAGATAAATTATTTGGAAAAATTAAAGATATTATTGAACCAAATTCAAAAGTAATTGATATCGGATGCGGAACTGGCCGTTTTTCTTTTTATGTTGTGGATAAATGTAAATATATTTTAGGGATAGATTTATCAAAACGGAATATTGATAGAGCAAATATAATATTGAAAAGAAATCAAAATCCTAAAATTAATTTTCAGCATATAAGTATAAGTGAAATTGCAGCAAATCGGAAAGAAAATTTTGATTATGCTGTCCTTACTTATGTTATTCATGAAGTTGTCGAAAACGAAAGAATAAATCTTTTAAATGAAATTTCTTCTATTGCAGATAAAATTATTATAGGTGATTATCTTGTCCCAAAACCGGAGGGATTTTGGAGTTCATTAAATGAAGCAGTTGAATTTGCAGCAGGTCCAGAACATTATAGGAATTATAAAAGCTTTGTTGCACATGGCGGAATTACAAGCCTTTCGGCTGGAGCGGGATTTAAAATTATTGCTGAAATACAGAATAAACCGTCCACTAGTCATTTAGTAATTTTAGAAAAGTAACTATCATTGCGACACTTTATTCCGGAGTATAAAATTGAATATTAAATTTATCCTGATTTTAGTTGTTTGTTTATCATTTCATTTATCAGGTCAGAAAAATACTTCACCTTACGATTATGTTAATCCTTTTATCGGTACGGATGATATGGGGCATACTTTTCCCGGTGCTGCCGTACCTTTTGGTATGGTTCAGCTAAGTCCCGAAACCGATACGGTTATGTATAGTTATGGCAATGGTTATAACAAGGATGTCTATAGATACTGTGCAGGTTATCAATACTCAGATAGTACAATTGTAGGTTTTTCACATACGCATTTTAATGGAACCGGACATTCAGATCTGGGAGATTTTTTAATAATGCCTACAGTCGGTAAACTGCAACTGAATCCGGGAACAAAAGATAACCCTTCCGGCGGATACAGATCAAAGTTCTCTCATAAAAATGAAAGCGCCAAACCTGGTTATTATTCGGTGAAACTTGATGATTATAATATCAAGGTTGAATTAACTGCAACTGAACATACAGGTTTTCATGAATATAAATTCCCAAAATCTAATGAAGCACATATAATACTTGATTTAACATCCGGCATTTATAATTATGACGGTAAAGTAGTATGGTCTTCTATCCGGGTGGAAAACGATACATTAGTTACAGGTTACAGGCAGACAAATGGCTGGGCTCGTACAAGATTTTTATATTTTGCAATGGTAATTTCAAAACCGATTAAATCATACGGCTTAATAAATGATGAGAAATTATTATATAAAGGTTTTTGGAGACAGTTCGATGAAGACCACAATTTCCCTGAAAGAGCAGGGCACAAACTGAAAGCATATTTTAATTACAAGACCGGGGAGGGAGAAATTATTAAAATTAAATTTGCGCTTTCAGCAGTAAGCACAAGAAATGCAATAGAAAATTTAAAAGCTGAAATACCTGATTGGGATTTTGAAAAAATAAAAAATGAAGCGAAAGAAAAATGGAATAAGGAATTATCGAAAATAACTATTAAAGCAGATGATTCCATAAAAATAAATTTTTATACTTCAATGTATCACAGCTTCTTATCGCCGATAGTATACTCCGATGTTAACGGTGAATACCGCGGGCTCGATCAAAATATTTATAAAGCTCATGATTTTACAGACTACACAATTTTTTCATTATGGGATACATACCGCGCCCTTCATCCTTTGTTTACAATAATTCAGCAGAAGCGCACAAATGATATAATAAATTCCATGCTGGCTCATTACGAACAGAGCGTTCATAAAATACTCCCTATATGGTCTCACTATTCGAATGAAAACTGGTGTATGATCGGATATCATGCCGTTCCGGTAATAGTGGATGCTTATTTAAAAGGTTTAAGAAAATTTAATATTGAGGAAGCTTTTAATGCTGTAACCGCAAGTGCAAATTACGAACTTTACGGCGGAATAGGGGATTATAAAAAATATGGTTACGTTCCGGAAGATTTGAGTTCTAACTCAGCTTCCAAAACACTTGAATATGCTTACGACGATTGGACGATTTATAAATTTGCGAAGGCTCTCGGAAAGACAGAAGAGGAGAAGGAGTATTTTAAACGGGCTAATTTTTATAAAAATATTTTTGATAAACAAACCGGGTTTATCCGTGCGAAGAATTCTGATGGCAGATTTAAAGCTCCTTTTGATCCTTTGAGTACATCCGGTCAAGGATACATTGAAGGGAATGCCTGGAATTATTCTCTTTATGTTCCGCAGGATATAAAAGGCTTTATTCATCTATTAGGGGGAAACGTAAAATTAATTTCATGGCTTGATTCCCTCTTTACAATGGAAGTTTCAGAAAAGAGCATAGCAGAGAGTGAAGATATTACAAAGTCGGGAATGATTGGAAATTATGTCCATGGAAATGAACCGAGTCATCATGTTGCATATATGTATGTTTATGCCGGAGAACCGTGGAAGACTCAGGAAAGAGTTCATCAAATTATGAACAGAATGTATAAACCTAACCCTCACGGCCTTTGCGGCAATGATGATTGCGGGCAAATGTCTGCATGGTATATTTTTAGCGCACTCGGATTTTATCCCGTTACTCCGGGCAGCAATGAATATGTTATAGGCAGCCCGGGTATAGATGAAGCGATTATTAATCTTGAGAATGGTAAAACCTTTAGGATAATTTCAGAGAATTTATCCGGGCAAAATATTTATATAAAGGAAATAATTCTGAATGGGGAAAAAATTAACAGAAGTTATATAACTCACCAGGAAATAATAAATGGCGGGGAATTAAAATTTATCATGTCAAATAAACCGGATAAAAACCGGGCATTGGAAAAAAGTTCCATGCCTTATTCAATGAGCAAATGAAAAAGTGCATATATAAAGATGACATCAATAAAATGAAAAACTTTATAAATTTTTTATTAAAATCTAAATCTAAATAACACCTTAAATTAAAAAAATAAAGATGTCATCTTTCAAATACTGTTTCTTGTATAACTCTTTTGTTTTAATATTTATACTTTTAATGTGAGGATAGAAAATTTTAAATCTTATTTTGTAAATTTGTCACAATCTACAATTAATTGATTGAAGTCACTTCTCCAAAATACATGCAAAAGAATTTTGTTCCGTTTTTACCTTTAGATTCTTTAATATTTAAGGTTTGTTCAAATCATTTAAAAGAGTGGATATCTTTTTTAACTTCATTTTTAGATTTGATTGGGTTTTAATTTGTAAATAAAGGACTGGTAATAATTAAAGGTTTAGGTGAAATGGAAAGAATTTTGCAAAGCAATAATTATAACTAAAAAATGACACTGCATTTATTATTTATAATACTCCACTCAATATCCGGTATTGCCGCTTTTATTGCGGGGTCTGATGCAATATTACAATTAAATAAAAAATCGGCTTTAAGTTTAATATGGATTTTTCTATGGAGCCTTTTAGGGCTTGATGTTTTTATGATCGGTGCAGTTATACTCGATATGCCGGTTCTTTCCAAAACACAGATGTATGTCTACTTTGGACTGATATTGCTGGGTCTTTACATGCTTTATAGGGGATACAACGCTTATTTAGTTCAAAAAAAGAAAGGTGATATATGGCAATTTCCATTTATTGAACATGTTGGTTTTACATTAATATCTCTTTTTGACGGCTTCATTATTGTGACTGCAATTGATTTAGGTTTGCCGGTTTGGGGAGTAGTAATTATAGGTATTCTGGGGGTAATAACCGGAATATCTATAATCAACAAAATCAAATTAAATCTCAAATAGTAATGGTAATTAGGACTTCTTTTTTTTCCACTTGCTGTTGGATTAATCACAAACCCTATCTTATCTACCTCCTACTGCCAAAGAACTGGTGCGGTAGATAAATTGAGAAGGAAATGCGAATCGGAGTTTCGCGTTACATAACAAGAAGACTTCCCCCTCGCCTTTCATAAGGAGAAGGGGGCTATGTTAAAAGCTCAACTACCGCATAAATCCTAAGAACCTTTCCCAAGATATTTATAGAAATCTTGTAGCAAAATATGCATCTCCGGCAACATAACGTACATTTCCTTTAAACGGCTGCTCACATGTTTTGCCCGAATATATATTTATTAAATCTATAATTACGGGAACATTCTTCGATGCAGGGGAAAAATATATGACGTGAAAACCTTGCTCAACCGCTTCGAATATAACAATTTCGTTTATTGGTTTTTCTCTACTAAATGCTTTTAATATATCATAAAATATTTTCATTATTTTATGGACTTCTCCACCTATTACTTCTTCTTCTGTTAATTTAACTTTATACCATTTCATTATCAAACCTCTTAGTTACTTATTAATTATTATAGTTTTTTTCTATTACCAAAGCTGTGGAATAAAACAATGGAGTGATTTAAATTATTCAAGGTGCTATTAAATAAATGTAATGAATTAAAATAAAGAAATATTGCACTCTTGCTGAGTGTGGGTATTTGCGCTTCGTTCTGTTTCTAATGATATTTCGCTCTTCCGGAGCTAAGGCAATATTACAATATTATACAATTCATAGTAAACGGATAAGAATCTCCTACCTTTATTTTAAGTGATGCAAAGCACCCATAGAAAAGTTATAATATTTTGAAATTCGATATATAATATAAAATGATTATGTTGTTATGCTGAAAAAATCAGTAAAAACTCTTTTCCAAGGGTATTTATTGGGGTGTTATGCTTAAAGAGTTAAAGAGGAGCGTCCTCGCTCCTCTTTAAATTTTTGTTTTGTAGTATGTGGCTATTTTATGAGTCATTTTACTTTATCTGCAAAATGTTGACGCATTTAGACTTTTCACACAATCTATAGAATTATAGGCCACAGAAACTAGTTATTCTTTATTTACCGACTTTTCTTTTAATTTATCTACTCTATTTATCCCGTTCAGTGCAGCAACACGGTAAGCTTCAGCCATAGTCGGGTAATTAAATGTTGTATTAATAAAAAACATGAGAGTATTTGCATCACCTTTTTGGGACATTATTGCCTGGCCAATATGAATAATTTCGGCAGCTCCGTGACCAAAGCAATGCACACCAAGTATTTTGAGAGTTTCCCTGTGAAAAAGAATTTTCAGCATTCCGGTAGTTCTGCCGGTTATTTGTGCACGTGCTAAATGCTTGAAGAAAGAATGCCCCACCTCATATGGAATCTTTTCTTTGGTTAGTTGCTCTTCAGTATATCCCACGGAGCTTATTTCAGGTATTGTATAAATTCCCATAGGCATAAATTCGACAAGCTGGTGCTCACATTTTCCGAATACAATATGCGTGGCAGCAAATCTTCCCTGATCGTAGGAGGCACTTGCGAGATTCGGGAATCCAATAATATCTCCAACTGCATAGATATTCGGTACGGAAGTCTGGTTATTTTCATTCACTAAAATTGAACCTTTAGTATCCGTAGGAATTCCAAGTTTATCCAGACCCATATTATCTGAATTTCCGGTTCTCCCCTGTGCCCATAGAAGATAATCAGTCCGGATTTCTTTATTTGATTTCAAATAAACCGTAACTCCTTTGCTGTCAGCTTCAACCTTTTCATATTCCTCACTATGCCTAAGAACCACTCCGTTTTCTCTTAAAAAGAAACCAAGAGCATCAATAATCTCATCATCAAGGAATGAAAGGAGTTTATCACGTGTATTTATTAAATTTATTTTAATTCTTAATCCTCTAAATATTGATGTGTATTCGCATCCTATTACACCGGCACCATAAATTGTAATTGAACGCGGATTATCTTTCAGATTTAAAACCGTATCACTGTCCAGAATTCTAGGATGAGCAAAATCAACGTCGGGAGGATGATACGGCCGGGAGCCTGTTGCAATTACAAAATGATTTGAGGTATATGTTTCCTCCAAACCGCTGGAAGTTTTAACAGAAATAGTATGGGGATCTATAAAGGAAGCTCTACCATCAATTATATCAACAAGATTCCTCTCATAGAACCCTGTCCTTAGTTCAAATTGTTCTTCAATTACAATTTGCGCTTTTTTTAATAATGTTTGAAAGCTACCCTCATTAAGCTTATTAGTTTCATACATAATCTGGCTTGCATGTCTCAAAGCTTTGCTGGGTATAGTATTGGTATGCGTACAGCTTCCGCCAATCATCGAAAAATAATCGCAAATTGCGACAATGAGACCTTCTTTTGCGCATTTCATCGCGGCACCTTCTCCGCCGGGGCCGCTTCCAATAACAATTACATCATAATTTGTTTTCAAATTTTTCTTCCTCACTATTTTTGTGACTCTAAAATTAAAGATATTTTCAATAAAAGTTTTTCAGCTATATTACAGAATCCGGATTCATCTCAGATAATAATGTCGTTTATATAAAAAGTCCATAAATTACGACATTAACTTTTATCCAAACTTGATGCTCCTATAAGAGGTAACAATAATGAAGAAAATATTTATCCCGGTGTTTTTACTCTATTCATTCTGTATCTATAAATATGCTCAAACTAAAAACTTAATAGAATATCAATATAAAACCGGTATAACACAGAGGGTTTTTATCCCCGCCGATAACTATAATTGGAGAGGAGCTAAGACTCATGCACTAATAACCGTAATCTGGTATCCCGCCGATTCAAGTTCAATTGAGGAGCAGGTAGATATAGGTTCACCTGGTAAACCTATTGCCACAGCAGGAAGAGCATCAAAAAATGCACATATTATAAGTGGCAAACAGCGTTTTCCTTTGATTCTTCTTTCACATGGTACAGGAGGTTCTGCTCTTATGATGGCATGGCTCGGGACTGAATTTGCAAAAAATGGATATATTGCGGCTGCTGTTAATCATCCGGGAAATAATGCACTGGAGGATTATACTCCGCAAGGTTTTACTCTGTGGTGGGAGAGGGCAGTTGATCTTAGTACTGTAATTAACCGGATGATTTCCGATTCTGCATTTGGACCCAGAATTGATACTTCCAGAATAGGTGCTGTTGGATTTTCACTTGGCGGTTATACAATGATTGAAATTGCCGGAGGTATTACTGATCCGGATCTTTTTTCTAAATTCTGTGAAATGTATCCAGACAATAGCTTATCTAAAGATCCTCCGGAGTTTCCCGGACTAACTCAAAAAGTGAGTGAGCTGATGGCATCGGATAGTGTTTACAGAGAATCACTAAATCGAGCAGAGAATTCATATCGAGATAAAAGAATCAAAGCCGTATTTGCGATAGCTCCGGCTTTAGGTCCAGCATTCAAGCCGGGAAGCCTTAAACGAATATTGATACCTGTTGAAATTATTGCAGGGGCAGCTGATACGATAGTTCCTATCTCAGATAATGCAAAATTTTTTAAGGATAATATACCAGCTTCAAGTTTAAATATAATACCTGGAGCGGTCGGACACTATACATTTTTAGCAAAATGTACAGATTTTGGCCGGGAAGTTATTCCTTCATTATGTATTGATCCGCCAGGAGTAGATAGAGAAGCTGTTCATGAAAAAACAGTTAAGATGGTCCTTGAATTCTTTAAGAATAATTTGAAAGGTGATTAAGCTGCCTGATAATTCTATTTTGTTTCACAAAAATCCTTGAATTTATTTAGAATATAAGTTCATCCTGTATGATTTCACATTATAAATATTATAACAATTTTACCTTACTTCCGGTTGATATAGATTTATATATTGCTTCAATTACTTTAAGGTCCTTCAAACCTTCCTCACCGCTTGCATTGGAAGCAGTTCCTTCAGCTATACATTTTGAGAAATCATCCATTTGAGCTTCCTGCTGGTTAATCTCTGTAATGTTCAGTTCTCCTTCATTTGTAGCTCCATGAAGTCCGTTATAGCTGAATGCAGGTCTGAGCTCAAACCATTTTCTATCTGTCCCGATATAAAGTCTGTTTGCAGGTGCAGAATATGAAGTAAATGAATTTGAGATATGCCCCCCTTGAAATTCCATCTGCCATGTTATTGTTTCATCGACTTCACTGAACTTTTTATAATCGGATTTAAACTCTTTTGCGGTCACATATAGAGGTTCTTCACCTATACAGTATCTTGCTGCTTGAATGGCATAAATTCCAAGGTCCATCATTGCACCGCCGCCTGCAAGAGATTTTTTCAAGCGCCATTGATCCGGATCGCCTATTTTAAAAGCAAATTCAGATTGGACATACTTTATTCCGCTGCTTTCTTCATTTCCAAATTTCATAGCAGCCTTATGAAAAGGATCGGAATGAAGCCTATAACCGATAAAAAGTCTTACACCGGCTTTTTTACATGCTTCTATCATTTCTTTACCTTCTTTTGCCGAAACTGCCATTGGTTTCTCACAGAATACATGTTTACCGGCTTTTGCCGCTCTTATTACAAATTCATGATGCATAGAATTAGGGAGCACAACATAGACTATATCAATTGATTTATTACCGGCTATCCGGTCAAAGTTTTCATAATTATAAATATTCTGATCGGGGATATTATACTGACTCTTCCATTTTACGGCTTTAGCAGGAGTGCCTGTAACAATACCGCTTAAGTAACAGCGTGATGTTTGCTGCAATGCCGGAGCAAGCTGGTTCGTTGCATAATTTCCAAGTCCAACCAGCGCAATACCATACTTTTTTTTATTTTGAAAAAAAGTCACGGAGAATTTCGGAAAAGAGGGGAGCATAAGGAATGCAGAACCTGCACCTAAAGTTGAAATAAATTTTCGACGGGTATATTTCATTATAAGATCTCCAATATTTTATAAGGCTGCCAAAAAAATAAAATAATATAACAATATCGCAATTAACCTGGAAATGAAATAATTCTCTCTGCATTATAATTTACAATAAGTGCTTATAATTTAATTGTTTTATTAAAATCTACCCAAATATTTTATTGTGAGAAAGATAGTTGGATAGACCTTAAGTAGTGTTTGGTGGGATTGGTATGAAACCTAAATTCTTGAGATTCTTTTAAAGCTAAATTTTCGTTTATCTTTTTTTGTCAAACTTCTGAAAGATAGATGCACGAAACAGAGGTTTTTTATTGTCCATTTAACTTGGAGTTGTCCTAGAGGTAAAGCTGAGTTAAAATTGAGGTAAAAACATATCAAAAAAAGTGTGGCAAAAATAGTACCCACAAAACCTACGAAAAGTTCTCAAAACTATTTTGTGATAGAGTTGACTATAAAAGGCGGCCTCTTTTCATAAGGAAATGAAAAGAAGCCACCTTTATGTTTTCATTGTGGAGTCTATTTCATCAATACGAGCTTTTTGGTAGAAACAAAATTTCCAGCTTTTAACTGATAGAAATAAACACCACTTGCAAAATTACCTGCATTAAAAGTAATATTGTAAGTTCCTGCAGGTTTTTCTTCATTAACTAAATTTGTAACTTCTCTTCCGAGAACGTCATAAACTTTCAATGAAATTATTCCTGCCGTTGGAATTTGATAATTAATCGTTGTAGATGGATTAAATGGATTAGGATAATTCTGATGTAAAGCAAATTCAGCCGGAACTTCTTGCAGATTTTCAACAGATACTATTGAACCAAGCTTTACAATTCGTAAATCATCGAAGTAATATGTAATGGGTAATTTATCTTTGTTATTGTTCATGCTAAACTGGTTAGCAGATCTACCTTTATTTGCACCCTCAGGAGTTGAAAAATCAAAAGAGTACTCCTGCCATTTGGTTGTTAAATTTGCTTTGATATCATTCCATACATTGTAGGATGGATCTTCCACATCAAAAATAGCTGTGACATTATCTTTATCGGTTTTAGCCCAAACAAAATACCTATATAGAGAATTCTCATCAACGGGAAATGGCTCATTAACTACTTGAACATCCCATGGATTTGAGCCCAAATCTGTTACTGCGATTTTTAATGCATGGCTGCCTTCTTTAACGGTATCATCAACTATATTAAACTTTGCTGAGGCAGATGCATTAAGACCTAAATACCAGCCAGCAATATTTCCGCTGGTTAAACCAACAGGTGATTCCTCAAACCCTTTATTTGAATTAACAGGAATCCCATGCGCAACAACATCAACAGTAAAAATACCGACATCGATTATATTATTATCTATATCAGTAACAGAAAAATTGTAGTCTATGTGATCACCCAAAGAAAAGGGGCCAACTTGATTTCCATAAATACCATCTCCTACAGCCCAATCATTATGCTGTGCATCATCGAATAGCTGAAGAGAATTTTCCGGACCGCCGTTAAGTGAGAAATTAATATGGACATTATTTATGCCTGTTTCATCTTTTATATCTCCAAGAATAGTTTCAACCTTACCGGGTTCGAAATAATATTGATATACGGAACTATATAATACTGCTGGAGGTGAATTATTGTCATCTGTAATTCCAATAGTGCCATACCATATGTGAGGGACATTATAAAATTTCTGCCATCGGGCAGAAGAGAAAGCAACAAAAGGTTTATTATTCAAAAGGCACAGATTAGAAACATAACCGTCCCACCCAGCATATTTTGTAAATTGACCCGGGCTGCTCCACGTACCACCATTGTCACTACTTAATAAATAATTAAAATCATATATATAATCATTCCATTTAAAGTATAATAAACAGAGAGAATCTTTACTTATTCTAATCACACGAGTATTATCATCATTATCAGGACTGTCATAGATAACAGATTCAGAAGTCCATGAATCTCCTCCATTTGAACTTGTCTGCTTTACAATTCTGTAATTAGTTCCTAAATATTTGGAATATACGGCTAAAAGTTCATTTCCCTCACCGGATACAATACTCCCCATATTTTGATAACCAGGCGAATCCGAGAAAATTTTTTCCAGTTCCCAAGTAATTCCGTCATCTGAACTTTTACGAAAAACTAATACTGAATTGTCACTATTAATATCCTGGCTGTAGGCAAGATAAAGAGTACTATTTGATGATTTTGAAATTGAGGGATACCAGCAGGGAAATAAAGAACCAATAGTAATAACCGAACTCCAGGAATCACCATTGTCATCAGAGTAAACCATTTTATTTGTGTAAGTTGAATCATAATTTGTCCAAAGGGCTATAATTCGCCCACTATTAGTTTGTATACCTGTAAGATAATAAATTGAATTAAAAGGGGAGTGAGTAATGTTCTTTTTGTTTGTCCAAGTTTCACCACCATCAGTACTTGTTGTACAAAAAAGGGAGTCATCATTAAAATCACGATCATCATATGAAGCATAGAGAATCATTAAATTTCCATTTGATAATGCTACAGGAGTTGTTTCATAATAAGAAATGTTTGGAATCTGAAAAGGTAATTCCTTAAAGTGTGACAAATCTGAAGTATTTAATGAATTACTTGTATGTGAATTTTTTAACATAAGTCTTTGAAATCTCTCACCTGCCAATTTATTTTGAACCTTAGAACTATGAACTACCTGTCTATTTCTTTTTACTTGCTTATGCTGGGAAAAAATAGAACATTGGCAAATAATAAAAAGAATTGCGAATGGTAAAAGAGTCTTCTTCATATACATTCTCCTAAAATTGATTGTAAATAAAATTTATATTGGAGTTCTCAAAATAATTTCAACTTCCTGAATTAGCATAATATTAACGAATGACCGAAAGTAAGAGTAAAAAAGTCCAGCGGTCAGGTTAGAAATTCCTTTATCCTTTTGAACGATATTCTGCGAGCTTCTGAATTTTTCAGGACCGGAAGGATTAGAGTTGTCTTTTTCACAGCCGATTAAAATAATTACAGTTGTGATAATTAATAATAGGATTTTCATTATTGCCTCCAATCTTCATTCTTATTCACTGAAATAAAGATCAAGAATAAAAGGAGGCGATTCTACTAATTTTATAACATTTTATTTTGAAATTGTAACATTTAACTAAATGTTTAATTGCAAATGAGAGCTGGGATTTCCTGTTCTTGGTTTGTTTAATAGGATTTATTCTATATCCGGGTCAAAATTTTCTATCATCCACATATCAGAATTGGTTTCCTGTATTGCAGCGACAATTGTTTTCCTGTTGGGTGTTATATCAACAGCCTCAGCGTTAATTATTTTATCCTGTGGTAATATTAAAATAACTTTGGAATTGCCATTGGTTGGAGATATCATCAACACTTCATAAGGGGATTGATTAAAATTAAGCGCATAAATCCATTTACTATCTTCCGACCATCTTAATGGAATAATATTGCCAGCCATAACTAATTTTTGTAAAGAATCAGAAGAAAAAATCCAGAGTCCCTTTGATGTCTTAGTTGGAGAGCGATTCCAGAATACTGAAATATTAAAACCATTTGGAGATAAACAGGGATTAAATATCCATCCCATACTATCATTTGAAATTAGTAATTTCTTTTCTTTTGTTAAAAGATTATATATATAAATGTTACGATCACCAAACCTTTGATAAAAAATTTCTGAATTTTTTAACCAATAAACTCCAGTAACACTTACACTATCCGTTAGAATTTCCGGAATTCCACCTTCGGATGAGATTTTATATAATTTAGACTTCAACACGAAAGCAATTTTTTCTGAATTGGGGCTCCAGGTCGGAGAGTAGCTTTCTGCTGAAAAAAATGTTAGTTGCTTTATTGATTCACCATTAATATCCGACTTAAAAACATTTCCATTATGAATAAAACATATTTCTTTGCAATTTGATGATATTTTAGGTGTATAAAAAGAAGAAGTGCCACTAGTTAATTTTTTAGTTAGGTACTGATTGCTCTTTTGATCATAAGTGAAACTCCACAAATTTGAATAGTTGTTATACTTTGTATAACATAGTTTTTTATTATCTCTTGTAATCGAAAATCCATATGCCTGCAAACCGGTTAGAATAACCTTATGTCTATCGTTTGAAAAGTTTGAAGAAACTTCTAGTTTTATTAATTCTTGTGTTTCATCTTCTTCACGAAGAAAATAAATATAATTCCCATCAGGTGACCATCGTGGAGAATATAGTTCTCTGGTTTCCTCCCATATTTTTTGCTGTTTAGAACCATCTATTTTTATAGTCCATATTACATATTTTCTAGTTTTTTCTTCAATAGTAAGAAATACTAATATGTCTCCTTTAGGAGACCAATCTATGTCGTATATCCAATTGAATTGCCCTTGTAAATTGATTTTTCTTGTCACTTCACCCGTTTCACATTTAATAAATTCAATTTCTTTAGAATCATATAGCTTTACTCCCGCAATCATATTTTCATCATGAGACCAGCATTCGTGTTGATGAAACCCCATTTGTTGAATTTTACTCCCAAATTTGCTTATAACAAAATCTGACCAAGAATCAGTCTTTAATAAACCTGTAAATAATAATTTATTACCCCTTGGAGACCATTTTAAATTTACAATGGATTTTAATCCTCTAAAAACTTCGACCGCTTTTTCTCCAAAAGTCTCCCTAACATAAATACATTTTTCTATTCCATTTATTTTAACATAAGCTATAAATTGCCCATCGGGAGATATTTGCGACAAGTCAAATAACTCCGATTCATTTCCAAGTAAATAAATATTTCCATCAAATGTTAATTGAGTATGTTTAGGTGGTCTAAATGTTTTTAAGGACTTAAGAAAATAATTTGCTGTAAGTAATATCATAATAATTATCAATGCACCGACAATTATAAATGATATTCTTTTTAGAATTCTTCTATTTCTTCTTCTAACTTGTTGATTATTTCTCCCTATTCTTATCAAATCAGATAGCACTTCATCAAAATGCTGGTATCTTGTTTCAGGTTCTTTATCCAATGCTTTATCAATTATTCTTTGTAATCCTTCACTTATATCTGCTTTGTATCTTGCTAAAGGCTCAGGTGTTTGATTTATGATTGAATAAAAGATACTTGCATCATGCTCTCCGTTAAATGGAAATCTTCCGGTTATCATCTCATATAAGATTACTCCAAATGACCAGATATCGGAACGATGATCTACTTTCTGATTTCTTATCTGTTCAGGGGACATATATTTGATTGTCCCTAATGTAGCTCCTTTCTTTGTTATCTCCTTACTAACATCTTTAACTTTAGCTAAACCAAAATCAACTATCTTAACTCTTCCTTTTTCATCTATCAGTATGTTTTCAGGCTTTATATCCCTATGAATAATTCCTTTCCTATGGGCTTCATTTAATCCTTCACAAATTTGAATTGATATATTCTTTATTTGCTCTATCGAAAGTTCATCATTTTTTATTAAATCTCTTAAAGTTTTCCCTTCAACATACTCCATGGCAATAAATGTTTTATCATCATGGATACCTACATCATAAATTGTTACTATATTTGGATGGCTTAATGAACCAGCGGCTTGTGCTTCTCTCTTAAATCTGGAATCAATATCAGGGTCACTTGAAACATCCTGCGGTAAAAACTTCAGAACCGCTTTACGATTTATATTTATATCTACGGCAAGATAGAGGATTCCCATTCCGCCTTCGCCAAGTTTTTCGATAATTTTATAATGTGATATTAGTTTACCAATCATAAATATTATCCATTAAATTTCAAGCTAACCGGTGGATTTACAGGAAGGTTTATTTAATAGATTTATTATACAAATAATTTTTGATTTAACAAACAGGGAATAGATAAAAATATGAGGGATTTAAATAATAGTGAGGCTTTAATTCTATATAAAGATATAGAGAAAGCCTCACATTTAGTGATACTATGCTAAGTGTCCCCCTTAAAAGATTAATTACATTTCTGCTAATTTCGTAAGCATTTGTTTTGCATTCTCATTATTGGGAGCTAGTTCTAAAGATTTTTTATAGTTTTCTATTGCCAGTTCTTTATCTCCATTCTTCATAAAAGCTTCTCCAAGACTATCATAAACATTAGAGGATTTGGGATATAATTTTACATTCATCTTAAATACATCTATAGCATCTTTAATTTTATTATTACCTAATAATTTATAACCTGCAGCATTTAAATCATTTTCAGCTTTTTTTGTCTGAAAATCATCCTTTAATAGAGTATTTAAATAAGTAAACTTCCACATACCATTTTTCTTCTCAAGAAACCTCACCTCCCTGCTAATAAATGGTGTTTCATCATCTCCTTTCCTTGTTTGAATAAATGTAGCCCACGCACAATTATCAAAAACCTGAATATTCCAGTCCGACCATGTTATATCATCTTTTATTGGTTCAGGGTAATTTTTAATACTAGCCTTAATGTGGGTATCTATGGAATCCCAACCCAAAGATTCGCTATAAAAATATGAACCAGCGGACATCTGTAATGTATGTTCATCGTGGACCCAAGCATCTGTCATTCCTTTATAATCTCTTGATTCCCAACTCTTAGTTTCATTGATAATAGCTGATTTAACAGCTTCTTGTTCTGAAGAAGAATTTTGTGGAAATATATTAAATACAGAAAACAACAGAAGAAATAGAATGAAATAATTTTTTAAGTACATAGCAGTAGCTCCTTTTAGTATATTTATTATTTTGATGCGTTTCTATCTATTCTGATTACTTCGGGCCAATGAATAGTTCCATCAAGAATAAATTTACCGGTAGAACTGTTTTTGTAAAAATTTCCTGTATATTTTCCGGTTCCGGTAACGCCGGATAGGCTTCCTGTTCCGTGAATCAATTTATATGTACCTTGGAAATATAAGATGGTGCCTCTAGCTGATTGCACAGTACCTGATAATGTGCCGGTAATTTTATCACCTTTAGTCGTTGTGATATCTATAGAACCGGTTTGATTTGTAGAATTAATTCTAGTAAATGAGAATAATTTAGAATTTCCTATTCCGGTTCCCGAACCATTACCGAATATTTCAAGAATAGATATCTGTGAACCGGTTGAAAGATTGCCTGATGATTGAAATGATCCGTAAAAAGATTGTATATAGGGATTAGGAATTATATCTATATTTTTTTGCAGACTATTTTCGGAAACTTCAGGTAAAGAAGAAACCGGATTCTCTTTCTCGCAGCCCATTAAAAGTAACACCCCTAAAACGACTATTGCAGGTAATAAATTTTTCATAACATCTCCAATTATATAATTTAACATTTTGTCTGAAATGAAAATCATAAATAAAAGATGGTACCTCTACTAAATTTGTAACATTATGTTTTCAAATTGTAACATTTGGAAAATGTTTATATAATTTATTTACTGAAGGGTTAATCCGGAGCTTGCCTGGATTTAGTGACTGTCAAAACAAATCGGAAATAAATAGTATTAAATTGGGATGAATTTCTGTAAGTATTCCGAAGGGGAGTATCCAAATAGTTCTTTAAAACAGGTAGCAAAATAAGCCGGATTATTGAATCCGACTTCATAGCCTATTTCAGATATATTTCCTGATTTTGTAAGTAAAAGTTTAGCTGCTTTATTTAATCTGTAAGATTTTATTAAATCATTTGAAGTCTGGCCTGTCAGCGCGTTTAACTTTCTATGGAGCTGCATCCTGCTCAAACCGGCTTCTTTAGCGAGTTCATCAACAGAAAATTCCGTATCCGAAATATGAACGTCGATAATATTTATTATTTTCTTTAGAAATGTCTCATCAATAGATGTAACCGCAACTTCTTTAGGTTCTAATATAACTTCTTTTCTATATTTTTGTCTCAACAATTTTCTTTGGTTAATTAGATTGTTTACACGTGTCTGAAGTTCGGCAATATTGAAGGGTTTTGTTATGTAATCATCTGCGCCTGTTTCAAGACCCTTTACTTTATTTTCAATTTGGGAGCGTGAGGTTAGAAGAATAACCGGAATATGAGATGTTTTTTCATCGGTTTTTATAGTTTCACAGAATTGAATCCCATCCATTTCAGGCATTAAGACATCGCTTATAATCAGGTCGGGGATATTTTTAATGGCTTTTTCCAAAGCTTCCTTGCCATTCAATGATTCTAAAATTGTAAGGTTTTCGTTTCCTGAAGAATCTTTTTGTATTAAGCTTTCTTTAATAAATTTTCTTATATCTTCATTATCTTCTGCAATAAGGACAAGAGGGATTTCATCTCTATTCAATTCCTTTTCGATCTTGGTAGGATGAGAATTAACTTCAATATTTTCTTTATAATCATTAAATGTTGAGTGAAAATCAGTTTTATAATCACAATACAGGTTTCTATCAAAGGGGAGTTGAATTATAAATTTTGTACCTTTCTTTATTTCACTTTCAACAGATATATTACCCTGGTGAAGTTCAACAAGTTCTTTAACTAAAGACAAACCAATTCCGGTACCTTCTGAAATTTCATCAATCAAATTTCCTTTTTTTGTAAAGAACCTGTCAAAGACATTATTGATATTATCAGATGGAATTCCAATTCCTGAATCTTCAATGATTATTTCAATCATTTTATATCCGTTTTTATCAATTAAATTTTCAGGAATAGTAATATTTATTATCCCTTGATTTTCTGTTTCGTTGTTATTACCTGTGAATTTAACTGCATTTATCAAAAGATTACTTAATATTTTTTCCAATTTATCTTTATCATACAGCATAATTAGATCTTCAAAAGGGGAGGTAAAAGTTAATTTAATATTTTTGATATCTGCCAGGGGCTGGAATGAAGCTGAGACACCTTTTATAAAAGTTATTATGTCCCCTTTGTGAAGAGTTAGTTCCATTTTATTTGCGCCGATGGAAGAGAGATCCAGCAGCTGATTTATTAATCGTAATAGTCTGGTGGCATTTTTATAAATAAGTTTAAGCCTCTCATCTTTATTATAATTTTTTTCATCCATTAATTTTTCCAGTGGTCCTAATATAAGAGTTAGGGGTGTTCTGAACTCATGAGAAAGGTTTGTGAAAAAGTTGGTTTTTATTTTGTCAAGTTCCTGCAGTTTTTCAGATTCCAGTCGAGCTACTTCAGCTTCTTTTTTCTTTTCATAACTTAAATTTTGAAGTTCAGAATTTTTAATTAGCTGTCCGGCTTGTACAGATATTATTGAAAGAAGAGTAAGATCATTATCAGAAAAGGGTTCATGATTTTTTTTATTTATCATTTGAAGGACCCCGATAATTTTTCCTTCAAACCAGATTGGGGAACTAATCAAACTCTTAATATGCTTTTTTTCCTCATCTGTAGTGCGGAACCTTTCATCTTTACCTAAATCCTTAATAATCAATGATTTCTTATTTAGCAAAATCCAGCCCGTAATGTGTTCTCCAATATGGGGAGTATTCCGGACTTTGCTATTATTTTCCTGTTTAATAAAGGTTTTTAAAACTTCCTGACTCGGA
>CAVUOL010000013.1:0-49756 GCA_963742995.1 uncultured Ignavibacteriales bacterium
AATTAAGGACTTTAATTCGAAGAAAATTTGGCTGAAAAAGAGGTGATGTTCATGCTGTCCATAGAGAAGATGTGACCCTTGTATACTCGGAAGAAGAAAAAAATAACATTATTAGTGAATTCGCAAATAGAAAAATCAGCGAAGCCGTTCTGCAGGAACATATTGAAGGAGATTTATCAAATTTTATGCTCTTAGAGAAACCGATTTTTTTTATTGGCTGCGGGTAAATGGGCAACCAGCCGGTAAAGTTTGATATTAATGAATTAAAACGGTTGGCGCATCGTTGCGCAGAAATTTTAGGATTATATGTTTTTGGCGGTGATGCTATAATATCGGAGGATGGGAATATTTCAATAATTGATATCAATGACTGGCCAAGTTTCGCACCTATTAGGGATGAGGCCAGTAAACAAATTGCTAAATTAATTTTTAATAAAGCCGGTTCAAGCGGCACGTAAAAGGGAGAGTTATGCTTACAATGAATGGTAAAAAGTATAGTTCTATTATTTCCGGGATACCGGGACCAAAATCTTTAACTTATTTTGATGAAGAACAAAACTATATCTCACCGGGTATTCAGACAATTGCAACTTCTTCTAAAATAGTTTTGGAAAGAGGTGAAGGCTCTATCATTGAAGATGTTGACGGAAACAGATATATAGATTTTTTTGCCGGAGTAGGTGTAGCAAGCCTTGGGTATAATCACCCGAAATATGTATCGGCAATGAAAGGACAATTGGAAAATATTCATGTCGGAAGCTTTACAACAAAAAATAGGTTAGCTTTAACCAAATTATTATCGGAAGTTGCTGTAGGCGATTTAAAAAGAAGTCAATTTTACAGCAGCGGAGCCGAAGCTGTTGAAGCAGCTTTGAGATTGGCAAAATCTTATACAAAAAAGACCGGGTTTTTAGGCTTTTGGGGTGGTTTCCACGGAAAAACTCTAGGGGTTCTGGGTTTGCTCGGTGACGATTTTAAATATAATCTGGGTCCCCTTCCCTTCGGCACATACTCTACTCCATATGCAAATTGCAGGCATTGTGCATTTGATAAGACTTATCCGGATTGCGGATTTAAGTGCGTTTCTTTCATAAGAAAAAAAATAAAATATGAAACGACAAATGATATTGCTGCAATCGTTGTTGAACCAATTCAGGGGACTGCCGGTAATATTGTTCCCCCGCCCGAATACTTATTAGAGCTTAGAAAATTAGCTGATGAAATTGGAGCTTTACTCATTGCTGATGAAATGATAACCGGATTTGGCAGAACAGGAAAAATGTTCGGAGTTCAGCATTTTGATGTGGTCCCGGATATAATTACTATCGGAAAAGGTTTCGGCGGTGGATTCCCCGTAACCGGTTTAATATCCCGTGATGAAGTAATATTTTCAAAGCCGTATGCAAATCCAAGCGGAAGTTCTTCCAGCTATGGAGGCAATCCTCTTGCTTCAACTGCAGCTTATGTTACATTAAGAACTATTATTGATGAAAGTTTGGTTGAAAATTCAGCCAAAGTCGGTGCTTTCATGCTCGAACGACTAAATATACTTAAAGAAAAATTTTCTATCATTGGAGATGTCAGAGGAAAAGGTTTAATGATAGGAGTTGAACTCGTAAAAGATAAAAATTCCAAAGATAAGCTTGATAAAAAATATACGAAGATGTTTTTTCAGGAATGTTTAAAGAGAGGGTTAATCATTATGGGATATAACCCTGACATAAGAATTAATCCGCCCCTTATTATAACTGAAGAAATTGCCGAAGAAGGAATATCAATAATGGAAGAAGCATTGACTTATGTGGCTGAACAAATTACAAATTGAATCTACATTCAAATCATATGATACAGAGGAATTCCTCGATATAATTTTTTATCGTCCTCTTGGATATTTGTTTGCTCTAGCCTCTAAACGCTTTGGTGTTTCTCCGAATATGGTAACAATCATAAGCATCATTTTCGGTGTAACAGCAGGGCATCTATTTTTTTATAAGGATTTAACCCTCAATATAATCGGCATGTTTTTTTTAGTGCTGGCGGAAACACTTGACAGCACAGACGGACAGCTCGCGAGAATGACCAACTTCAAATCCAGGTTCGGGAGAATTCTCGATGGGTTTGGCGGTAATTTAATGTTCTTCAGTATTTATGTTCATATTTGTTTAAGATATATTGCCGGAGGAGGAACCCCCTGGATTTTTTTAATTGCAGTAATCTGTGGTTTTAGTCATTCTTTACAAAGTGCGATTGCTGACTATAACAGGAACCTGTATCTCTATATAATGTTTGATAAGAACAAAAGTGAATTGGATAAATTAAATGATTTATATCCTATTTATAACAAGCTTTCATGGAGAAATAATTTTGTAAAAAAGCTAATGATGATGGTATATATAAATTATACAAAAGAACAGGAAATTTTTTTAAAAAGGACAAAAGAACTTTTTTATTTTACTCAAGATAATTTCAATTATGGTATTCCTGAAACTGTAAAAGGAAAATATAAAACGTTAAACAAACCGCTGTTAAAATACCATAATATCCTAACTACCAATACAAGAATGATCGTATTATTTATTTCAATATTTACTAGTCATCCTGAATACTATTTTCTGTTTGAACTATTAATATTAAATGCTCTGCTGGTTTTCGTAATTTTTAGGCAGGAAAAAAATAGTGAAATCCTTTTGAAATATATTAGGAATAGACCCTTTGAAAAGGTTAGTAATGAGAAATATCAATAGAATTTTCTAAATTTTAACGGGGATTTATGCTGACCGGCGCAATAATTGGTTTTGGGAAAATTGCTCAAAACAGTCATATGCCTGCTTTTCAGCAGCTAAGTAAAGAAGGAAAGCTGAAAATCACAGCTGTTGTTGAACCCGATGAAATTAATAGAAACAATAGTTCTGAAAAATATCCTGATATAAAATTTTATTCATCTTCTGCTGATTTGTTTAAATCCGAACAAATTGATTTTGTTGATATTACCTCTCCCCCTCTTTTCCATGCAAATAATATTGAAGAAGCAATAGATAATGATATAAACATAATCTGCGAAAAACCATTTACATTTAATTTACAGGAAGCTGAAGAAATATCATACAGATTAAATAATAGTAATATTGTTTTTATGCCGTGTCATCAATATAAATATTCACCCTTATGGATTTACTTTAAGCAATTTATAAATCAGGCCTCCGTAGAATCTAAATTTATCCTTCAATGCAGTGTTTATCGAACCGAAGCAGATTTTGGGTTGCCTGTTTTCAATAATCCTTGGCGAATAAATAAAGATGTATCGGGAGGTGGAATTTTAACCGATACCGGAATTCACTATTTATATCTTGCCGCCTGGCTGATGGGAAAACCTAAAAAAGTTACGGCTAAAACATATAACCTTAAGCACAAATATAAAGTTGAAGATACGGCATATTTATTATTGGAGCATGAACATGGGATATCCGAAATATCATTAACATGGGCTGCCGGTTTAAGATCAAATTCGGCTAGTTTGACTAGTAACTGTGGAAGTATTGTTTATAATGATGGTAAACAACTGAAAAAACAATTCAACAATAGTGAAGAGATCATTTCTATCCCGGATGTGTCTGATAAAGCATCTTATAATAAATTATATGTTGATCTATTCGAAGAATTTATAGAAAACAATTCGGCAAACCATGCATCTTCCGAATATATAAATGAAGCATTCGATTCAATTTATCTTTTGGAGAAATGCTATGAATCTGCTTCCGAACAAAAAACGATACTTTTAAATGAATAATAAGACAAGATTAATATTTTTTTTTATAGGACTGGCTGTTTTTGTCTATCTGATTGCGGACTTCGGGTTTAATAATATTTTAAGTAATATCAAAAAAATTGGATGGTGGTTTCTTCCTATAATTGCTATTTGGGGTGTTGTCTATTTATTTAATTCAGTTGCCTGGTATATTATACTTAATGGGAAAAAAAATGAAATAAGATTCCAGGATCTATTTTCGGTTTCAATTAGCGGTTTTGCAATAAATTATATTACTCCTTTTATTAATCTAGGCGGTGAACCATACCGGGTTATGGCTTTGAAAGATGCCGTTGGTATACATAACTCTGTATCATCTGTTATACTTTATAGGATGATTCATATCTTAGGATCTTTTTTTTTCTGGTTCACAGGTATTATAATTGTTGCAATCCTACTTCCCCTTTCTACTGAATTCAAAACCATACTTTTTGCTATTTCTGCTGTCCTTATCTTTCTGATATGGTTTTTCTTTTCAAGACATAAAAAAGGGATCTTCAAATCAATTCTAAATATTATCTCAAGGTTTAGTTTCTTAAAAAGAATAGACAGCAGACTCGAAAAAAGGAAAAACTCGCTGCTTTTAATTGATGAACAAATAACAGACCTGTACTTAAACAGGAAAAAAGCTTTTTATTCGGCTCTCCTTGTTGAATATACCGGGAGAATAATCGCTTCTTTCGAATTTTATTTTATTCTTTTCTCAATAGGAATTAATGCCACAATTATTCAATCATTCTTTATCAATGCAGGCTCTTCAATAATAATGAATGTGCTCTTCTTCATACCATTTGAACTAGGAACACGCGAAGGAAGCCTGTATTTAGTGCTCGAAAGCCTCGGATTTACTGCAGGAGTAGGTATTTTTATTGCTATTGTTAACCGGATAAGAGAATTCTTCTGGATTCTTATAGGTCTGCTCCTAATTCAGATAAAAGGCAAAGTAATCACAGAAAAGAAAGATATTCTGGATTATATTTAATTAATATTGATTGTAAAATGATTAAATCATTAATATTTGATTTCGGCGGGACCATTGATACTAACGGAATTCACTGGCTGGAAAAGTTTTGGAGTTTATATAACAAAAATTTAATAAATATTTCCAGAGAACTTTTTATTGATGCTTACATATTTGCAGAAAGAAGGATGAACGAGAGGATAAACCCAGATGATTCATTTAAGACAACACTGGAAAATCAGGTATCCCTGCAGTTTCAATTCCTTGCCGGTAATAAAATTGTAAATCTTGATAATTCTAAAATAGATTATATTGTTGAAGAATCTTATTCGGATGTATCGGATTGCATCTCGAATTTTAAAGAAAATATCAGCGGATTGGAAAAGAGATTTTCTTTAGCTGTTGTTTCTAACTTTTATGGTAATTTGAAAACCGTTCTTGAAGAGTTCAGTTTACTAAATTTTTTTGATGTTATTACAGATTCGGGAGATATTAAGATTAGAAAGCCCGATCCCGAAATTTTTTTATTAACGATTTCGGAACTTTCTGTTAAACCTGAAGAAACATTTGTAATTGGTGATTCTTATGAAAATGATATCCGCCCGGCAAAAAGCTTAGGGTGTAATACAATCTGGTTATTAAATAGACCTTATAAAGAAAGTGAGGAAATATTTCTTTCTGATTATATGATTTCATCCATAAATCAGTTGCGGTCAATTTTACAACATAACTATATCGAACAATGAAATAATTTTTAATCAAGCAAAATTATTATAATAAAGAGAGGAGTAATTATGGAAATCTCTAATAAGGAACCAAAAGGAAAACTTGGAGTTCTGATAATTGGTTTAAATGGTGCGGTTTCAACTACTTTTTTAGCCGGCACTCTTGCAGTTAGAAAAGGATTGGCAATACCGGTAGGATCTCTTACTCAATTAGCTACTATTAGAATCGGAAATAGAGCTGAAAATAACTTTCCATTAATTCATGAATTTGTCCCTCTGGCAGATCTGAATGATTTAGTCTTTGGAGGATGGGACATAAGAGATGAGAACTGTTATGAATCGGCATCTTATGCGAAAGTATTAAAAAATGAAGACTTATTAAAAGTTAAAGATGAACTTCAGGATATAAGGCCCATGCCGGGTGTTTTTGAGCAGCGCTTCGTTGTTAGATTAAAAGGTGCTTTTATCAAAAAAGGGGTCAATAAATTTGACTTAATGGAACAGTTAAGATTAGATATCCGGAATTTTAAACAGGAAAATAACCTTGACAGACTGGTAATGATCTGGTGCGGAAGCACTGAGATTTTTCTTCCGATGAATGAAATATTTAACGATATTGAATCATTTGAAGAAGGAATGAGAAACAATCATCCCGAAATCTCACCAAGTATGCTCTATACATATGCGGCAATTGCCGAAGGTGTTCCATATATAAACGGCGCACCCAATTTATCTGCGGAGATTCCCGCTTTGATGAAATTTGCTGAGAGGGAAAAGATACCCATTGCCGGCAAAGATTTTAAAACAGGTCAGACCATGATTAAGACTGTTATTGCACCAATGTTAAAAGCAAGAATGCTGGGATTAAACGGCTGGTTTTCGACAAACATATTAGGGAACCGGGACGGCGAAGTTTTAGATGATCCGAGTTCATTTAAAACTAAGGAAGTTAGCAAATTATCCGTTCTGAATTCAATTTTACAGCCTGAATTATATGATGATCTTTATTCAAAGTTCTATCATAAAGTCAGAATAGATTATTATCCACCAAGAGGAGATAACAAAGAAGGATGGGATAATATCGATCTTTTCGGCTGGCTCGGCTATCCCATGGAATTAAAAATAAATTTTCTATGCAGGGATTCTATCCTCGCCGCACCGATTGTTCTTGATTTAATTCTTTTTGCGGATCTTGCTCAAAGGAGCGGCTTATCGGGAGTACAGGAATGGCTCTCATTTTATTTTAAATCCCCGATGCATTCGGAAAATGTAGTACCTGAGCATGACTTATTTATTCAATTAATGAAACTAAAAAACACTTTAAGGAAATTAAAAGGTGAATTACCGGTTACACATCTAGATTCGAACGGTGTTCATGAATTAATGGACGAAATCGAAAAGATGTTTTAGTTATTCTCTTTGAAAATAAAAAATTGTATTTACTCTTATTTTTAAATAGTTACTGAAATTATTTAGATGTAAAGATGACATCTTTAAAATGTAAAACCTTTTTAAATATTCTATTAAATATAAGTTCAGATTAGCTTTATTTTGAAAAAAGTAAAGATGTCATCTTTCAAATTAAGTTAACTCCTCAATATTTTGATCATAGTCTCAGAATCAATATTCCCACCGCTTATTATTACACCTACCTTACCTGAAGCTCCTGCCTTCCGGCTTAACAGTGCAGCAATGCCCAATGCCCCTGAAGGTTCCACAACTAATTTCATACGTAGAAATAAAAACTTTACTGCTTCAATTATATCTTTTTCCGACACCGTTTTCATTTCATCAACATATTTAAGTACAAGCGGAAACGTTAGTTTGCCTAAAGATGATGTCCTTGTACCGTCAGCAATAGTAGGAGGATTTTTGACTGTATGAAGTACTTTTGTGTAAAAAGATTTTACTGCATCATCTGCAATTTCTGGTTCAATTCCAATCACCTTACATAAGGGTGATAGTTTTTTTGAAGATATAGCAGATCCGCTTAATAATCCCCCGCCTCCGCAGGGAACTAAAAGGTAATTCAATTCGCCTACTTCTTCGAAAAGATCCTTGGCTGCAGTCCCCTGCCCAGCAATTATATCCTCATGATCAAAAGGAGGAATAAGAGTATAATCATTCTTGTCAATTAACTCCTGTGCTACTTCTTCACGGATATTCTTTTCCGGATCATATTCAATAATAACAGCTCCATAGCTCTTTGTCGCATTCTTTTTAATAATAGGTGCATTATTAGGCATCACGATATAAGCCTTTATGTTCAGCATCTGACATACTAAAGCTATAGCCTGCGCATGGTTGCCGGAAGAATAAGTGATTACCCCTTTTGATTTTTGTCTTGAGTCCAGCTGCGAAATTGCATTATAAGCACCTCTGAATTTAAATGCTCCAACCTTTTGAAAGTTTTCACATTTAAGAAAAACTTCAGCATTAACTAGTTTATTTAATGTTGAAGATGTAAATACAGGGGTTTTGTTGGCAACCCCTTTTAATCTTTCGGAAGCAGCAACAATTTTCTCGTAATCCATTATTCTCTTACATATTCAGAATATCAAGTATAGTTTTTAAATCCTTATAACCTTCTTCAAAGGTGCTTCTTATTTTATTCCCGTTTCGAATTGCGTAATAAAAATCTTCAAATTCTTCTTTAAATCCATTCCCTGATTTAACTTCTTCTGTAAATTCTTCATTGAAAATATTTTTCAAAGTAATATTATTACCATCAGCTATTATAGTCCCTTTATTCCCGAAAATGATTAGTCTGTTTTCATAAAACTTTGGCGTTGTAAAATAAAAGAATAAAGAACCGGTAATATCATTTGCAAATTTCATTTGAATATTACACGTATCAAGTTCTCCAACCTCGGGATTTATGCTCTGTACAAATTTTGCTGTGGGAGTAATATCACCAAAAAGTAATCTTAAAGCAGCAATGCTGTGAACACCGCCGTCGGTTATAAAACCTCCTTTATATTGATGATGCTTTCGCCACACTGTCTGCCCGTATTCATTATTTTCATCTACATAATCGAAGTTTGTCCATATTACCGAGTACGGCTTTCCTATTTTACCGTCGTCAATAATATTTTTTATTCTTAGATATAATTTCTTATATCTGAAGTTCTCAGCAAGCAGCATAACAGTTTTATATTTTTTGGGGAACTCAAGCATCTTTTCGGCTTCATCGAGATTTGCAGCCAATGGTTTTTCAAGTATAACATGTTTCCCCGTTTCCAATGCATCTTTAGCTGCCTGGTAATTCAAATTTATAGGTAAGGCTATATCAACAGCTTCAATATCATTACTATTGAGAAGATCTTTATAATCGAGAAAGTAAGGGACATCTCCTGCCATTGAAGCGAATTCCTTTGCCTTAGGTTCAGTATGGTTACTTACGGCAACTATTTCAAATTTATCTTTTAAATCCAGGAGAGCGGGATAATGCAGTTTTTTAGCTGCTATACCGCATCCGATGATCCCGAGTTTTACTTTTTCCATATTTATTACTGCTTTTGTTTATAGGCAACTAATTTTTATTAGACTGCTGGGTTTTCTCAGGATATAATACAACCTCCACATA
Source organism: uncultured Ignavibacteriales bacterium (assembly GCA_963742995.1). Classification (GTDB taxonomy): domain Bacteria; phylum Bacteroidota; class Ignavibacteria; order Ignavibacteriales; family Ignavibacteriaceae; genus CAVQBP01. The sequence goes on from CAVUOL010000013.1 coordinate 9,078, forward strand.
ATTATTCATGTTAAAATATTTTTTTGCAGCATCTTGAATTTTATCTGCAGTAAGCTCTGAAATTCTTTCGGGATATTTATTTATCTCGGTTAGATCGAGATCATCAAAAAGGTATCTCTGCAGGAGATTCAGCCAGAATCTGTTTTCCTTTAAATTAGTTTCATTTGTCCGTATCTGCGTTTCCTTGACCTTGGTTATATAAATAGGAGCAGCGGGTACCTGCTTTAGACTATCTATCTGCTGCATAGCATCCTTAATTAATTCATCAACTCTTTCAGGTGCACATGACCATGTAACCGTAATACTATATTCCTGGTCGGGTATTTTATCTCCTGAACCATATACACCGACGCCGTAAGTGCCGCTTTTATCTTCTCTGAGTACTTCTCTTAATTTGATCCTTAAAACATCGAGCATCGAATCAAATACGTAATCATTTTCATAGTTCCATTCAAAAGGTCCGGTGAAGGTTAAATTTACCCGGCTCTTAGGTTCAATACCTTTTACTACTTCTTTATCAACAACTCCTTTAGGCGGGTTAATATTAAGATCTTTCCAATTTTCTTTTCTATTAATGGAGGGTAGATTACCTATATATGTTTCAATAAACGGTTTGATACTATCCGGTTTAAAGCTGCCTACAAAAATAAATGTAAAATCAGATGCATCGGCAAAACGGTTCTTATATATTTTATAAGAATCATTCAGATCCATTTTACTTAATTTTCCAATTGTCCAGGGTTCCCTTCTAAAATTGTACTGGTTTAATGTATTTTGAAGTGTATCCTGAAAAGCAGCTTCCGGACTTGCATTCCTATTATCAAGCCAGCTTTTCATTTTTACCTTGAAAGAAAGAAATGCAGAGCTGTCCATTCTGGGAGCTGTAAAATATGAATATATAAGCTCAAACATGCTTTTCATATCTTTAGGTGAGGCAGAACCGGAAATACCCTCCGATAATTCACCTATATAAGGAGAAACATTGACAATCTTTCCCGTTAATTTTTTTTGCAGTGCTATGTAATCGAAATTACCTACACCGCTTTGATTTATAATAGATGTAGAAGTAGCAGCAGGAATATATTCCGAATCGGGTACCAGCGAATTTCCGCCGGGACTAATTCCTTCAAAAAGGATTTCATCGTTTTTAAAATCAGTCGGCTTTAGATATACCTTTACACCGTTTGATAAAGTCCATTCGGTTAATCCTAAATCCTCAAACTTTTTTTCATTAACTATTCTTGAAGGCTGCGGGACTTTTTCAACTATAGGTTCATCTAAAACTTTATCTTCGTATGCAGTAACTTTTTCATCTTTAATTTTATTCATTATACTTTTAAGCTGTTCTTTATCCGGGATAACCAGCCCTTCTTTTTGAGGTGCGCTTACAAGAACAACTTCACTTTTGTTCATCCACTTATCCCCCAGATTATTTATCTCATCAAGTTTAATACCCGGCAAAAATTCTTTCTGCAGATCGTATTCATATTCAATTCCCGGAATTGGTTCATCATACAGAAAATTTCTAATATATTCCGAAGCGAGATTAGTTGATTCGGTCTTATTTCGTTCATTATAAGCTTTCTCAATATATCTTAACGTTTCATCTTTCTGTCTTTGTAATTCTGTTTGTGTAAATCCAAACTCTTTTACCCGCTTTGCTTCTCTTAATAAGGTCTCAAGCCCTTTTTCAATTCCATCCTGCTTTACGCCGGCAGCCAGCATATATACTTCTTTAGTTGCAACTATCCTTCCCTTAGCCGAATAGCCGTAAAGAAATGGAGGATCCGGCTGTTGGGATAATTCCTCCAGTCTGCTGTTGAGCATACTATTATATAATTGTTCAACCAAACTTTGACGGTAGTCTTTTACAGTTGCTTGCGGTTCTACCGGCAGCTTAAAATAAAGAGCAACCTGTGTAGAAGTAGCTTCAGGATCAGTAACAATTGAAAATAAGGTTGAATCATTATCCGGAACAGGATAGATTTCTCTGTCTCTCTCGTTAGGCGGGTTTTTTATATCTGAAAAGTGCTCTTTTATTAATTTCTCTATATAATTTTTATCAAAATCACCCACTGCAACCACTGCCATAAGATCAGGTCTATACCAGTCCTTATAAAAATTTATTAATGTTCGGTGCTTGAAATTTTCCAGAATATCTTTTTTGCCGATAGGAAGTCTTTCCGCATACCTGGAATCTTTTAATAGTAGCGGTAATTGTTTATCGCGGATTCTTGCCTGCGCTCCCCTACCAAGCCTCCATTCTTCAATTACTACTCCCCGTTCTTTATCTATTTCAACACTATCAAAACTGAGGCTATGTGACCAGTCATCTAAAATTTGAAATCCTTTTTTTACCATTTCCAGGCTATCGGTAGGAACTTCAATCATATAAACAGTCTGATCAAAGCTTGTATATGCATTTATATCCGGACCGAATCTCATACCTATTGATTCCAGGTAGTTTATCAAGTCCTGTTTTTCAAAATGTTCAGTACCATTGAAAGCCATATGTTCGGTTAAATGTGCTAGTCCTTGCTGATCATTATTTTCAAGAATGGAACCGGCATTTACGACTAACCTTAAGTATGCCCTCTTTTCCGGTTTCTTATTTTCGCGTATATAATATTTCAAACCATTATCTAAAGTTCCTATTGTAATCTTCGGATCAACAGGTATTGTGTCATTTAAAGCAATATTATTTTGCGCTGCTATAATCCCCGTAAAAATTAAAAACACAGCTATTACTATTGCTCTCTTCATTTCATTCTCCAAAATAAATTTTATAGAATTGTTTTTTACAAAACCGGAAAAAACCATTATGCTTCTTACAAATATAACCAGATGATTGAATAAAAACAGGTTATTTTGTCTTCGCTCCGGATTGCTATATTGCTTTAATTAATTAATATAAACAAATTCATTCCAGGTACAATAATAAAGGTTTTTGATTTTTTTGTCACTGTAGTTTTTTTACACATGGAAAGAGATCAATGGGTTAATGAAATTGAATACAATCCTTAAAGGGGCGCAATTTTAAAAATAAGCTATTTAATAGTTCACAGCTTCTTTCTTTCCAACATTTTCCTTGTATGCTCAACTTCCTCAGCAAGTAATTTTTCATCAGGTAAGTTAAGTTTATATTCTGCAGCAAGTACTTTATTGGATAATCCTTCCAATGAATATTTAGCTATAGCTGAATCCTTTTCGGTACAAAGTATCAAACCAACCGGGGGATTTTCATCTTTATTAGTCCAATGTTCTTTTGCATAGTTTAAATACATGTGCATTTGACCGGCATCGGAGTAACTGAATTTCCCGATCTTTAATTCAATGACAACGAGACATTTTAGTTTACGATGGAAGAATAGCAAATCAATCTTAAACCAACTATTTCCTATTCGTAGTCTTTTCTGGCGACCAATAAATGCAAAGTCCCCGCCTAATTCCAGTAAAAAATTTTCAAGATGAATTATGAGAGCTTCTTCAAGATTGTTTTCGGAGTATTCGTCTTTAAGATTTAGGAATTCGAGTATGTATGGATCTTTGATTTCTTCTTCCGCGGTAACATTATCTTCAGGTAAAGGTTTAGCACCTTTCTTAAGCATTGCAGATTTATTTTTGGACAGCAATGTACGTTCATAAAATTGGGTAGAGATTTGCCTATCGAGCTGCCTTACAGACCAGCCGTTTCTAAGACTTTCAGATTCGTAGAAATTTCTTGCTTCATTATTTTTTACTCTCCGTATAAGCAGAACATAATGAGACCATGATAAAGGAAAGTTTTTAGTGATATTCAAGATTTAAAATCGAGACGGTGTCTCTGATTTTCCCGAATCAAATTTCCGAGACGGTGTACCGGAAATATCTTTTACCGGAAAGGTTAAATAAAACAGACGCATTGATTCGAGATTATCTATCGAAAAACCTTTTCCAAAATTTCCGGTTAAATCATAAGGAAAGATTTTTAAGCAGCTCCTGGCCATATTCAGCACGTTCGGATCCCGATTGTTCATATTCAACTATTCTTCTTCCGATCTCCCAGTAAGTCGCTGTGAGAATAGTATTTACTACTCTAGCAGAATTTCTTCTGGCTGTTTCGAGAATAGTTGAAATATCTTTAATTAAAGATGAATAAGAAGATTTAGAAACGATGGTTTTCTTTTTTCCCACTTAAGCAGCAGTTAAAATATTTGAATTATATATTATGCAAATTAAGGATTTGAGAGCAATGAGGCAAAGAATTTCAATAGCAGCAGAGAGAATATTTTTAATATTTTATCTCAATATATTGTTTTAGGCCTGATAGATTAGAAAAATATGTATATTTTAAAAGGTTACTTAAAAAAGTACTATACAGTCAGATATTTTTCTACAAAAATAAATAAATTAACTAAATCAATTTTATGAAACGTCTTGCATGGCTTACAGATCTTCACCTTGAATTTGCACCGGATAAAATAAATGATCTCTGTAATAGAATTAAAGCTGCTGAACCGGATTACATTCTAATTGGTGGTGATACAGGTATTGCTAGTTCTGTAGAACAATATCTCCTTATTTTAGAAGAGCAGCTACAATTACCTATTTATTTTGTGCTGGGCAATCATGATTTTTATTACGGATCGATTGAAGAAGTACGTAAAAGAATGGTCGAACTTTCCAATTTAACACAAAGATTACAATGGCTAACTATTAAAGGTATCGTAGAACTAACGGAAAATACAGCACTTATCGGGCATGATGGATGGGCAGATGGTCGTTTAGGAAATGGCACAAAATCAACAGTTCAGCTTAATGATTACTTGCTGATTAAGGAACTGATTGAACCTGATATTATTAAACGATTTAAGAAATTAAATGAGCTGGGTGATGAGGCTGCCGAATATATTAAAAGGATTCTCCCTGCAGCATTAGAAAAATATCGCAGTGTATTTTTATTAACGCATGTACCTCCATTTAAGAATGCATGCACGTACCGGGGAAGAATTACTGATGATGAGTTTCTTCCACACTTTTCATGCAAAAGTGTCGGAGATGTATTAATAGAAATAATGAAAGATCACCCCGGGTGTAATTTAACTGTTTTATGCGGACACACGCATGGAAAAGGCGAAGCTCAGATTTTGTTTAATCTTAATGTAAAGGCTGCCGGTGCAGAATATGGTAATCCAAAATTACAAGAAGTGATTGAGGTAGAATAAAATTCAGATCAAAAACCCCAACTGGATTAGAATATTTGTTATTTCTGTATTGTAGTAATTTTACGGATTTCGGATCCCGGGGTGAGGTGAGAGATAATCGACTGTCATTATGTCAGATGCTTCAAAATATTTTCGATAAGTTATTACTCCAGATTTTGAGGAGCTTATTTGTTGTTCTGCTTAGTAACTGAAGGTAACTTGAGTTGTAGCTCTGAAAGAGGATTCGGGGGAAGGAAATGCATATTAAATACATCAGGAAGGCGTCTACCAAAAATGAAAAAATTGGTCACTGATCCTTTGTCTATTGGTCATTAGGTCATTAGTCATATGATAATCAATTCCTTATAACAATCCAAACAACTTGATTTACTTGTTTACCTATTTTTCACATAATCATTCCTTTATCCAAATTGAAACAATATGATTTATTAAATGTTTTCGTAGCGGTAGAAATAAATTTTAAATAAATGAGAAGAAAGACAATATAAGGAATAATATAACCTAAACTGCCGATTAGAAACTACCTTGATGGCAGAAGGTCAGCTTTGTCTTTCTTACTTGTTCTACAGGTAGGGCTTCTATATTGAGGAAAGACCGAAACCTTAAAAAAAGTAATTAATAATTAAACTAATTAGAATCATGCTTTAATCCTTTTCATTATATTCGTTAACTGATAAATCTGTTGGATTTTTTTATTAGTAACTTCTATACATGAATATCTATATTTTGCTTCATAATCTTTCAAATTACGGTTCTTACATATACCAATTTATCCTAAAAAATTCGGTCTGTAATTCTACCATCTATATTTTTCATTAAACATCACCACCTATACAGTAATAATGGAATTTGCAAAGTTAAAACACTTATCAAGTACTTCAAGAACTTGGCCCTTGGTAATGATCTTCTCCAGCTCTCCGTACAATATGATAACCTATGAATTTGGTAAAGATATTATTTTTTAATCCATAATAAATACTTATGATTTTATTAATTATTAACCTTTCTTGCAATTCATTTATTCTGGAAAATTATCTAAAAATATCGCCTTATTTTGGAAAATTATCTAAATTATTCAGCCATTTTGTTCTTATACTGGAAAATATTCTAAATTGTTTTATTATGGAAAATATTCATAATTATCTGGCTTATTCTGGAAAATTTTCATAATTTTATACTCAAATTACGATTATACTGGAAAATATTCAAAATGAGTGAAATAATATTTGCATCATCAGATCCTCAAGAATGGTATAGAATATCTAAAATGCTTAAAGAGAAGAAAATTCGGAAGATAGCACCAAGGATTTATTCAACAAATTTTGAAGAGGCACCCTCCGCAATTGTCAAAAGAAACATTCTTGAAATATTGGGTAATCTATATCCTAGTGCAGTACTAAGTCATCGCTCCGCTTTTGAATTTAAGCCAACTACTACAAATAAATTATTTGTTACTTATACATATACTAAAAAAATAAAGTTACCTGGCATAACAATAAATTTTTTGGAAGGTAAAGGCCCCATAGACGGAGATAATAAGATGATTGGGGAACTTTATGTTGCTTCAGAACCCAGAAGATTTCTGGAGAATCTCCAAATCACAAAAAAGACTGGACCCGATTCTAAAACTTTGAGTATTCCTCAGATAGAAGAAAAGCTTGACGATATTCTTAGAATAAAAGGAGAAGAAGGGTTAAATGGCTTGCGTGATAAGGCAAGGGATTTATCAAAAATATTGAATATGCAAAAAGAATATGAGCTGTTAAATAAAATCATTGGTGCTTTATTTTCAACAAAACCATCAAAAATACTAAAGTCTGATCTTGCTCTTTCACGTTCAGTCGGACTTCCTTATGATAGACATAGAATTGAAATCTTTGAAATACTTTTTAATTATCTGCATAACAAAGCGTTTCAAGAATACCCTGAAAGTAATTTAACACCAAACTCATTTAGGAACTTTGCATTCTTCGAAGCATACTTTTCGAATTATATTGAAGGTACTGTTTTCGAAGTCGCAGAAGCAAAAGAAATTATTGATACTGGTGTTCCATTACCTGCACGTAGTGGTGATTCCCACGATGTTCTTGGTACTTATCAGCTTGTCTCGAATAAAAATGAAATGAAAATTATTCCAAAAGATGAAAACGAACTTTTGTCAATTTTGCAAAAAAGACATAAGATTTTGCTATCCGCTCGAACCGATAAACATCCTGGTGAATTTAAAACTAAAAATAATAGAGGCGGTGATACTCACTTTGTTGATTTCCAACTGGTTCGTGGTACACTTATACGTGGCTTTAATTATTATAAAATATTGACAGATCCTTTTGCTAGTGCAGCTTATATGATGTTCCTTGTCAGCGAAGTGCATCCCTTCGAAGACGGCAATGGTAGAATTGCACGTGTTATGATGAATTCTGAACTAGTTAATCGCAACCAATGTAAAATAATTATTCCAACAGTCTATCGTGAGGATTATTTACTTACATTAAAGAAACTTACAAGAGATAAAGACCCGGTTCCCTATGTCGATATGCTTTCCAAAGTTCACAAGTTTAGTTCATATTTAAACAATGATGATTATGATGAGCTATATAAATATCTCGAATCTCACAATGCCTTCTTCGAACCAGATGAAGGCAAATATCTAAAAATTGATTAATGTCTATTATCTGGCGGATAAATTCATTTACTCATTAATTGCACAAATTGCACATCATAATTGTCGCCGCCGAAATAACTTCTAAAGAGAGAAAAGATTATGAAGAAAATGTCAAATGAAAAAATTAAGGATATGAAAAAAGAGTATGATCTTGATTATTCTAAAGCAAAGCCAAATCGTTTTGCCGGAATTGTCAAAGAAAAAGTAATTCTTTGTCCAATAGATGTAGATGTAGCAAAAGTTTTTCGAAATCCTGCTGAAGTAAATAATGCACTTCGTGCAATTATCAACGCAATTCCAAAAAATTCTCTTCGGAAGCAAGCTCCTTAATATTTTAAATTAAGTTAGCAGATCTAAAGATGACATCTTTAAAAGGAAAATCGCTTTTCAATTTTCTATTAAAATGAAAGTTCAGATAAACCTATTTCTAAAAAGTAAAGATGTCATCTTTCAAATACTGATTCTTGCCTAACTTGAGATTCTTATATAATTTGAATTGCGGGACTAACTTTTGAGTATCTTAAAATCATCCCTTGAGTGAAAATTCGTTTTAAGGGGTGAATTTTTGTAAAGGAGGGGTAAAGGGTGGCTTGAAGTATTTTCGATAGCTTAGAAACGAAAAAATTGCCGAAAACCTACGCTATTTCGTAAGGTTATTTTGAGTTGGTTAATTAAAATAATGTACAAAATATTTTTTCTAAAAGAACAAAGAAGATGATCTATAAATATTGAAATTATCTGATTAGCATATGACCAACAGGATATTGCAGGAATAATGAAGAGTATGGAAGATGATAAAGAATAGAAGGATATAAACCTGCTTAACACTTCGGTAGTTAAACCGGAAGAGCTGCAGGTAAAAGGCAGTATAATATAAAATAAAAGCTTAGTTCAATTTAATCTCTCGGCGAAGTATTATGCTGATTAAAAGCAAAAAATGGAAGAATATAATAATCCTTAGTTTATTCTTGTTTATGGTAGTTACATTCTCCGATATAATACCGGATTATTCAAACCTTGTAACTACAGGATATGATCTTTTTGTACAAAAAAGGAAGATTGAAGAGAGTGAGAATAACAGGCAGGAAATCCATGAATTGGAGATAAAGAATAAAAATCTGAAATTAGAGATAAACCAGGTTGTATCAAATTATGAAGAGAATAAAAATCTATCTTCGGTTTTAAGTTTTCTTGATGAGGCGGCTAAGGAAAGCAAGGTAAAGTTTACATCAATCAGACCAAAGAAGCTTGAGAAGAAAGATAATTTGTGGACGCAGCCGGTTGAAGTATATATATCTTCCAGCTATGAAAATATTTATAACTTCACACGCTATCTTGAGAGTTCTTCGAAAGTGGCAGTGCTGAAGGAATTAAGCTTTAAGCCGGAGGAAATGTTGAAGCTTAAGCTGGAGATGAAGGCGGAGATAGAGTTTTATTTGAATTTGTAGAAAACAATAGCACACAGATTGAACAGATTATACAGATTTACACAGATTTATAATTTAGTGAAGAAGTCATTATGAAGTTGAATAAGAAAATAAATCTACCTTTGATAATAATTATGATTGTTATTTACGGATTGGTTGTATTAAAGGTAGTCGATTATTTTAAATCCAATAGTGATGATTCAAATATGAATGCAGCTGTTGAAGAAGATATTTCTCTTGTTTCTAATTCAAATCAAAGTAAACACGAATTGGATGATTCATTTAAATTTAAGGACCTATTGAATGATCCTTTTACTTTTACTAAAATGAAGAAAGCGAATGATACTGTAAAAGTATATAAAAAAATTGTAAAGAAACCTCTGGTTTTTGTTCCTACTTTGCAGTTTAAGATTGATGGAATTATTATTAATAATGATAGGAAGATGATTACTCTTGTTGATCTTTCAAATAATAAGACTGTTTTTTTGAGAGAAGGGGAAGAGAGACTGATTTATTTATGGAAACGTTGAAGTTTGAGGTACGACTCCTATTATACCCGGTAGATAACTTTTAATCAAAATTAAAAATATGGATTTGCTTCTATAACCTGTAGATTCAGAACCCGGCATAATGGAACCAAATGGATAGTAGTCATCGTAACTCAAAACATCACCATTTCCATAACTCCAGATAGTAAAGTTATCCCATTCAACACTTCGATTGCTACACTGTCTAAAACCTACTTTCCCGCTTGTCCATGGAGATGAATCTGTCCAGGACACAATCTCTTGATTATTCCAGAAAGCAGTGATTTTTCCTCCATTAACATCAATCCTTAAGTCATACCATACAAATTTACTTCCATCACTCCTTACTCTATTTTCATTATTTCTTCAAGTTTTTTCTTTACCATTCTTAGATTATATATACTGTTTGTACTTTTTCGGTTATCTATATGACTTTTAATATATTTCTTTGCTAAATCATTTTTTCCTATTTGTTGATAAGCCAGTCCTATTCTATAAAAAGAATCATTTATTAAAGATTTAGCCCAAGTTTTACCTTCACCACATTCATCAAAAGCTACTTTTTCCACTCCTTTGTTAATTATTTGTTTCCAAAATTTTATTGCTTCATCTTCTTTATTTAGCATATACAATGCTCCTGCTAAATCCCATAGTACTAGAGGACATTTAGGACTAATATCATATGCTTTTTGAGCATATTCTAATGCCTTCTTATATTTCTTTTCTTCATAGTAGGTTAAACTCAGCCTAGTAAGTATCCAGTGATCATTTGGTTCATCTCTTAACCATTTGCTTAGTAAAATTTTGGCATCATGCCATTTTTCTTTGTTCAATAAAATATTTAGCTTTTTTTCTCTTTCATCCATATTTATCTCCTTTGTTGAAAAATTCTATTGAGCCTTCCAGGCAATCTATTAACCATCCCCACTCTTTAATATTTGTATTTTTATTTATTCTATTATTCTTCCTAGAAATTTCATTTATCTGTACCACTGAATCGGTTGACAAATCAATTTGTAGATTATATACATTCTTGAAAACCAGCACTGCTGGTGCTACCGTAAAATTATAATTCTTTTCATTTAACTTTGGCTTTAACCATTCTAATATGAAGTCAATATCAAAAATTAATTCAAAATTATTATTAATTAAATTTATACTGTAGATTGTGCAGTCATGCCATCCCATATTATCAAAATCTTTATGAGAGTATATTGTTTTTTTTATACTAGTCATATAATTAGTTCTCCAATTTTTTTTGTTTTGGTAAGTCCTCTTGATTTGCTGGTCTAACCTTTCCATTCTCATGCACATGCGGAGTTCAACTCCATTATGTGATCTTCCCGTGACATCAACTCTTTTCTTTTCTTTTCTTTTCTTTTCTTGAAATCCACTTGGATTTTTAGGATTTTGTTCCCAAGTTGCTGTATTCGTAACTTTTTCATTTTTATCTGTTTTTATTGTAGAATGTTGTTTGAGTTATTCCTTCTCCCTGAGTAATTGGAAATGGATTCGAAGTATTATGTCCTTCAGGGATTAAATTAATTAAGGGTTGAGTAATATTATTATCAACCCAGTTTCCTGCAGAATTTATTGCTCTTCCTGTATTTTCTAACCCAACCGCACTTAATACGGCACCAGTTAATACCAATCCACCTGTCACAAGTTCAGTGGTTCCAATTGCGGCACCAAAAACAGCAAAAGGATTTTTTCCATCTGGATCAAAATTGTTTATAGGATTATTTAATGTATAATTATACGGGCTCCACCCCGGATATTTATCTGCTAGCGGGTCTACTTGCAGCCATCTGCCAAGCCAGTTATTCCCGCTTTTCAGCGGGATAAACTCCGTAGCGTTCATCCCACCTTCGCTTTAAAAACTTAAGCTGGGTATATTATTATCAAAAATCCTTTTGAAGAGAGATATTAAATCTTTTTAATCCTTATTTTTTAACTGTTTTTTATAAAAGAAAGAAAGTAATAAGATATTTATTAAATTATATATCATAAATAATCCGAATGTTATATAAGTACTTCTTAGAATTTTAGGAACATCCCCACTGAAAATCCCACCTTGTCTATTAAATAAAAAAAATGCTTCTTGATAATTATTATAAGCCATAATACCAATAAAAAGGCACATAATTACATATAGTATTATGGATACAATAAAGAATTTTAGTTTTTTCAAGAAATAAAAAGACAGTAGTATTACTAAGAAAATTATTATTGCAATATCCACGTTTTGCATAATATAACCTATTTTATAATTGGAACTTCACCACGATTAATTAATCTATGTTGTTCTGGACCGTTTGGAATAATCAAATTATTTTTTACGCGATCAAATATTATACTTACATGCTTCCATTCATGATATGCTGCATTTTGCGGAACGAGATGTTTGTTAGGGTTAAACCAGAGATTAAATACCAAATTACTAACAGACATCTTTAAAGGACTTATAGCCTCCCTTCCCCTAACGAAATTACCAGGATCTTGTCCATGAGTCCCAAAAGTAGTTAATGCATCATAAGCATTATATAATTGTTCCGGACTAGCGAAAAGATTAAAAAGATTTGAAAATGAAGGCGTTGGATAAGGCATTGTACCTAAATTGAAATTGATAGTTGTTTCCTCATATTTTCCACCCACGCCAAATAATTTTTCAACACTATTTTGATTATTTTTCCACCAGTTTTGAAAATCCACCCTATGTTGCTGTTCAGGCGTCATTTTATCATAGGGAATAGGGTTCCCATTTTTATCCAAAACTTGTTTCAAGAGATTAGGATCAACATTGACAGTGTCCCCATTAGGATCAGTATACCTCATCGGGTTATTAAATACATAAGCATAAGGAGAAACATCAGGATATTTCTTTGACTCTGGATCTGCACTAGGCCATCTAGCAATAAATGGATCATAATATCTCTTTCCGAAATAATCCCAGCCGGTTTCGGTATCTCTTTCTTTGGAGGTGAATTTGTAGCGGCCGTCTACACCGGATATGGCTTTGCTTCTATAACCTGTAGATTCAGAACCCGGCATAATGGAACCAAATGGATAATAGTCATCGTAACTCAAAACATCTCCATTTCCATAACTCCAGATAGTAAAGTTATCCCATTCAACACTTCGATTGCTACACTGTCTAAAACCTACTTTCCCGCTTGTCCATGGAGATGAATCTGTCCAGGACACAATCTCTTGATTATTCCAGAAAGCAGTGATTTTTCCTCCATTAACATCAATCCTTAAGTCATACCATATTCGCGTTGATATTGCTGCAGGTAAATCTCCCGACTTTTCGAACTGATATGTTCCACCTGATTTCTTATATATATATATTTTATTAATCGTTCCTATAGGGGAGACCATGTAAAAATTATTATTGTCCTGATATCGAAGAATAATTGATGGGTCAGCATTTGTTCCGCTATAAATTAGGACATTTACATTAATTGATACATTTCCATAAGTAGAGGAACTTTTATTTACCAGATAATTATCCCCGGAATTACTATTTGATAACATATTATTCACCCCTAAAAATCCGGAACCTTGTGCAACAGTCCAATTTGGTTCATATCCACTACTAAAATCATCAGAAAATAAGGTTTTGCCTCCATTCACAGTCATTTTAATATTACCTAAATGATCCTTCAGATAATAGTAACGTCCTGTTACGTAATTATTTTGCACTCTTACCTGCCCGATATTATCATTATTTCCTAAAATATTATATGTTAAATCTGAACTATATGGGACCTGGCAAACAGCTTCAGTTTTTCCATCTATGCCATTGAAATAAAATCTATCTGTACTGCCGTTTACAGTTTTTCTTGTTCTATTCCCGTTCATATTCCCCGCTATAAGCGGGATAAACTTCAGTATAGAAATGGCTTTCTAGGTTTGTTTTGTAAATACGTACAGGTAAATTATCAGAATCATAAATAATAAAAGCAATATCCCTATGAGAATCTGAAATAACATTGCCGTTGTTATCATAAGTATAAGAGGCATAATTAAGCCCGGTAACTGATTCCAGCTTATTAGTATTTGCTTTATAATGATAAATCATATTATTATAGAAATGTCCGCTTGAATCATTCCTATTTAGTGTTTTAATATTACCTGATGAATCATAACTGAACGATCCATCGTATGCATAATATGAATTTTTCCAGGTATAGCCGGTAAAATATCCGAAATCGCTGGTCTTAAGCCGGTTTGCGTTATCGTAACCATAACTAAATCCAACAAGGCTTGTTGTTTCAGAAATACCACTGAAATTTACATTATACATATTGTACATTTGCCAGCTAATATTGCCGGAGAATTGTGCTGTGGTACCCTGAACACCACCTATGTAATCACTATAATTATCGTAGCCTATTACTTCACCAAATTTATTAACAGGTATTCCGTTTGCCCCGCCATCGTACCCGGGATCTTGAGCAGAATACAAGTTTTGATGATTTATCATTTGCAGCCAATCTCTTGTATTATAAACATAATCAACTTTGCATTTGCAATTTGCATAAGAGTTGTAATAATTTCAATTATTCAAGCACAAATGTTGAGAACTATCAGAAAATTATTATAAGAAATTATTTTTGTAAAGTAAGGATAAATATAGTAATAAGTCATTGTCATTAAATCATTGTAAAAAAGAGATAGTTAAAAAAAGGAAAATTGATTCTAAGAGGAGGTTTTTTAAAAGTGAGGTAAATATATGGCTAATAAGAATATGATGGCTTAGAAATGAAAAAATAGCCTAAAACCTACGCTATTTCGTAAGGATTTTTTGAGTTGGATTACTAAAATTTGGTGCAGAATATGTTTTATGAAGTGAAAGGATACATCAACCATTTTTTTAATGAAAAAAAGATTGAAGAGAGTGAGAATAACGGGCTGTCAACCCTTGGATTGGAGATAAAGAATGAAAATTTGAAAATAGAAATAAACCAGGTTGTATCGAACTATAAAGAAAATAAAAACCTATTAAATGCAGATAAACCGGGGTACTTCACTTTATCACGGATTTTCTTCAAGTCATCGATATATTCAATGACTTTAACTGAAGTTACGCAGTTTATACTTTAATTTGTCTATTTTCAACAATGAGAACAAGTATTTTATTTTGTATTATCATTATCTTCCAAAGCCCATTTCCAGACTGGTTTGATCGTAATATCTAAACCCTCAACTTTTATATCTTCCGATTGATCATTTGTTAATATTAATCCGTTCTTCAATTTAAAATACTTCATCGCTTCTGTAAGTCCTTGTACTTCTCTTTCTCTATTGTAAGAGTCTAATTCGTAAGCAACCTGTATAGCATTCCTAATTTTTGTACCACCCTGAATTATAAAATCACACTCTCTTTTATTAAAAAAATAGAAAATATTATATCCCTTTCTTTTTAAATGAAGGTAAATAACGTTTTCAAGCATTCTTCCTTTATCTTCAGAAAATCTGAATGATAAAATATTAGCCAATCCGTTATCTATACAATAAAGCTTTTTATCATTGGTATTCTGTACATTTATAGATTCCGAATAAATATTAATTAAAAAAAATAAGTAGCAGTCATTAGCATAGTTTATGAATTCATATATTGAATCCTTGCTTAGCTTTATCCCGCTTGATCTCAGTTCGTTAAAAAGCTTATTTACAGATAAATAGTTAGAAACATTTGAAAGGCTTTTTTTAATAAAATATTTCAACGCTGTAGGGTTTTTTACTTCATATCTTTCGATAATATCTCGGTAAGTCATAACATCGAGATAAGAGCGCAAAGTTTTTAACCGCAGATCTTTATCATAATTTATGGTTTCAGGGAACGCGCCGTTATATAGATACCGGCTGAATGCATTAATGATTTTTGATTTATTTCTTGTCGAGGAAATATCTGTTGAATCAATATCCTTGAATTTTAAATATTCATCAAACATTAATGGATATATTTCATAAGATATTGATCTTCCTCTTAGACTTGAAGCAATTTCCTTACTTAACAGCTTTGAGGAAGAACCGGTTATGAATATGTTTTTTGAAACAGTATCGTATATTCTCCTTACGAATCTTTCCCAATCCTGTATGTTTTGAATTTCATCGAAAAAGAAATATAAAGGTTTGTTTTTTCCCGGATACAGCTCGTAATAAGATTCAAGTATCAGATTCAGATTTTCGGATTTCAGATTTAATCGCTCATCCTCAAAGTTTATATATATTAGATCGCTGCGATCAACATCCGGCGGAAGCTTATTCATCAATTGATAAAGGCAATAAGTTTTCCCCGACCTTCTTGCCCCAATTACACTTATTATTTTCCCGGAATTTATAGGAATATATTGTTTTCTTTCAACATAAGCAGGTGTCTGTCTTTTATGAAAATCAGTTATTATATTTTTTATTATATCTTTCATTTTTACTTTTCTTTACAAAGATAACACCTTCCTTTATAAAAGGAAAGTATTAAATGAAATTTTCCTTAACAAAAGGATGGATATATAGTGAAAAAGGTCTCATTGTTATTAATTCCGAGCCTGAAACAACTAAATTTTAGTATTCATTGAACTTAAGACTCCGAAGAAATGATTCGTTTGCCCGCAAAAGAAAGAATAAAGATAAAGTTGATATTGCTAAAAGTAGAAAGATGCATATTGTTATATAGTAACATATTTGTTATCTTTACTTAATGGAATGGAGCATTGAATATTATAGCAATGAAGTTGAAAAGAAAATCCTTTCATTGCCTTCTGGTTTGTTAGCCCGCTATTTAAGATTAACAGATATAATGCTTGAATTTGGTTCAAATTTTGGAGTGCCTCATACAAGAAAGAGGTAAAAAGAAAATGACACATGAAGAATTAAAAAATAAAGCTCTTAAAAAAGTTTTAGTTAAAAAAGAATATGATAAATTTGAGCCAGAATTCACCTTATTAAAAGAAATGTTGAGGGCAAGAAATAAAGCTGGTTTAAGTCAAGCTCAAATAGCTAAAAAAATGGGAACTAAGTCGCCTGCAATTACTAGATTAGAATCATCTTTAGGTAGTGGTAAACATTCACCCTCACTTGTCACAATCAAAAAATATTTGGAAGCAGTAAACTGCCGCCTTGAAATAAAAATCATTCATAATTAATTATAAGTGAAGTTAGGTGAAATAATATTTTTTAAATTTAGAGTGAAGAGAATTTATCACCATGGGGCAAAAATAAACCGAGATTCCTTGCACTTAAGAAGTGCCGTAAAAGACTTACATTTTCTTAATAATCTATAAATTAAAGTGCGGAATAAACTATATCTTATTCAACATATTACTACTTCTGCACTCCCTTACTTCCATACTGTCTTGAATTTTAAAAGATGTTATATCTTCGAGAGATATCATAAAAATGAAAGTATTTAACCCAGAACTTTAGGTTGAGTTAACCGAATAATTCTTATGCGCTTATTTTATAGGGCTGGATATTCTTCAAAAGATTTTTCTTCTTTTCCATCACTGTGTAAATATCAAATTGATTTTGTAGATTAAGCCAAAGCTCAATCGAGGTACCAAAATATTTTGATAATTTAAGCGCCATCTCAGGACTCAGACTTCTTTTTTTATTTATGATTTCATTGATTGTTCTAAAAGTAGTATTAAGCGCTTTTGCAAGTTCAACCTGTGTAAGTCCGAACTCATCAAGAAATTCAGCTTTCAGTATCTCACCAGGATGAGTTGGTTTTCTTTCCATATTAATCATTTTTCATCTCCTAATGATAATCTTTAATTTCAACATTATACGCATTCCCTATCTCAAAATTAAATACAATTCTATATTGATCATTTATTCTTATACTGTATTTACCGGCTAAATCACCTTTTAATAATTCCAGTCTGTTGCCAGGTGGAATTCTTAAATCGTTTACCGAATTGGCTGAATTAAGATAGTCAAGTTTCCTTAATGCTGTATTTATTATTGCCGGATTTATTTTACTGCTTTTACCTGTAACATATAATTCTTCCATATTTTTATCTGCAAATGATTTAATCATAGCACAATATAACGCTCCTCGTTATATTTGTCAAGCTATTTCTGCTGGGGCTGTTCAAAAAATGAGATTGTAATTCTCTGCCCTAATTAAAAGTAATGTTGAGGGCAAGAAATAAAGCCGGTTTAAGTCAAGCTCAAATAGCTAAAAAAATGGGAACTAAGTCGCCTGCAATTACAAGATTAGAATCATCTTTAGGTAGTGGTAAACATTCACCCTCACTTGCCACAATCAAAAAATATTTGGAAGCAGTAAACCGCCGCCTTGAAATAAAATTCCTACACCAACCCCTTCTTATGGCATGAATCAAACTCGGCCTGGATTGTTACATGATTAATATCGAATTTCCGGAATAAAATATCTTTTATTTTTTGCTGGATAATTTCAATTTCTTTTATAGTAAAATTTTCAATCAGATCTATATGACCTTCAAAGAAAATATTTTTCTCGTCAAGCTGCCAGACATGAACGTGGTGCAGGTTGCTGACTTCTTTTATCTCTTCCAGGTTTGATTTAATATCCATTAGATTAATATTTGCCGGAGTGGACTGCATTAAAATGTTATAAGCTTCTTTTATAATGGAATATCCTTCCTTAATAACATATATTCCGATTATTACAGTTAATAAAGGATCGAGCCAATAAATACGATAGAAATAGATGAGTATACCGCCGATAACCACTGCTATAGAGGATAAAGTATCTGCCAGAAGATGAAGGTATGCCGATTTTATATTTAAATTATCTCTTGTCTCATTCTTTAAAAGAAAAACCGATGCAGCATTGGCTAACAATCCTATAACTGCAACAATCAGCATAATCATGCCGTGAACCGGTGAGGGATTTAAAAATCTCTCGTAAGCTTCCTTGAAAAGAAATAAAGATACAAGAATTATTACTGATGCATTAAATAATGCAATTATGATTTGAATCCTTCTATAACCAAATGTCCTTTTGAGTGTATGAGCCTTTTTACTTATTCTAAGAGCTATATAGCTCAATAGTATTGCAACCGTATCGCTTAAATTGTGGAGTGAGTCGGAAATTAATGATAGGCTGTTTGCTAGTAAGCCCCCGATAACCTCACCTATTGTAATTATAAGGTTTAGAGTTATTACAAATATTAGCTTTTTGGTATTGCTGCTTTCTTTAAAAGCTAAATGATCGTGATTATGTTTATGGTTATCAGTCATAATTATTTTTCTAAATTCACTATTATTCTTCCCGTATTTCTTCCTTCTAACATTAAATGAATCTTTTGCTCAAGTTCCCTTAATGATACTTCTTCATACATATAATTTAAAGTATTTATTTTCCAATCTCCAGAAAGTTTCTTCCATAACTCTTTCCTGTAATCCATAGGACATTCTGCCGAATCAATTCCAACTAAATTAACTCCTCGCAGTATAAAGGGATAAAGTGTCGAATGAAATTGAAAAGACTGCGTAATTCCGCAAGCCGCAACAACACCGCTCCGTTTTGTAGATTTGATGGCAGTTGCCAGAATATTCCCTCCTACAGAATCAATTACACCTCCCCATCTTCCCTTTAATAATGCTTTATTGCTTTTATCATCAATTTCGCTCTTATTTCTATCTATCACCTGATGAGCACCCAAACTTATCAAAAATTCGGATTTATCGGTCTTACCTGTGGCAGCAGCTATATTTTTATATCCTGCCCTGGAGAGTATTTTTATTGCAAGGGAGCCTAAACTGCCGGTAGCACCCGTAACTAATATTTCTTCTTCAAGAGATTTTAAACCGTATGTCTGTAATCTGCTTATTGCTAAAGCTGCAGTAAATCCCGCTGTCCCCAATATCATGCTCTCTTTTAATGAAATACCTGCAGGCTTCCTAACAATCCAGCCCTCAGGAACATTAATAAACCCGGCAAAACCGCCGGATGTATTCATCCCGAGATCATAACCTGTTACTATTACCTCCTCCCCTTCTGAAAATCTCTCTGATTTTGAGGAAACAACTATTCCTGCAGCATCAATACCAGGAATATGCGGATACTTTTTCGTTATCGCTTTATTCCCTGTTGCAGATAATGCATCTTTATAATTTAAAGAAGAGTATTTTACTTTGATAAGAACATCATTATCCGGTAAATTTTCTAATTTTTCATTTTTTATCTCAGGATAGAACTTTTCCCCCGCTTCTTTTACAATATATGCATTAAATTCATTTTTTATCATAAATCCCAATCTCTCTATTTTTTGTAATTAAATGAAGTTACGCAGACCTAAAGATGACATCTTTAAAATGTAAAATCATTTTAAATATTTTATTAAAATATAAGTTCAGATTAGCCTTATTTTGAAAAAAGTAAAGATGTCATCTTTCAAATACTGTTTTTTGCGTAACTTGAGTAATTAAGTAAAATTTACAAGTAATTCTTTCGCAAGTTACTTTGCTAACATTTCTAATCCGTATTTAATAACTCTGTCAGCTAATTTTCAGTTTTTTAATACTAATATAGCTGTCCAAAATAATTAAAAAATCAAAAAGATAAATAAAAAGTATAAAATTGTTCAAAATTTAAGGTATGAGATTCTTCCCCACAAAAGCGGGACAGGCACTCCACTTCGTTTCGTTCAGAATGACAATGTTTGCGTAGCTTAAGTTAATTAGATTATTTTCAAAATTAGAACCATATGTCGTCCCTAACGGGACTTTGGTTGATGGTTTGTATATTTTCTATAGATATTTAATCCCTAAAGGGATTATAGAAACTCTTTAAATAACCATAAGATGGTTTTTATCTGAATGGATATAAGTCCCTTTAAGGAAGAAATTTAAATTATTTTGGACTGCCATATAATTCAATAATTTTTTGTATGGTCATAATATAAGGCATTAAATTTGATATAATTCATTGAGTGTTATTAAAAAGGGATCATAAAAATGAATAAAACCTATTTATAACACAGCAAATTTATAACAATTTAGGATTTTTAATAAAGACTTTATTTGATAGGAGGAAAAATGGATCTGGGAAAGATTGCTTTTCTGGAAACTTTGACGCTTGACGATGATTCAGGCATAATGGGTGCTATTTTAGTTACTGATTCAGAAACTAAACCGCTCGAATTCAGGGTAACAGCACCTATAAAAACAACTAATTTTCAAAAAACTCTGTATGGCGATGTTTTACTTGAACATATTCTGGTTGAGCTGATTTCAGTTCCTCTTATAAACGCAATCAATGAAGAAATAGATTTGATCCTGGTTAAAGATAGATTATTTCTTGGAACCAATAATAAGCAGGGTGTAAGGGTTGTACGTGTTTATAATGAAAAACCTTCTGATGGAAAGAATAATCAGGATAAGCACTATGTTGGTACTAACGGCACAACACTGTATCTGGAAACTTCAAAAAAATATGAGTCTGAGCTCCCGGAAATTCAAGAAAAAATTTCATCATTAGCTGAGTCCAGAAACTTACTTGAACCATTTGAGAGGTTAAAAGCTGCGTGTGAACAAGTTCACCTGCAAAAAACCAATGAATAAATGAATGTACAAACTTTTAAGGAAAAAATTTGCCGAATCAATTAATACAGTTGATGTTCCTGAACAATTCGAATGGAGCAAATGGATAAGGGAACCTGTTTCCGAATCCCGTAATATTGATAGAATTTATTCTTATCTTTCCGATGATCAACCGGTTTTGTCATTCACTATTCCTGAAATCAATTCCTTCCCTTTCAAAACAAAAAAAGCCCGGCAGTATAAAAGTAAAAGCAAGTTTTCCATAATTAAAGTGAAAACCAGTAAGGTTTTCTTTAAATTAAACAAATCTTCAGCGAGAAAAATCAATATTTTTAATGCGGATACCGGAAAGATAATTTTTTCCTCTTCTCTTAACGATGGGAAATGGGCTAAAAGTAAATTACTTAAACCGAAAAAGGAATATTTTATTGAGGTGAGTCCAGCCCTATTTTCGTTTGATTGTCAATCACCTGAACCGGCTATAACAGATATATCCGTCAAATCTTTAGATACTGAAACCATTAATATTCAGGCTGAAATCAGTAAACCTTCTGTTTATGACAGGTTCATCGGGATTCAACAGGATATGGTTAACGGAGAACTCTTTATGGAAGGGTTTCTTCAAGGGGATATGGCTAGCCTGGAGATCTTCATAGACGGGTTTTTTCCGCAGATTACAGTTAACCCCGATTCCTTTATGGATGTGTTTCTTCCACAGGCTATGGTTAATCCGGAGCCCTATATAGAAGGTTTTATTTCAAAAGATAATCTTATTGAAAACCTCTTTCATATTGATTTTATCCATGTTGATGAAATCCCAGTAGTAAATAGTTTTGAAATCTCAAATGTCAACAGCCTTATTGAAAAGCTGGATAAAGATACTTCAATAAAAAATATCATTCCTATTCCTATTCAATATCTAACCAATAACGAGGAAATTCACGAAGTTGAGATGGATAATATAAATACTCCCGAAACCAGGCATTTTATGATGGAAAATATGCAGCCGGTTGAAGGTGTCTCAATTAGTAATTACGATTTGGGATTAAACAATCCGGATATCCCGGAAAAGTTATCCGGAGGAATTCTCGAAAGAAGTTTATTTGAAAATTTTGATAATCTTTTAAAAAATGAAGGTTTGTTTTTTGATAAAAATATAGAAAGAGGAGATAATCTCAAAAATATTCGTGTTGACGCCCTGTTTGTATCAAACGAGGTCAACTTTAAGGATGAAGACGATCCATTTCAAAAAATTATTTCAAGACTATTAAACCCTGAGACTAATGAATCTGAGAAAATCGAAGTCATGTCCGACTTCCTTTATGAATTTCAAAAAGAAGGAGCTGAATTTTTAGTTAACAATAAAATCGCCTTATTGAATGCTGAATTAGGTTTAGGAAAAACTTACCAGACTATAGCTGCCTTAAAGACTCTTTTGCACCTTAGAAAAATTGATAAAATATTACTTTTATGTAAATCAGGCGATATAGGAAATCTTAATTTTACCGATGGATGGTCAGGTAAACTAACCGAACTTTCAAAAGAAATCGATTTTACAATTGTGGATGGAAATGATAATGAAAGAAAAGCTGCCTGGCGGGAAAATAAAAAGCTGTTTATAGCGGGTTACGAAACATTTTTTAATGATTTCAATAATGAACTTATAAGCCGCAAAATTATTGATAACTTTAATTGCTTCATATTTGACGAAGCACATCATTTGCTCATCCATAAAACATCGTTTTCACGGTTAATGGATCTTCAGAACTCAAATAAAATTTATACATGGTATCTTTCAAGCCGGATAAGTACCAAAATTCGTGAGGAATTAAATTATCATGAAAATATTTCGATAATAGAACAAAGAAGAAATAAAATTGAAATATATGAAGAGTTACCAAAAGTGATTGAACAGGATATATGGCTTGAGCTGGATGATGAACAGAAAACCGAATATGACAATTTTCTTACGCTTGGGCATGAAAAAATAACAAAGCTATTACAGAATGGAAATCCTTTTATTATCCAGTCAAATGTTTTTACTTTACTTCATCAATTGAAACAGGTGTGTAATTTTTCTTCACTGAAAAACGAAAGTTCTAAAACTGATTATTTGTTAAAACAGGTAGAGACTTTTGTACTTAACGGGAAAAAGGCCATTGTCTTTTCACAATACGATAAAATGGGAACTCAAAAAATTGAGAAGGTGCTGGAATTAGCCAAAATTAAGTATATACTGCTCCATTCCGCTATGTCTTTACATGAGCTTGAATCTGCTAAAAAAAGATTTAGTGAAGATAAAAATATTCATGTTCTTTTAAACGGAATAAAATCAAGAACAGGTATTAATTTTCCTGAGGTTCAATATATTATCCATTTTGATCAGTGGTGGAACCCCGCTACCATTTGGAAAATGGTAGAAAATGTAAAACGCTCTCCGGATGAAAATATAAATGTTTACAATTATCTGGCTAAAGATACAATTGAAGAAAATATCAAAGAGCTACTGCTAAATAAAGGTTTGCTTAGAAAAGAAATTGTTGAATTTTTATCCGCCGAAACAATAAATTCCATGATTTCATCTGATGAGTGGATGGAAATACTCGGTATAAAAGCATCTAACTCTGCATCAAATGAGAAGAAAAAGAATACCAATTTTACCTTCGAAAAAAGAATTGAAAGTCTTTCAATCGATGAATTAGGTAAAAAAACGGAGATGCTTTTTTCAAGGTTAGGTTATAAGAATCTGTTTTTGAATAAAGGAAACTACGAAGGTGAAATAAACATTATTGGTACTTTACTTGAAAATAATAATAAAATAAAAGTAGTAGCTAAATGTTTATTTTCCGACCAGATAGATATTGAAAATATCCTGGAATATATTGAAGCTTTACAAAACGATCGAAACCTGGGCAAAAACTTTATAATTCATTTTGACGGGCTTGAAGAAAAACTCCCCTCTAATGTTCAGAAAAAAATAATTTTAATTAATAAGGAACTCTTTACAAATTATCTAATCAATTTCAGATTAATTTAATCCTTACCTACCGAAGCAGTCCCGGTTATATAGTGGACTAATTGATCAATCATAAACTCTTTTTCCCCTATTATGGCTTTTACTACATCTCCTATCGATATAAGTCCTAATATTTTATCATCCTTTAGTACCGGTAAATGTCTGATTCTTCTGTTTATCATTATCGACATGCAGTCATCAACACTCTGTCCCGGATTAACATAATACACTCTTGTAGACATAATCTCTTTTACTGCTAAATCCTTTGAAGATTTTCCCAGCAAAACTACTTTCCTGGCGTAATCTCTCTCTGAAAAAATTCCAACTATATACCCCTCATCTAATACTAATAATGCTCCAACTTCCTTTTCGGACATAATTTCCAGTGCTTCAAATACTTTTGTATTAGGTTCTATATAAAATATTTCATAACCTTTTCTATCCAAAACCTGACTGACTGTCTCCATATAATATCCTTTCACAGTTATTCATTTTAACCGATTTTGAAGAAAAACCGTATAAATATACTATTAATTTAACTGTAATTTTGATAAATGCAATAAAAATTAACACGGGTTTTATCCCGCTCACGCCTTATCCTCAATCAAAAAAGTGAGATATGTAGAAGTAAAGGTGACATCTTAAAAAGAAAATTACTTTTAATCTTTATTAAAATATAAAATTCTGATAAACTTTATTCTTAATTAATAAAGATGTCATCTTTTGATTACCTTTTTTCTATACTTCGTTCAAGATTTTATTTATAACATCTACCGAAGAAATTCCTTCCGCTTCAGCATTGAAATTTGTTATAATTCTGTGGCGAAATACTGGGATCATGGCGAATCTGACATCATCTATATTAGGTGTGTATTTTCCGTTCATTACGGCGCGTGCTTTTGCTGATAAAATTAAATATTGAGAAGCTCTCGGACCTGCCCCCCAGCTGATCCATTGATTTATTGAATCTGCTTTATTATCACTATTTGGACGTGTTTTATTGGCAGCTTTCACCGCATATTCAATTACATTTTCAGCGACCGGAACTTTTCTTACAAAGTTCTGAAAAGCAATTATTTCCTCTGCTGTAACAACTTTAGATAGATTGGGGATATATTCACTTGTTGTGCTTTGAACAATTTTTATTTCTTCTTCAAATTTGGGATAATCAAGCCAAAGATTGAACATAAACCTGTCAAGCTGCGCTTCCGGTAACGGATATGTTCCCTCTTGTTCAATAGGGTTTTGAGTGGCAAGTACGAAAAAAGGCTCCTGTAATGTATATGTAATGCCCGCAGTAGTAACTTTATGTTCCTGCATTGCCTCAAGTAATGCAGCTTGTGTTTTTGGCGGGGTTCTGTTTATTTCATCCGCAAGAATAACATTTGCAAAGATTGGTCCGGATATAAATCTGAATTCTCTTTTTCTTGTAATTTGATCTTCATCCAATATTTCTGTGCCGGTTATATCACTAGGCATAAGATCAGGCGTAAATTGAATCCGGCTGAATTTTAGATCTATTACTTCAGCCAGGGTTTTAATCAGAAGTGTTTTTGCAAGACCGGGAACCCCCACCAGAAGGCAATGCCCTCTGGATATTAAAGCTATTAATAGCTGATCTATAATTTCTTCCTGACCTATTATAACCTTAGCTATTTCTGATTTTATATTCCCAATTTTCTCGCTAAGTTTTGATACAAATTCAACTTCATCACTAATTACATTTTGTTCTTTCAATACTTTAATCCTTTTTTCTTTACAGCCTTATGTCATAATATATTTTCTTCTTAAGTTCACTTAACCAGTTATTGTAAAGCTGCTGTCTTTTATATTCATCAGCCAGCTTTTTTATTTCGGGATAATCCTGGTTCAAATCAGCCAGGTGCTGGGGGACTCTCTTTTTAAGGTAAACAATATGATATCCGTAGTTGTCCTGGCCGTAATCTATTCTCTTTGGAAAGCTTATCTCCCCTTCTTTTAACTTTGAAACTATATCCATCAGGTTTTTATCCAGCTGATTTAAATAAAATGTGCCAAGATCACCGCCAAAGTTTTTTGAACTTTCATCTTCGGAGTACTTTTTTGCATACTCGCTAAAGCTGCCGTCTCCTTTAATTATACTATCCCGTATATCCGTTAAAAATTCAATCGTTTTAAGATCAGCGTCTTCATCATTCTTAATTTTAATTAAAATATGACGGCAATGAATAGATTCTCCTCTTTTCTCTATTAATTGAATAATATGGAAACCAACAGGTGATTCGACTACATCTGAAATTTGACCGGGCTGTAATGCAAACGCTGCAGACTCAAATTCAGGATAAAATACTCCTTTTTTTACAAAACCTAAATCTCCTCCATGTGCGGCACTTCCCGGATCCTCTGAATATTTTTTTGCCATTGCTGCAAAGTCAGAGCCATGTTTTATTGAATCTAAAATAGATTCTGCAAATACCTTCGCTTTTGCCTTAGCAGCACTGCTGGTCTTCGGGTTTCTAAAAATATGAGCTATTTCTTCTTTTTCAGGTATTACTCCAAGGCTATCCTTGAATTTTTCAAAAAAATCTTCTACTTCCCTTCTCGAGGCTTCAACTACACCAAAATTTTTCTGCTGTAGTTTTTGAATCATTAACTGCTTTCTAATATTATCCTGAAGTTCACGCTTAATTTTTTCAATACTCATTCCGTAAGCTTTTTCAACATTTTCTTTGGAGCCGAACTGCTGCTCAAATTGCTGAATCTGGTAGTCTATTCTTTGATCAACTTCATCTTCTGTAACCGTTATGGAATCCAGGTTTGCCTGTGTATAAATAAGTTTTTCATTTATTAAATTATCGAGAACCTGTTTTTGCAGACCGGGTGTATTCGGAGAAATCTTTCTTTGTGCTGCGTATATATTAGTCTGAAATTCAAGTTCACTTAAAGTAATAAATTCATTCCCAACCACAGCAACTATTTTATCTAATACTTCCTGCGAATAAGCAGTACAAACAATCATTAAAAAGAGAAAAATTATCTTAATTTTCATCTAACACCTAATTTTTTACTTCTATATCATTTTTCGAATATAATTCTTTTATATAATCCTTAATAGTCAACTCTTTCTTCTGCATCATACAAACATTTTTTACTTCATTCTGAATTAAATCAAACGGCGGAACATCACCCTTATTAAATTTTTCAATCAATTGAACCACGCTGTATTTATCTTCCTCATTATTCAAAACAATACTAATCTCAGAAGGATAAAGTTCCTTCACTACTCTTAGAATTGAAATAGGCTGAATTTCATTTTCAAATAGAAGTTCCCTCGATTTTTCATTAAAGGCAGAAGAATCGCCTTTGAAATCGCGTAATGCAATATCCCAGTTTTTTTCAAGTGCATCGGACCGGAATTTAAGTGCCTCATCTTCGCTGTTAAAAGTAATCAGATTTAATAAATATGAGTCATATACTAACTTGAACTCATCGGCATTATCGTTATAATATTTTTCTAATTCCGCAGGTTCTAAAGTTATTTTTTCCTTTTCAGAATAATCTTTCAAAAGAAAAGAAGCGGCAAGTTCTTTCCTGGAATCACTTAAGATTTTCTTGAAATTTTTATTATCTAATATTCCCTGCTTCTGAGCTTCCTGATATAATAATTCTCTATTTATCCAGTTCCTTATTATTTCATCCCTGTATTGAGTACCCGAAGATGAATTATAGATTGTATCCAATTCATCTTCGGTTAAATAAGAATCATTAACTTTAGCTATATATTTTTTACTTGATACTTCTTTATTACACCCGTTAAAAAAAACCACAAAGATAATAACCGGAAAAAATATGCTAATCGTTTTTAAATACTTTTGAAAGTTCATCATAATGATAAACAGGTTTATAAATTTCTTTTAATCTCTGAACGTAGTCTTTTTCTAACGTTTTTGCTTCTTTATCCTGTAGTGCAGAAGAAACCTCCGCCTTAGCCTCCTCAAAGGTCTTTAACCTTGCGGGATCTTTTCCTTTTAATTGAACAATATAATACTCATTGCCGAAATTAAAGGGTTTTGAATAGTCTCCCTGATTTTCCAGTTTATCTGCATAAGATGCCAGATTATTCGAGCTGATTTCCTGAAGATTTTCTTCTTTAATACTATTACGTGAATTTTTGTTGCCAAGTGAATCAAAGTCGGTTCCGTTTTGAAGCTCTTCATAAGCTATGTTAGCAGCCGAATCATTCTGGAAAGTAACATAACTGTAGCTTACCCTATCCGGCAATTTGTAGTCTTCTTTATGCTCATCATAATATTGATGCAATTTTGTACTATCAATATCAATTTTATTCCAAACTTCATCGCTTTGGAGCTTAAATATATAAATACCATCTTTATAATCATTTAATAAAGCAGAAAAAGCAGAATCTGATTTTCCTAAATTATCTGCCTCCTTTTCGAGCAGTTTTTCTTCGCTCTCTTTTTTTACAGCTAAATTCAGCAAATTTAGATCTATTAATTTAGCTTTATACTGTGCATTATCATTTAAATCAGACAGAAACTCACCCGCATCTCTTGTAAAGCCGGCAAAGGAATAAATCGCCTGCCCCTTTGTTTTAGCAGCTAATGCCGAATCATTACCCACATAAGCTGAATCGCTGTTCTTTACTATATAATCCAGAGTATTACCGTTTATTTTAAAATCATATTTGCTCTTTAATCCAGCAATAAGGGAATCATATTTTTCCTGGTACCTGCTTTTCTGGAATAGATTTTTTAACTCTTCCTTATCTTCATCAAAGGAAGGGTTTTTCTTCTGATCGGTTACTTTAATTAAATGATATCCAAAACGGGTTTTTACAACACCGGAAACTTCACCAACTTTTAAGTTAAACGCTGTCTCATCAAATTCTTTAACCATCTGCCTTCTGCCGAAGAATCCGAGATCCCCTCCTTTATCCTTACTGCCGGGATCCTGTGAATATTCTTTTGCCAGCTCACCAAAATCGGCACCGTTTTTTAGTTTTGTTAATACTGAATCTACCTTTGCAAGAGCCGCTGCAGTATCCACTTTGCCCTGGGAATCTCTAAAGCCGATAAGAATGTGACTTGCTCTCACCTGGGGAATTCTTTCCCTTTTTTCTGTTACTTTAATTAGGTGATATCCGTAGTTCGTTTTTACTACCTCCGGATAAACATGTCCAGGCTCTGTAGCATATGCAGCATTTTCAAAAGATTCCGGAACCATCCCTCCGGTTATGTAATATATATCCCCTCCTAACGGGCGTGAATAAAAGTCCTGAGAATGTCTTTTTGCCATCTCTTCAAAGCTTGCCCCATTCTTTATGCTGTCAAGTATAGATGTAGCCAATTTTAAGGCTGCTGCTTCTCCTGTACTGTCCGGTTTAATCATTATATGACTTACCCTAATTTCATATTTTCTTTTATTGTAAAGATCCTGTATACCGGGTTCAACTATTCTATTATTCAGTAAAAAGGTAACACCTATTTTATTTTTATAATCATTTAATTCATTTTGGAGTGAAGTATCATTATCGAAGCCTCTTACTTCAGCATCCCTTATTTTCATTTTAAAATCTGTATAAAGATTTAGAAAATTCTTCAATTGGCTTAAACTATCTTTTTTTGCTGCTTCAATGCCGCCTGCATTTTTAGCATAAGCATTTTCAAACTCTTTCATCTTTATCTGGTAATTCCCAAATTCGGACAGAACTACGTCTGATTGTTTAGGTGCGCATGAACTTATTATAAAAGCAAGAACCAAAGAAAATAGGGCAAACATTTTTACGTACATTGATGGATATCTCCTTAAATTGAAACAAATAGAAAAATCTTAAGCAACCAATTTACAGCTTTGATTATTTGAAAATCAAGGTAAAATAAATGTTGATACACCAAATTATTTTACTCTGGTGCCGTTCTTTACCGAAACATCAACATTTAATGCAACCAGTTTCCCTTTTTCATTCTCCACTGCCAGTACCATTCCCTGCGAGTCAAGTCCCATTAATTTTGCCGGCTTCAAATTAGCTACTATAACTACTTTCTTATTTATAATCTCTTCAGGGCTGTAGCTTTTTGCAATACCGGCTATAATCTGTCTTTCTTCATTACCAAGAGAAACAATTAACTTTAATAACTTTTCACTTTTGCTGATTTTTTCAGCACTTATAATCTGTGCTACTTTTAACTGAACCTTATTAAAATCATCAATTGAAACAAGCTCTTCTTCAACTTTTTCTTCAACCGGCTTACCCAGTTTCTGCATTTGATTTTCAATTATTTCATCTTCAATTTTTGAAAACAAAATTTCAGGCTTGTTTAGTTTATGCCCTGAAGGCAAATTTTCTTCACCGCAATGCTCCCAAAGTGTTCTATCCGCATCCAGCATCTTAAAAATCTTTTCTGAGGTGAAGGGAATGACCGGGTAAAATAATTCCGCAAGCGTATAGATTATATTTAAGCATACATTAATGGTTGTGCTGCATGATTCCTTATTAGACTTTAGAGTCTTCCACGGTTCCGAATCATTAAAATATTTATTCCCTACCCTTGCAAGATTCATAACTTCTAGGACACCCTCTTTAATTTTATAACTTTCAAATAATTTTGAAACTTTTTCAGGGTACTCCTTTAAAGTCTTAACAATTTCACTATCTAAATTATTTAATCCACCTCTCTTAGGCACTTTTCCATCAAAATTTTTGTGAACAAAAGTAAATGTCCTATTAATAAAATTCCCGAGTATATCGGCTAGTTCGTTATTATTCCTTGCTTGAAACTCTTTCCAGTAAAAATCAGTATCTCTTGTTTCAGGTAAATTAGCTGCAAGTGTATACCTTAATGGATCAGCCGGAAACAGCTCCAGGAATTCTTTACCGTCAATTCCCCAATTCCTGCTTTTAGAAAATTTTTTCCCCTCATAATTGAGGAATTCATTTGCCGGAATATTTTGAGGCAATACATATTTTCCGTCATCCCCTTCATTCCAGGCCATCAATATTGCAGGGAAAAATATTGCGTGAAATACTATATTATCTTTGCCAAGGAATGGAATGTATTTGGTTGATTTTCCCTGCCAGTAATCCTTCCACAAATTTTCATTTTTAAGTCTCTTTGACAGCTCCTTTGTAGCCGATATATATCCTAAAACAGCTTCAAACCAGACATAAATTACTTTTCCTTCCATACCTTCTATAGGAAGCTTTATACCCCAATCAAGATCCCGGGTAACAGCTCTATCCTTTAATCCTTCTTTGAACCAGCCGCGGCAATAATTTAAAACATTGTCTTTCAAGCCGTAGGTCTCATTCATTTTATTAATATATTCTTCAAGCTTTGCCTGATAATCACCAAGCGGAAAATACCAGTGTGAGGTCTCCCTCAATACAGGCGTTTCTCCTGAAATTTTACTCTTTGGATTTATTAATTCATTCGGCTCATAAAGTGTTCCGCAGTTTTCACATTCATCACTGCGTGCATTTTCATAACCGCAGTGGGGACAGGTCCCTTCAACGTATCTATCCGGTAAAAACATATTGACTTTTTCATCATAAAACTGCTTCGATTTTTTTTCTTTAAGAATTCCTCTGTTATAAAATTCCAGGAAGAAATCCCTGGAAGTTTCATGATGTATTGTAAGACTTGTTCTGGAATATATATCGAAATTCATCCCGAATTTATCAAAAATATCCTTATTTATCTGATGATACCTGTCAATGATAACTTTTGGACTTACTCCTTCTTTATCTGCACTTATAGTTATAGGCACACCATGTTCATCCGACCCGCATATAAATAAAATATCGCTCCCTTTTAATCTTTTGTATCTTACATAAATATCTGCAGGCAGGTACACACCGCTTAAATGACCCAGATGGATTGCACCATTTGCATAAGGAAGCGCAGCAGTTACCAGTATTTTCTCTTTTTCCAAAATATTACCATTTTTATTAAAAAATGAATTCTAAATATAAAGATTTTTTAGCAAGTAATTAAAGCCTTTAAATGCAATGGATTGCCGTTGGATTTAGAGGTAGTGTGAAAACCTCACTCACCGGCCACCTCTCCTTCCCGCCAGAATCGGAACAGGTAGTAAGGAGAGAGGGAGGTGCGGGGCTTAATCTTCATGTTAAACCAATGGATAAAATCCATTGGTTAATGATATTCATACAAGCTCTAAATCATTAAAAGTATCTCTTGCTTTAAATTTTTAATTTACTTATTGCAATTTATTTGTATTTTACATTTTGTAATTTGTAATTTAAATTCAGGTTACCTATCTCGCTAATTCTCTGAAAACGTCTTGAATACGTCTTAACCCCATGTTAAATCAATATTCAACATAAGGAAACCAGATGGAACAAATAACCGTCTATGAAAAGCCCACATGTACAACATGTAGAAAAGTTTCTAAAATATTAATAGACAAAGGGATCGATTTTGAAAAGGTAAATTACTATATAGAGCCTTTTTCAAAATCCAAACTGAAATCTTTGCTCAAAAAGATGAATATAAAACCGGAAGAACTATTAAGAAAAAATGATATTGCCTATAAAGAACTCGATTTTAAGAATAAAAAATATTCGGATGAAGAAATTTTGAATTTAATGATAAAAAATCCCGATCTAGTACAGAGACCGATTGTGGAAATGGGAGATAAAGCAGTACTTGGCCGTCCGCCTGAAAAAATTAACGAATTGTTCTAAACATATAATAGGAGGATCTATGACAGGTAAAGAAAATGCATTAAACTGGTTTGAAATTCCGGTTAATGATATCGCACGCGCTGTTAAATTTTATGAAACTGTTTTTGATATAAAGATGGAAACAACAGATATGATGGGAATGCAAATGGCTTTTTTCCCATATGAACCCGGAGGAGGTAAAGCATCCGGAGGTTTAGTTAAAAGCCAGATGCACACCACCAGTGCTGACGGCGTAAAAATATACCTTAATGGTAACCCCGATTTATCAAAAGCTCTTTCTAAAATAGAGGAAGCCGGCGGTAAAATAACTATGCCAAAAACCAAAATTAATGATGATGTTGGTTATATGGCATTTTTTATTGATACCGAAGGAAATACTTTAGCCCTGCATTCACAGCAATAAATTTAAAGATGACATCTTTAAAATGTAAAATCATTTGGAATTTTATATAGAAATATAAGTTTAGATTATCCTTATTTTGAAAAAAGTAAAGATGTCATCTTTTATATTCCGATTCTTCCATGACTTTTAATTCTAATTAAATTTCTTCCTCTAATCTGCTCTTATATTCTCCCAACTTTGCTACCTGTTCATCATTTAACTTCGGAAATGAAAGGTTCAATTTCTCAAGTGTCTCCACAATAATAGATGAAACCGCAAGCCGCATAAACCATTTTTTATCCGCCGGGATAACATACCAGGGAGCATGAAGCTTACTGGTAGCCGAAATAGCTTCCTCATAACTCTTCATATAATCATTCCAGAATTTCCTTTCTTCTATATCACCTGCTGAGAACTTCCAGTTCTTCGATTTCTTCTCAATCCTTCTTAAGAACCTGTTCTTTTGTTCTTCCTTTGATACATGAAGAAAAAACTTCATTACAAGCGTTCCGTTCTCATAAAGATATTTTTCAAAATTATTTATCGATTTATACCTGCTCTTCCATATATCATTTGAAATCAGCTCCTCCGGAATTTTTTGATTCATTATTAAATTATGCACCTTTACAACCAGCACATCTTCATAATGTGAACGGTTAAAAATCCCTATCCGCCCTCTTTCAGGCAGGGCTTTATTTATTCTCCACAAAAAACCGTGTTCAAGTTCTTCCGGTGAAGGCTGCTTAAAACTAAATACCTGCGTACCCTGCGGATTTAAACCGCTCATTACATGCTTAATAGTGCCGTCTTTCCCGGCTGCGTCCATTGCCTGAAATATTATCAATATGGAATATTTATCGTCTGCATATAATTTACCCTGCAGCTTCTGAAGCTTCTTTATATTTTCCTTAAGCTGCTCTTCAGCTTCCTCTTTCGATTTATATTTCCCGGTTTCATTAGTCGGGAGCAATGAAAGATCCACTTTAGAATCCGCTTCGATAAGATATTTTTTCAGCATACTCATAAAATTATAATATTATTTCCATTCATTCATTCATCTCTGCAGTAATAGGAATATATTTTACTACAAGATGCCTTACAGGTTTTAAAGTTCTTAAATATTCATAAATAGCACCAAGATCCTCTTCAGTCATTCCCCCGAACATGGTCCAGGGCATAACAGAGTTAAATGAATTTGAATCCACCGGAATATTTTTACCATTTTCTGTTGAATACTTTTTAAATGTACTTATAAACTTTTCTTTTGTCCAATTTCCTATTCCGGTTTCAGGCTCCGGAGTAATATTTGCAGATTTGACTACTCCCCATGGAGTATGGAACTCCATTCCTCCCGCTAAATACATTCCCGGTATCGGTTCACCTTTTTCAGCAGGTGTATGACACCCACCGCATGAAGCAATAGTTGCTAAATATTTTCCGTAGGCAGCTGTATCCGCTTTATTAATTCCTCCCGAAGGTTCATATGTTTTAGGTGGAATAGTCTTTACAATAAAGTTCAGCGGGAAATTTAATTCTGTTTCAGGCACTTTATTGTCGATAGGCTTCAGACTTTTAACATAACATACTATTGCTTCCAGATCTTCACGGTTTAAATGATTAAAATTGAGATAGGGCATTAATGGAAACAAAGCTTTCCCTTTTTTGTTTACCCCTTGTGTAATAGCTCTTATTAATTCACCGTCTGTCCAATCACCAATTGCAGCAGGAGTTATATTTTTTGCATATACATTTCCCGGTATACCTTCAGCCGGACCAAAATCAAAACCACCTTTCCCTTCTGTTCCTTTAGTCAAAGGGCAGGAAAATTTAGTCCAGTCCCTGGTTGAATGGCAATCTATACATACTGTAACATGATTAGCTAGGTATTCTCCCCTGCTGATTTTTTCAGGCGTAGATACAACTTTTATATTTGAAGGCGGATTAATATCCGGATACTTTACATTAAAATAAATTATTCCGATTATAAGTATAACTACTATAACAGCCCCGATAATCCCCAGAATTTTTAACACCTTTTTCATATACAACCTCTAATTTGTTTATAAAAAATAAAAATTCTGTTATATTACAAAATAAGATGCAGCGGTGACAATATTTGAAAGATGACATCTTTAATATTTAAATACAGTTCTTATTTGAACTTATGGTTTAATATTAAATTTAAGATAATTTTCCTTTTTAAAGATGTCATCTTTATAACACCATTAATATCTGACTTTTTCCTAATCAGTGAAAATCTGCGAAATCTGCGTCTTATCTAAGAAGTACCATCTTATGCAGCTCATTGAATCTCCCAGCCTGAACCCGGTAAAAATATACTCCGCTTACCACCTGGACTCCCTCATTATTTTTTCCGTTCCAGATAGTTTCATAATCTCCTCTACTCTGCTCCTTATTTACAATAGCAGCAATCAAATTACCTGTAATATCATAAATACTTATAGTTACAAAACTAGCCTCAGGGATTGAATATCTTATGGTAGTAGCCGGATTAAATGGATTCGGGAAATTCTGGTAAACATAAAATCCATCCGGAATAGTTAGATCATTCCTTTTAACATCGGTAGAAACTTCGCCGGTTAATTCAATATCATCTAATAAGAAATTAGAACCTATGTGTGCCAAAGTAGATGCAGTCGGATCTGTAATAGTAAATTCTACAAAAAATTTATCCGGAATTTCCGGACTTTTATATGTAATCGGAACGCTGAATTTTGTATAATCTGAAGAAGAACTTAAACTTGTATTTACCGATGTTATCGGCAGACTATTTTTATACATAATTATAATAACGTTAAATACATCCCCTGTAACCGGAACAAATTTATAATAACCATCTAATGAGGCATATCTTTGACCAATATTAAACCCCATACCATCCGAACTTCCAAAAAGTAAAGGTGGAACCGAACTGCTGTCATAATTTACAACTTCACCTTTTAATGCAGATTCCCCTAAATGTTTATCATCTGATTTACTTATAACTGTATATCCGAAAGCATTATTAGTAATCCAATTTTCAGGGTTTATAACGCTTATATTAGTTATCCAGTTTTCAAATCCTCCATTCAAAATTTGTGCTTCTAAAGGAATTGAAAAGAATATCAGAATAATTAAATATTTACCTGTAAATAATTTGCCATGCATAAGTTGACATTCTTATTTAATGAATATAATTTTGATTAGAGCCGATATAAAAGATGACATCTTTAAAAAGATAAATCAATTACAATTTTTAATAAAAATGTTAGTTCAGATAAAGCTCTATCTAAAAAAATAAAGATGTCATCTTTCAAATTATAAGGAAGCAAAATCTATAATATAAAATCATATTAATCAATATTTTAACAACTAAAGTTACACTATGTAAAGATGACAACTTTAAAAAGTTAAATCATTTCAAACTTTATATTAAAATATAATTTCAGTAAAACCTTATTTTTATAAAGTAAAGATGTCATCTTTCAAATATCGGTTTCTGCATAACTTGCAGATATTAAAATAAATAATAAATCTAATTATATGAAAACAAGATGTAACTGGGCTACTTCAGATCCCCTCTACATTGAATATCACGATAAAGAATGGGGTGTTCCTGTTCATGATGACAGGCTCCTCTTTGAATTTCTAATCCTTGAAGGAGCACAAGCCGGGTTAAGCTGGATTACCATTTTAAGGAAAAGAGAAAATTACAGAAAAGCATTTGATAATTTTGAACCTGAAAAGGTAGCCCGGTATTCTGATAAAAAAGTGGAAAAACTTATGAAAAATGAAGGAATTATTAGAAATAAATTAAAGATTAATGCTTCTGTTCAAAATGCTAAATCTTTCCTTCAAGTTCAGAAAGACTTCGGCAGTTTTGATAATTATATCTGGCAGTTTGTCGGCGGAAAGCTGGTTAACAATAAAAGAAAAAACCTCAAAGATGTTCCTGCTTCTACTTTAGAATCCGGTTTAATGAGTAAAGATTTGAAAAAGAGAGGATTTAAATTCGTCGGCTCCACAATCTGCTATGCTTTCATGCAGGCAACTGGAATGGTAAATGACCATATTGTAGACTGTTTTAGATATAAAGAACTGATTAAATAGTTCACCTTTATTAGTACTTTTTTATATTTTTTGAAAAAGTTCCTTATCGCCGAAATATGTATTTAATTCCTCAATAACTGTATTAATTTTCTCACGGTCAATTCTGTTAGAGATATTATTATCCGCATCTTCTTTAATTATTCCAACATGTTTATGAAAAACCGGCAAATACCTTTTTTTCCCCTTTTCTTTCTGAATTAAAGCTTCCAGACACGTTAAAAGCTTTAATATAATATTTACATCTTTTTTCCCATATTCTCTAATAGGAGTCATATAATTATATAACAAATCGTCAAATGTATCGTTCTTCTGAATAATTCTTAAATTACCATCGGAATCAAAATAATGCTCATCCATTTTTCTATTAAGCATTTCTTCATACATCAGCGTTAAATGATTTATTGCACGGACTGCTGTTCCGGGATCATTTATACCAGGGCTCAATGCTTTAACGGCTACTTCTGATGTTTGTTTGAAACCATAAATGTAATTTTCATCTATAAATTCCTCCTGATAGAAGATGAAAACATTTTGAATAAATTCCTTAAGTTCAGAGGCAACTTTTTTATTTATTCTAAGAAAAGGACTATTTTTAATTATAAATGAACCTCTGGGAACTAAAATTTCTATAATTAAATTTTCCTTGCCGGAAATCTCAGTAAGTCCGGAAACTTCAAAATTTCTATAATATCCTGATTCCGGGCTTCCTAAAATAATCCAATCTTCTGTACTAAGTTCTTCATAATTAATATCCTTATTTTCCGCATTATCTTTTTTCTTTAAAGTAGCAAGTGTATTTTTTAATATTTTTATCAATATATTATCTACCTGGATAGATTGTGAAATCGAATGGATGAAATAAACAAAAAGAATTAGACAAATGATTCCAAGAATTTCTCCAGTAAATACTCCTATTTGAGGGAAATGAACACTATTTTGAGGCGATTGAATATTATGAATAATAACTAAGGAATAGACTATAGTGCCTATGCAGAAACCTAATACGATTTGATGAGCTTTTTTGGTTATTACACCAGGTATAACACGGGGCGAAAAATTCGATGATGCCTGGTTAAGAACTATCATAACCATTGAGAAACTAAAAACTGTAAGCGATATAATCCCGGTTATTAAAGTGCTTAAAATCTGTCTTGCATTCTCATATCCTGAAACAAACAAATAAGGAAATTGGTTTTTAATTTGGGTGCTAAAGGCTGTGGTATCAAAATAAAGAATAAAGATGGATAGTATAAAGAGAACCACTGCAATTAAAACAGGAAAAAAAGCAATACTATTAATAATATTTATATAAAATTTATAAAAAAACTTGGTATATTTTTTCACTGTATATTTAAATATGCTTTCCGATTTATTAAATTAAAATTGACAATATTTTTTTAATATTTTATGATAAAGCTAACATCATGGACTAATTATACAACCATTATGAAATGATTTTAGGTTTATAATTACTTTATTTTATTATAGATTTAATAATTAAATGAGGAAAAATTATGATTAGCAAAGAATTACTTGATATTCTCTGCTGCCCGGAAACTAAAGCAGATCTTGTACTCGATGGAAATACTCTTGTTTCTACCGATAAAAATACAAGACGAAGGTACAGAATTGAAGATGATATCCCTATTATGCTCATTGATGAATCCGAACAGCTTCCCCTTGAAGAATGGGAAACGATAATGATAAAACACAATCGCAAAGTAGATTAACTTTTCATGGACCCTATTAACATTATTGCCGGGTTAAATCTTATCGCCACTTTTGGAGCTAACTTTACCGGTGCAAAAAAAAGTCTGAGATCAACTGTCGGGGCATCAAAAGAAAAACCTAAAACTTATCTTCAGAAAATTCCGCTCTTTCTTGCAACCTTAACCTTAATCGGGTTAATTTTAGGTGTTTTTCAAATTGGTACTTTTCCCTATAATGAAAATTTAATGACTCTGCGTTTGATTGGACTAATTTTCTATCTGACCTTTTCATGGTTCCAGATTTGGGCCTATAGGACTTTAGGTGAAAGCTATTCGCAGGAAATTGTCATATTCAAAAATCATAAGCTTGTTACCTCCGGCCCTTTTAAGGTAATTCGTCATCCGCAATATCTATCTCAAATTTTAATGGATCTGGGGGGAGGGCTTGCAACTTTAAGCTTTCTTGTCATTCCCTTAGCAATCATTCAAATTCCTTTTGTTATTATGAGAGCAAACCTCGAAGAGAAATTACTGGCAAAGCATATTAAAGAATTTGCCGGTTATAAAAACAAAAGCGGATTTATGATTCCTTTCATCGGTTAATAAAAGATATAAATTTTGTAAATTCCTTTTAATGAAAATAAGTATTTTCTACATACTCTTTCCCGTATTAGCAGGGATTTTCAATTTATTTTCTACCACCACGGTTTTTAATCCGTCTTCGGATCATCTGGAAATTGTTTCAAGTAAAGGCAGCTATTCTATACCTGTTTATGTAAGACAGGGAATGGTCTACTTTTCTGTGAATCATTTTGCAGAAGTTTTGAATATAGATTATAAGTATGATCAGCAGGCAGGGAAAATTGTACTCTCTTTTACTGATAAAAACTTGATTATTACAGAAAAAGATCCATTTATTATTCTTGCTTCAAAAGACTATAAGCAGAAAGATATTTACCAGCTTCCAACTTCCACTTATTCTTTTAACGACAATATTTATATCCCCCTGCTCTATTCTTTAGATTTTATGCAGCAGGCATATAAAAAAGTTCTAGTATATGAAAAACCTGACAGGTTAGTAATAAATGATGAAAAAAACACTTCGGAATTAACAGTAGCCTCAAAAGCCGGTATTTACGGAGTAGAGCTCGATGAAAAAGCTAATGGAACTTTAGTTACAATAAAATCCAATCAAAAAATTTCAGCATATTCAAGTTCTTTCAAACAGGGAATTCTTACCATCTCCCTTAAAAATGTTCATTCTGATATTTCTAAATTTAATAATATTTCCGGAGAAGGGCTTATTAAGGATATTTCGGCTCAAAATATCGGCGCTGATACCGACATTAAATTCAAATTAAGCAAAGACTATACAACAAGTGAGGTGATTTCTG
>CAVUOL010000014.1:0-143797 GCA_963742995.1 uncultured Ignavibacteriales bacterium
TACTAATGAAAAATTATATACAAAATTTCTAATTGCCGCCGATGGAGCATTAAGTAAACTTGCAAAAAAATATTTCGAAGAAGGTAAAACTAAATTAATCCCGGCTTTAGAATATGAAATTTACGTCGATAATGAAACTCTATCTTACTTCTGTAATACAGCCCGGTTTGACTTTGGTATTGTCCCTGGCGGATATGGCTGGGTCTT
Organism: uncultured Ignavibacteriales bacterium; assembly: GCA_963742995.1. Taxonomy (GTDB): domain Bacteria; phylum Bacteroidota; class Ignavibacteria; order Ignavibacteriales; family Ignavibacteriaceae; genus CAVQBP01. The sequence continues at coordinate 208 of CAVUOL010000014.1, forward strand.
CCCCAAAAAAGATCATCTATCCATTGGTATACTAAGCATGAAATTGAAAAACGGTAATTTGAATAATTATTTTTTTAAATATCTTGAATTACTTGGGATAAAGAAAATAATAAAGACTGAAAGACACGGATTTGTAATTCCTTTGCATTTTAGAAATAAGTATGCTCAAAACAGGATTCTATTAACCGGTGATGCTGCAGGTTTTGTTGATCCTATTACAGCAGAAGGTATAAGTTTTGCTCTTTTGAGCGGACAAATTGCTGCCGAATCGATTATTAAAGGCAATTTTTTACCGGATAATGTCTGCAGCAGATATAACAGGGAAATATCAGAAAGAATTTTACCCGAATTAAGAGCCGGAAGAATTTTGTCATTATTTATCTATAGTTATAGTAGACTACGCATATGGATAATTAAGCTATACGGTAAGAAGCTAGGTGAATTAATAACTGACGTTGTTATGGGTGATAAAAAATATAGTGAACTAATTAAAAATCCGTCGAACTATTTAAAATTATTATATAAATTGTCATTAAAGAATCTTCCATTTAAACCGGCTGACAAGGTCAAGCCAATTCAAGTTAATTCATAATATTAGGGCAAATACATTTAATATCTCTTATTTTGTCATAATTGATACTATGATTATATTTGTAGCTCAAAATATTGATTTCATTAAAGGTCAATAAATCTAAAATCCGGAGAGATGGCAGAGTGGTTGAATGCGGCGGTCTTGAAAACCGTTAAGGATGTAAGTCCTTCCGGGGTTCGAATCCCTGTCTCTCCGCAAGAATACTAAATAGTATATGGCAGCAATCCTTGTCAGTAAACCAATAATTATTAAAAAACCGAATACAACTTCTACCGTTCCTACAAATGGGGCAAAGAATTCCGGAGCAGGTATTCCTATTTTTATGAATCTTCCAATTCCTAATGCATCTGAATAAAGAAACTTCTGTATTCCTTCTGAAAGAAAAACAGAACCTACCAGTAGTCTGATAAATATAATTGACGAGAGATTATTTGTTCTCAAGATATTTTTAATGTTCATACAACTCCTCAATTAATTCTTTTGATAAACCTTAGCCTTTATCAATTATAATTAATATAATTAATTTAAATTAGAACCATAGAATGTTTAATTTCCAAAATGAAGTTATAATAAAAATTTCTTTTATAATAATAAATATCGACCAATGTTTAATAAAGCTATCGTCAGAAAACTATGCAGAAACTTTGTGAATGGTTTAACCCGCGCAAATCTGGGAAATCCTAATTATCAATTGGCTCTAAAACAGCATCAAAAATATATTGAAGCTCTTACAGAATGCGGCCTTGATGTTATTGTATTAGAGCCTGATGAAAATTATCCCGATTCCGTTTTTGTAGAGGATACCGCAATACTTACTCCTTATTGTGCTGTAATAACAAATCCTGGAGCCCCTTCCCGTAAAGGTGAAATTATTGAAATGGAGCGCTTTTTAATAAATCACTTTTCAAACATTGAGTATATTAAAGCACCCGGAACTCTTGAAGCCGGAGATGTAATGAAAGTAGGAAACCACTTCTATATAGGCATATCGGAAAGAACTAATGAGAAAGGTGCTCATCAGTTAATAAACATCTTAGCTAAATATGGACTCTCAGGTTCAACAGTGAATGTAGGAAATGGTCTGCACCTTAAATCTGGAATATCATATCTTGAAAATAACAATCTCTTATCTGTAACCGGTTTTTTGAATAGACAGGAATTTCAAAAGTTTAATTTAATTTCTGTTCATAATTCCGAAAGCTATGCAGCAAATAGTCTATGGATAAATGATAAAGTTTTAATCCCTTTTAGATTTCCTGAAACAAAAGAGAAAATTCAAAATGCCGGGTACACTATAATTGAGATTGATGTTTCCGAATTCAGAAAATTGGATGGGGGGCTTAGCTGCCTTTCTTTGAGATTTTAACTATAAGTAATGAAGAACATATCCTAATACCGCACCTCCCGGAACAACATAAGCACAAATTTATTTTCATGTGGATTGGAGAATCTAATCCGGCAATAATACTTATGTGAATTCTAAATCGTGACCTGATATCCCAAATAGCCGGAAATGTCATCCTTATTTGTTAAACTCGGTCCGATTGAAAAGAGTAAATGACTTTCTTCGTTAAGATTAATGAATCCACCCACTTTAAAAGCCACATTATAAGATCCGTCTTTTGTATCCGCTGATTCATAATACAGCTCACCCCCCAAAGAAAGAATTGGTGAAAAATCATATTGCCCCTGCAAGCCTGCAAAAACAGAGTTCTTATTATTTGCACCGGGATTTATCCAGTATCCGGCACCACCATATGTAGTAAATTTCCCAAAACTTTTTTGTATCCAAACCGGTATGAATGTCTGCATATGATTATTTCCGATTAGACTTTCCCCCGAAACGGTAGGAACTTCAATCAACGGAAAAATACCCGCCTGGAAATCATCATTAATATTTATGAATCTATACTTCAATCCCAGCTCTGTAGTCATAAAACCATATTGATGCTCATTATCTTCTCTAACGTAACCCAACCCTGCAAGTAAATGCAGCTGCACATTTGGTACGACACCGTAATTCACTTCAATGTGTGGCAAAGTTGCATCTTCATTATTTTTCATAAACTCATAAGCTGAGGCAGCATAAAATTCCCAGTGATACAAGTCTACTGGCACCGGGTCATCCGTATTAAAAGGGGGTCCGGCAAAAGTTGTATCGGTAATAACAATTAAACATAAAGCGAAGATATATGTTTTTCTGAAAACACTACTCATTCTTTTTCCAGCATTTAATTGAAAAAGATTAAATGATATCTATTTATTATCATCAGGAAATAGTTCCATTGTCCTTTTTTCCATTTCAGAAGCAATCGTTCTCCCATCTTCACCCTGCTCATTGAGCTTCTCTTTTATGTTTTGAAAACTTTGTTGATCTCTGTCCTGGCTTAATTTGAAAACATTATCCATTTCCTTTATTTCAACTTCAAAAGCCACAATTGCTTTCATTAATTTTTGTACATGCTCTGAAGGAAGGTTATCAAAAACAGTTGTTGAATGCGGATTATAATTTTCAAAATGAAGTGTTGTTTTTCTCAGCACAGATTCTAACGAAGCATCATCCAGAAATTTTATAATTCCTTTAGCATGTACACTCATGTAATTCCAGGTAGAAGGGATATGCGGATTACTGTACCACGTAGCGCTTACATAGGTGTGATTTCCTGTGAAAACTACTAGCACATTCTCATTGTGTAAAAAGGCTTTATGATGATCTGTATTCCTCATTATATGCCCTCTTAGTATTTTCTTCCCTTCATGTTCTTCAATAAAAACCGGTACCTGTGTAGCAATAGGTTTATTCTCCGGATCACATCCAGCTAAAAAAGCAAAAGGATGCTTATCAATAAATTCCTTAATTACATGTTCATTTTTTTCTTTATAATATGGAAGGTCATACATAATATTAAGCTTCTTTTAAATGTTATAAGAAAATATTTCTTAATGCAATAATAATATATTCCAAGTTTCTGAGAAGTCAAACTAATTCTAAATTCCCAATAATCTTATAGCTTATAAAAAATTCTAAAGCCTTGTTTCCTCTCAATTGAATACGCTATGAAAACGCTATGAATACGGAGTGAATACGCTATGAAAACGCTTTTCATCCCCATTAACTTCGCTTAAAAGCTTTCGTTAATATCGTTAGCTAGTACAATAAAAAATACTTTGTGTAAGCCTATTGACTTAGAGACTTTGTGGCTATTCATCTCAAATTTTATTTAATACATTTTATATTCAACTCTTTGGGGATTAACTATTATTTTTATAGTTTTAGTCAGATTTCAAAGATATTAATTTAAGCCTCAATTAATTATTTTAAGGGGGAGCTTTTACAATAAAAAAATTATCAATTCAAAATAAATGAAAACAAAAAAAGCTGTAATAACTGCTGCAGGTAGAAAACAAAGAAATTTGCCGCTGCAGACACTAGTAGACCGCGACGGAATAGAAAAATCTGTTCTGGAAATTATTATTGAAGAAACATTAGCCGCAGGTGTTGAAGATATTGGTATTGTTATTAACCCCGAAGATGAAAATCGCTATAAAGAAGTTGTAAAAGATTACAGCAGCCGTATAAGCTTTATTTATCAACATGAGCCTCTTGGCTATGGTCATGCTGTATTTTGTGCAAAAGAATTTTCTGAAAAGTCTTCTATATTACATCTCGTTGGCGATCATCTAAATGTGAGTCTGCTGCCTGAAGGCTGCTCCGAAAAGCTGGTTAAGATAGCCGAAAAAGAAGCATGTACAGTATCTGCCGTTCAATCAACTTCTGAAACTCAGCTCCCATTTTATGGAACAATAGGAGCTAAAAGGGTTACGGGAAATAAAGATCTATACAAGGTTGATAAAGTTATTGAAAAACCCACCCCAACCGAAGCCGAACAAAATTTAGTTATTCCGGGTCTCCGCTCAAGCCATTATCTATGCTTCTTCGGTATCCATGTACTTACTCCCTCTGTATTCGATTTATTGGGATTTGAACTGGAAAAAAGTAGTAATCCTGTTAATGTGACTCTTTCCACTGCTTTAAATGAGCTGTCTAAAAAAGAACAATACCTGGCTTTCGAATTTCCGGGTATGAGATATGACATTGGCTCTAAATATGGTTTATTTACTGCCCAGATTGCAATAGCTCTTAACGGAAAAGATAAGGAATTAGTCCTTACCAAGATGCTTGAACTGTTGGCGCAAAAAGAATTAAGTTATCTTAACAAACAGGTAGATTAAAAGAAATTCCAAATTCCTATGAACACACTCATTGAATTAATAACTTCTCAAGATCCCGGTATAAGAAATACTTCTCTGGATGAGTACTGTCAAAAATTATCCTTGAATGATCTTGTAAAAGAATGTGAAAAGCTTGAAACTTTTTGGAGAAACTGCGATAATTTATATGAAAGGGTACGCGCATTATTTTTTCTTTATTCTATTTATAGGTTTCATTTACCTGAAAAAGGATTGACCGGAAAGGGTTTAATACCTTCTGAGGGACACGATCATCTTTTAAACAGAAGATATATCGAAGCCATTGATCTCTTTCATAATTCAATTGCCAAAAACGGATTAAGCGATGGTCTATCAAGCGCTCTTGCCAAAACATATCAAAGTCTCGGTTTCCAGACCTTAGCCGATCAGGTAAGAAAAAGCGTTAAATCAATTAAAGGCAACAACTGGATGTTTAGGATAGGACATCCGGATGACCATCCTTTAAGAATTAGAAGAGAATTATTTGAAAACATTTCTCCAGCCAATTTATTCCCGGTTATCCATGAGCTGACTCCTGTACGAATGGACTTATCCCATAGTGGTTGGAGCGATATTTTCTTTTTAGGAATGGATTTCCCTCAAGGCGCAAGGGTCATTAATGTCTCTGTTAATTTATCTGTCCTTATAAACGGAAAGCATATTAAACCGCAGCCTCCTATAGAAACTTACTTTAGAATTATTGACAAACCTGTACTAAAGCTTACTAGTGTCGATTTAGATGCAACTTCTGAAATAAAAGCAATTGACGAAGTTTTTGATTTTGCTAAAGATTATCTAGGACTGTTAAAAGCTGCTGTTATTGCATCGGGAATTATTCCTCCCGGTATGGAAGGTGCCGGTCAGCCGTTATCTAAATTGTTATCCCGTTTAATAAAGCCCGGATACGGTATAGAAATAGTCAGTAAGGTTAATAATATTCCCAAAGGCTCCCGCCTTGCTGTATCCACTAATTTGCTCGCTTCCTTAATTTCAATCTGTATGCGGGCTACTGGGCAAATTAAAAATTTAACGGGAGAATTAACGGAAGCCGAAAGAAGAATCGTTGCTGCACGCGCTATTCTTGGAGAATGGTTAGCAGGTTCTGGAGGAGGATGGCAGGATAGCGGTGGTATTTGGCCGGGAATGAAAATAATCATAGGTGTTGATGCTTCGGAAGGAGACCCTGAATATGGAGTTAGTAATGGCTGCCTTTTGCCAAAACATAAGGTGCTCGGGTATTCGGATGTTTCTAAAGAAACAAGAAAATTACTTCAAAATAGCCTTATTATGGTCCATGGCGGTATGGCTCAGGATGTCGGTCCCATACTGGAAATGGTAACTGAAAAATATTTATTGAGAGCAAAAGCAGAATGGTTTGGAAGAAAAAAAGCTATTGATATTTTTGATTCGATTCTCGGAAAACTTGAATCCGGTGATGTTAAGTCTATCGGGAAATTAACTCAAAAGAATTTTTTCGGCCCTATACAGACTATAATTCCGTGGGCAACGAATTTATTTACCGAAACTTTAATAAATGAAATTGAAAAAAAATATGCTTCCGATTTCTGGGGATTCTGGATGATGGGAGGAATGTCTGGCGGAGGTATGGGATTTATCTTTAACCCGCAAGTTAAGAAAGAAGGCGCAGGTTGATATTCAAAATCTAATGTCCGAATTAAAAAGCGAATTAAAAGATTCAGTTCCTTTTGCTATGGAGCCGGTTGTTTATGATTTCGAAATAAATGAAAAAGGTTCTTATTCAGAACTGCTGCAAAATGAAAAGGCATTAATGCCTGGTGGATATTATTCTATAATTACTCCCGGTCTCTTGAAGAAAGAAAGCCATGAATTAACATCTGTCCAGAGAACCGAATTGGAAGAGTTAAGTTATATTGCCCGAGAAAATAAAAATTATTCCGGTTTATTGAACTCACTATTTGATATAATCTTACCTCAAAAAATCTCAGCTAATGAGACAAAAGAAAATCTTACAGATTTGCTGAAGTTGTTTGGTTTCGATTCAATTCAGCATGAACAAATAAGGGCCGATTTAAAAAGTGGGAGGATTGGTCTATCCCAGAATAAGCTTCCGGTTAATACTCAAATAACTGATGTGAAAGAGGGAGACGTAACCGGTTATTCAAGTATTACTAAACATAAATATAATGAAATTGGTCTGGCTGCTTTGCAGAATGGCCAGGTAGCTGTGGTATCATTTGCCGGAGGTATCGGAAGCAGGTGGACTAAAGGCGCTGGTGTTGTCAAAGCCTTAAACCCTTTTTGCAAATTAAATGGTAAACACAGAAGCTTTATCGAAATACATCTTGCTAAAAGTAACAAAATAAGTGAATTGTGCGGCAGAAAAATTCAACATGTCTTCACTACAAGCTATTTAACTCATAGTCCTGTAGAATATAAATTACATACCAATAAAAACTATAATTATAACGGTACGGTTTATTTATCACAAGGAAAATTTATCGGATTGAGAATGATTCCAATGAAAAGAGATTTACTCTATCTCTGGGAAGAAATGCCGCAGCAGCTGCTCGATGTACAGGCTCAAAAAGTGCTGGAAAGCCTAAGAGCTGCCTTATTGAATTGGGTTGAGAACAAAGGACAAGGTTCCAATTATACTGATAACCTTCCACGTCAATGTCTCCATCCGGTAGGACACTGGTATGAAATCCCTAATATGTTCTTAAACGGAACTCTGAAAAAGATGATTGATGAAAATCCAAATCTGAAATATTTAATGTCCCACAACATAGATACTCTCGGGGTTTATTTGGAACCCTCTATTTTAGGATATCATATATGTAATAGTAAAACAATTACTATGGAAGTCACTTCAAAACGAATTGACGATAGGGGAGGCGGATTAGCTAGAGTTAATGGGAATTTACGCTTAGTTGAAAGTCTTGCACTGCCTAAAGAAGAAATTGAGTTCGATTTAACCTTTTATAATACTCTTACTTCATGGATTAATATAGATAAATTATTAGAATCTTTTTCATTGAACAGAAATGATCTTGGAAATGAGAAGCTTGTGCTGGAAGCTGTTAGAAATATTGCTGCTAAAATGCCAACGTATATTACAATTAAAGATGTCAAAAAAAGATGGGGGAAAGGGCAGGAGGATATTTATCCCGTCGCTCAATTTGAAAAGTTATGGGGTGATATGACCGGGCTACCCTTTATCGATTGCCTGTACTTATCTGTACCCCGTTTTAGAGGACAGCAGTTAAAAGAACCTGCTCAATTAGACGGCTGGCTGAGAGACGGTTCTGCAGATTATATCAGTTCAATTTGTAAATGGAATTAATTTGTCAAATGCATAAAAGATGATATCTTTACAATGAAATGTCAGAATGATAAAGCAAAGATGTGATTGATAAGAAGTTTTTCCCTTCTCAAGGGAAAGATTTAGATAGGGTTTAAGTTATAACGTTTTTACAGCGGTTAAATCTATTTGCCGCAATAATTTGGACGAATCAGAAAAAATATTCCTGCTTATTAATCTCCCCTATTAATCCTCGTAGTTTCTCTAATTCCTCTTTTGGAATTAATTCAATTTCCGAAATCGAATTATATAATTCATCCGAAAGATTATCAAATGACAGCGCCCACTTTTCAAAAATTCGTTTATCATTCTGCAGGATTGCTTTTATAGCCATGTGACTGATTAGTAACGGCTTTAACTGTTTATCTCCTAATATTTTTTCAATTGATTCATTTTTATTAAAACCATAGAACCCGATATTTTTTGACTCCACAAGATGGTTATTTTTTGACCAGTATAGGTGATTAGGGGAATAATTTATCCTGTCCTTAAATCTTTCTATTTTTAGCAGATATTCGGCATAATAATTATTGAATAAAATTATTTTTAATAACATAATCTGTCTTTTAGGTTCGATATTCTCTTCCAATTCATTCATTAATTTCTCAATAAATAATTTGTCATTCTTTAATTTGAAAATTTTAATGAATAAAAATAATTATTTTTTAATTAATAACTGATGTTACGAATATTATTGGAAAGACAAAGATTTGTTAATATTTAAATATAAAATTAATTTTAAGTTACAAATTATTTAATAAGGGATTATAAATGGAGAATATAAACGAATTAAAGCTATTCACTAAACATTTATCGGAAATTAGCGGAAATATAATTAGAAGTTATTTTCGAACTAAAATTACTGTCGATTCAAAAAGTGATGCTTCACCGGTAACAATTGCTGATAAAAAAGCCGAAGAGCTTATGCGGAATGAGATTATGAAGGAATTTCCCGGTCACGGGATTATCGGTGAGGAATTTGCTTCATATAATGATTATGCCGAATATAAATGGATTTTAGACCCGATAGATGGTACGGTTAGCTTTATTTGCGGTGCTATATCCTTTGGAACGCTGATTGGCTTGCTCAGAAATGGCGAACCTATATTGGGAGTAATAAATCATCCTATCTTGAATGAATTTTTAATAGGAGATAATTCTTCTGCAGAATTAAATGGGCAAAAGGTTCAAGTAAGAAATTGTGATAGTCTGTCCAATGCAGTTCTATTAATAACAGATTATCCAAATATCGAAAAATATCAGAATATAAATAAATTTCATCAGTTAATAAAAAAAGTAAGGTTTGTAAGAGGCTGGGGGGATTGTTATGGCTATTATTTAGTAGCAACAGGTTTTGCCGATATAAAACTAGACCCGATAATGAATCTTTGGGATACTGCCGCTCTAGTACCTATCATTAAAGGGGCAGGCGGTACTATTACTGATTATCATGGCGATGATCCGGTTAAAGGCAACAGTATAATTGCATCCTCAAAAAATATTCATAATGAAGTAATCAATATCTTAAATTAATATATACCAAGATTAATAATTTTTCATGGGACACGTAACGCGAAACTCCGTTTCGCAAAAGAGGCATTAAAACAACGAGCTCGAACCGGACAACATGACCAATGTATTGTTACCATTGTCAATAAGCATGGATGACCAAAAAGTACTTTGTGTAACTTTGTGCCTTTGAGACTTTGTGGCTATTACTCTAATTTTTTCTATTTTCGAGGCTTTTAATTGCCACCAAGTCTTATTTTATAAATAAAAAAGCAATTAGAGTGGCTCCTGAAATAAACAGAGCCCATTTTTTGTAATTATTTAAATTAAAAAATAAAATAATTCCTAAAATCCAGATTATAAGTAAAAGTAAATGCCTGAAGTCAAAAAGTTCTGTAATTGGAAGTATTGTTGTTCCTATTCGGGTACTTAGTTCATAAGAATGTTTTACGGGATTGAATACCATAACATTCGAAATCCATAACATAATTGTAAATAGGGAAAGTTTTTTAATCTTTTGATTTTCATTAAAGTAATCCAGGCCGGTTCTTACACTAAATATTAAAGCGAGATATAAAAAAAAGTAGTAAAAGCCCATAATTGATGATGGAACTTTGTTGAAATACTTCAAAACTACATTGCCCGTTTGAGGCAGGTAATATACATTCTTATTCAACCATACTTTTACTCTATATTCAATTATTGTAGAAGGTGCATGATGCGGGATTTTACCTAAAAGCATTTTACCGGAAAATTTCATCTCGGAGACATTCCATCCTTCACTGCTCCCCTTTTCCCTCCATAGTATCAATCCATTTAAGCTATCATTTTCTGTTTTAATAATAATCTTATAATCATCATTTCCCCTATATACTTTATCGAATTTATATGTCACGCTTTTCATATTAATTCCAAAGGAACCGGTGATTGGGTATTCGGGAGAAGAGAATCTATTCCAGAAGGCAAATAAAAAGGCTATAACAAAAGCCCCTATCCAGAGTATAAGTGATTGTTTCATATCAACTTCAGTGAGGTATAAAATATTTATTTTTTGTATAGATAAAGTTAAACAAATAAAAAATTAAATTATTTATTCGCGGACAAAAGGCAAGTAGTGGAAAGAAGAGTAAGAAAATTTGAAACACCTCATGCTTTGGCAGATGGCTTAGCTGTAAAACTCAGGGAAGAAATAAATAATAAGTATAAGTTTAAAGAAAATTTTTATTTATCTTTGTCGGGCGGGAGTACCCCTGGAATTTTATTTAAAATACTTGCCGAACCTCCATTTGCACAAGATATAAAATGGGAAACCGTACACTTATTCTGGGGAGATGAGAGATGTGTACCGCCAGATGATGCTGAAAGTAATTACGGAATGACTAAAAATCTTTTACTCGATAAAATTACTATCCCTGATGAAAATGTCCATAGAATAAAAGGAGAAGTAAATCCTGAGGAAGAATCATTGCGGTATGCAGAAGAAGTTAAAAATTATGTGCCTGTAAAAAGAGGACTGCCCGGATTTGATTGCATTTTATTAGGCATGGGTGAAGATGGACATACAGCATCTTTACTTCCGGGACAAAAATTATATGCAGTAGCTCAGGGTATTTGTGGAATAGCAGTAAAATCTATACCTTCAATAAACGGGATTTCTATTCAAAAAAGAATATCACTGACAACAGAAGTAATTTGTAATTCAGAGCAAATAATATTCTTAGTAACTGGAACTAAAAAATCGAAACCTCTTTCTGAGATAATCAATCAAGAACCTTTAGGCAAGAATTATCCGGCATCGCAAATCAATAATTTTATGGATATTTCAGAATGGTGGATTGATAAAGAAGCAGCTTTAAAACTTATAGGCTATAATGATGTTCCAACTTTTATTCTAATATTAACAAATATAGAAATAATTCCAAAATCTTCTTTATCGGTTTTACTTAAAATAAACGAGGGACCCATAGCAAATGCACTAAAGCCCCATGCTTCCGCAATTTTTTGTATAAGAATATCAAAGACATATTGAGGCTGGCGAATATCGCTATGAACCATGGCATCAAACCTAAAATCAAAAGTACTTCCCGCCATAGAAAGCTCTCTGCCTGTATACCCAAGGTGAAACTCATTAAGATATTTCGCAATGTAAACTTTCCCTCTTGTTGACCCCAGAAAACCAAAGGGATATCGCAATTCCCAGTTAAAAAAAGAACCCTGAGGAATTTTTACATGATAATTCTTAATATCATTCTTTTTATAAGCAGCAAGCACTTCTTCCGATGGTTTATCGGTTACATCTAAATAGCTCACTTCAAAAAAATTGCCGAAAGGAATAACGTATCCGAATTCGTAGCCGGTTGTAACATAAAGGTTATTATGGTTATTCTGTTGTTTAATATTTGTAAAAGCATCATTATGTGTAAATCCGCCCACATAAAATCCAAGAATATGAAATCGTGCCTCTAAAAAATTAGTTTCTAGAGGGCCTGAATATGGTGTCTCAATCCCGAATGAAAGCCCTAAATCATTTTTTATAGGCAATCCAAACCTTTCGCTCCCGAACAATTGAAAAAATGGATTTATATAACCAAGAGTAGGTGAAATCTGATAATATGTCGGCGGAGTAAAAACTTTTCCTAGATTTAATCTGTCAATAACTCTTGTAAACACACTTGTGTAGGTAATATTCTCTTCTAAATTTATTTTAAATGGATAAGTTTGAATCTTAGCTCTTGTTTCAGGTTTGAATGCAAGGAAAGGATATAAGGTTCCTTTTATTGAAACTGTTTGGTTATTCGGGTCGCGTAAATCAACAATTATTTCTGCTTTAGGATCAGGCGGGTCAATAAATACTTCCTGCTGTATATGTACAAAAAGACTATCATCTAAAGGTTCCATTTGAAAGTACAAAACCGGTTCTTCTTCCTGAGCCAATATATATTTCCCTGTAATACAGATAAAGATAATGAAAAAGCTGAAAAACACTTTCCATTTTGGCATGAATAAATATCCTATTAAAAAAATTCTTTAAGATTAAACCTAATGATGATACAATCTTTTTACAATGATGTCCCTAACTTAATTCTTGCATTAACAAAGACAGTAGTTATACCAAATCCACCCGTTCTGGTAGTTGAACATATAATGGATGGTCCTACCGCAAAGGCACTAAAGGCCCATTTATCAAATATTCTTTGTATTAAAATTTCAAATAAGTATTGCGGTAATCTTTCATCACTATGAGTCATGGCATCAAATCTGAAATCGAAAGTACTGCCTCCTAAAGATAATTCTCTTCCTATAAAGCCAAAATGCAATTCTCCCACAAAATTTGCAATGTAAAATTTGCTTCTTGTAGACCCTAAAATGCTTATCGGATATCTTAATTCCCAGCTAAAGTAATCTTTTTTAAGAATTTTTGGTCGATATCCGACAGTATCTTTCCCAAGGTAGTATTCGATTACGAAATCATTAGGTTTTTTGAAAAGACTCTGATAACTAAATTCGAAAAAGTTTCCAAGAGGAATAACGTAGCCTAATTGAAATCCCAATCCGGATACATAGAGATTATTATAACGGTTTTCTTTACTTGATAAGTCTGTAATTCCATCTGCAGAACTGAAGGCACCGATTTTAAATCCTAAAAGGTGGAGATTAAATTCAACCCAATTACTTTCAATTGTACCCGAGTATGGTGTTCCTATCCCAAAAGAAATACCAAAGTCGTGTTTTATCGGCATACCTAATCTTTCTCCTCCGAAGATTTGAAGATATGGATTTATATAGCAAAGAGTTGGAGAGATCTGGTATAAGCTCGGAGGCGCAGCTATTTTACTCAAATTTAATTTCTTCACAACTTCGGTGAAGATACTGGTGTAATTAATTTGATGTTCTAGATTTATTTTAAAAGGATATGTTTGAATTTTAGCACGTGTTTCAGGTGTAAATGCTAGGAAAGGATAGAGCGTACCTTTAATAGAAATTGTCTGATTATTCGGATCTCTTAAGTCAACTATTATTTCTGCTTTTGGATCAGGAGGGTCAATAAAAACTTCCTGCTGAATTTCAACAAATAAACTGTCATTAAAAGGCTCCATCTGGTAGTATTGAAACAGGTTCTTCTTCCTGTCCAAACGAAATATTGGAAAAACCTATTAAGAACAAATTGAATATAAAAATAAAAATAAGACGTTTTTTCATTCAACCGATTTTTATAAATTACCTGGAAAAATCAGTAAAATAGAAGGAATCCCCTACCTGGACTCTATCTTTTGATTTTTCATCAACAATTGTGAAAAAGAAATTTACTTTGTATCTGCCGTCAGCTTCCCTTAGAGTCCTATTTCGGTCCAGCCATTGATCAAATCTACTTTCAGTTGGGGCAATATTTAAGGAAACATTGTACACAAGGTTTCCTTTACTGTCTTTCTCTGGTTTGGAAACAGATATTGGTCCTGAATAATTTACTTTCAATTGGTCAGGTCTTTCGTCTATAATAGTTACCTTAAAAACAGTTATTCTTTGTAAATCCTGTACATAAATATCGGATGAATTCATCTTAGTAGTAACTCGCTCTATTTTCACATCAGGGGGTTTATTTGGTAAAACATTTATATGCTGTTCCTGGCTGCCGAATTTAATAATTACTTCTTTCTGATCCGTCAAATCGAATTTTTTTTCTTCTCCTGGCGGTATTACAACCAGAGGTTGATTTAAATTTTCCGGATCATATATTTCGGAAGGTACATTACCCTGGTTTTTTGCTATATTCCATGTATACTGTATAAATGTTTGGCTGATTGATAAAGGAGACTGCATTTTTGTCTGTTCTTTGACAGGCTCTTCTTTCGGCGGCTCTTTCACTTCAGGAGGAATTTCTTTCATCTTAGTTGTAAGTACCGATAACTCTTTTTTCATGGAAGTGAGCTTTTGCTTTAATTCAACATTTTGTTCTTCGATATTTTCTTTAATATTTATATCAAAGTTGATACCTTTTGCATAAAGTGAATCAATAATTGTAACAAGTGAATCTCGTACACTTTTCTTAACAGCTTCTTTACTTAGCACTACTTTGTTTAGGTCCAGATCAGCACCTTTTAGAGCTAATACTGTTAATACAAAAATGTAAAGGACCTGATATATTATAAATTTGCTGTCCCGTTCCTTTTTTATCATTGTGAAAAACTCACTTCTTTATTACAATATTTTCGAGATGTTTTAAACCAAGTAATGTTTTTTCATCACCTAAGGAATTAGAAGCTTTAGAGATAGATTCTGCCAGTGATTTTAGTTCATCAATTTTTTGAGTGCTGATATTTTGAGAGCCGTTAATCTTTTCCAGCACCAAATTTATCTGATTGAAATTGCTTAGGATTGTTTCACTAAGACGGCCGGTATTCTCTAATAAAATTCTGTATTGCTCGAGGTCTTTTAATGTAATTTCGGGAGATTTAAACTCAGTCCCGCTTATCTGTTTTAGAATATTTCTGGAATTTTCTATCTGCAGACGGGAAAAATACCTGTCTCTGATATCTTTAACATGGTTTACAACATTTTGAAATTCAACGCTGAGCTGATCCAATACCGGTTCAAATAATTTTCCTATTGCGAGAACTATTAGAGCCTTTACTTCAAAAGGGACAGATAACCCTAAAAATACTTCTTCACCCAATTTTATACTAATTAGCAATATAGCTGCACCAATAAGAGGTAATGCTGTGGATATACTGTCAACTACCGTAGTATAGGAAGTAATTATCCGGTCTATTGTCTCTGATGCCGGAGTACGTACGATTTCCATTTTTAATTTGGAATATGCTAAAAAAGAAAGGAAAAGGAAGAAAACATAAATTAATACCGGCATCCACCAAAAACTATATGGTGCAATTACCGCTTCGGAAGGTTTCCAGGCAGGAAAAAGTTCAGTCGCTAATTTAACTGAAATATTTCCTAAAAGAGGAACATAAGAAAGATCTAAGAAGAATGAGATAAGTAATGCTGCAAAAGAGATTAAAGCAGGTTTTATAATAATTGTAAATTTGATTTTATCTACTGCTGATTGACAATAGCTCTCTAATTCTTCTTCCAGCCCGTCTTTTTCTAATATATCCGGGAAGTTTTTTAATTTATTTTCTTCTCCATTTGGAGGTTTATTTTCTATTACAGGCATTAAATCCTCATTTAAATTCAAATAAATAAATAATATTTAAACAATAATAGTAATTAAAAATAAAAAACTTTATAAGAAAGATATAAAATTATTTCAAAAAATATCCGGTTATTATTATTCTTAAATAAATTAAGAATAGTATATGCGCCATCATATTTATCAATAATTTATAGGATACTTTTTGAGAATCAGTTCTTCTTTTTAGACACGGTTTATCAGCCGGGAATAGCTTATTATATGGTTTTGAGAAATCATGAAGTTTATAGAGACTGGTTAAATCTTTTAATAAAATGTTTTAAATATCTTTGAATACAAAGTTATTATGTTAAATATTATTATTTTTAAGTTTCAAATAAAAAAGTTTGGAACTATTTTCAAAAAAATTATGAAATAATGTATAGGAGCCGAATAGATATTGAATAATCTAATAAGAATCAAGGTATGTTAAATCCCAAGCTTTATGAAATCAATACAAGGGTCTGGATAAAACGATTTGGGGAAAAATCAACGTTAAATAATATCCCCCTGGATGTTTTCCAAAAATTAGCTGATAAAGGGATTAACATAATATGGTTAATGGGGATCTGGAAAACATGTACATCCACAGTTGAAAAATATTGTTTTGAGATTGATTTAATTTCTGCTTATAACAATAGCCTAAAAGATTGGCATAAAGAAGATGTAATAGGTTCACCTTTTGCTATTGATAAGTATGAGGTTAATCCCTTATTAGGTAACCTGAATGATCTCCTGGAATTGAAATATAATCTCAATAAAATGGGATTAAAACTGTTCCTGGATTTTATTCCAAATCATTTTAGTGCAGATTCCACACTTATTAAAACTATCCCGGAAATTTTCTTAGAAGCCGATGAAGATTTATTTCAGAAAGATCCTTTTACTTATTTTAGACATGATTGCGTCAATGCTAATAATGAAACATATAATAAAATTTTCGCACACGGTAGAGACCCTTTATTTCCTGCATGGCGGGATACTATTCAGGTTAATTTTTTTGAACAAAAAGCAAGAACTTTCTTAGTGGAAAATCTACTTAAGTTAACCGAAATGTGTGATGGAGTAAGATGCGATATGGCAATGCTGCCGTTGAATAATGTATTTCATAATACATGGTCAGGAGTATTAAATAAATTTGGCTATAAGAAACCTCAGGAGGAGTTCTGGAAAGTTGCAATTGATACGGTTAAAGCAAAATCTCCTGATTTTATATTTATGGCAGAAAGCTATTGGGATCTGGAATGGGATCTTCAGCAATTAGGTTTTGATTTTACTTATGATAAAAGATTAACTGATCGTTTAAGCGGAAATAATTTACAAAACGTTTATGCTCATTTAAGAGCAGAATTGTCCTTTCAATTAAAATCAGTTAGGTTTTTGGAGAATCATGATGAAAAGAGAGCAGTGGTTAAGTTTGGAAAACAAAAATCTATAGCAGCGGCAGTCGTAATAAGTACTATTCCGGGAATGAAGTTTTACTTTGACGGACAGTTTGAGGGCAAAAAAATAAAATTACCTTTACAGTTAGGAAGAGAACCCGAGGAAAAGGTATCGGAAACAAAAAAAGCATTCTACAATAAATTGCTTGAAATTACCAGGCATGAAATATTTAAATATGGGAAATGGAGCTTGTTAGAACCTCTACAGGCAAGTGAAAAAAATGATACTTATAGAAATATTTTTACTTGGCAATGGAAGTACAAAGATGAATTTAGAATTGTTATAATAAATTATTCTGATAGCACATCTCAATGCAGACTGATTTTCCAGGCTGATTCATCTGATAGTACAATTATATTATATGATCTATTAAACGATCAAAAATATTTCAGAAAAATAAGTGAGATTACGGGTCCAGGACTCTTCATTGAATTGAAATCTTATAACAGCCATATTTTTTCAGTAGAAAAATAACCTTCCTTATTTAATAAAAATTTGTGATTTAGGCGTGAATCAAACTATCATGGTGATATTATTGGGTTTTGAATCTCAAATTAAAAATATATTTTATTTCATATGACTGATTATAAAATAAAAGGAAGAGGAGCTCAATTTAATCCTAAAAACAGGTTTGAAAGGCTCTATATTGAAAGTTTCCAGGATGATGAAATAGAAGGATCTTTATCCGGAGAAGAAGTAAACAGAAAAATAAAAACGCAGTATTTTAAAGACGATTCTAAATCGGTTATTGCAATTAATGACAGCCCGGATATAGATTTTGATTATTCATTTAATCCATATAGAGGATGTGAGCACGGCTGTATATATTGCTATGCCAGACCTTCACATGAATTCTTAGGCTTTTCTTCAGGCCTTGATTTTGAAACCAGGATTATGGTAAAAGAAAATGGAGCGGAATTACTTGAAAAAGAATTTAGGAAGAAAAATTATAAACCTGATATAATAATCTTTTCCGGTAATACAGATTGTTATCAGCCGATTGAATCAAAATTAAAAATAACCAGGAGAGCACTTGGAGTATGTTTGAAATATAGAAACCCGGTTGGTTTAATTACTAAAAACTCTTTAGTCCAAAGGGATATTGATATTCTGAGAGATATGAATGAATTAAATTTAATTTCTGTTACAATCAGTATAACAAGCCTGGATAAAGCGCTGATCAGTAAGATGGAACCAAGGACTTCCGTTCCTATGAAAAGGCTTGAAACTATAGAAAAATTATCCGAGAACAATATTCCGGTAGGGGTAAATTTAGCTCCTATTATTCCCGGTCTAAATGATGAAGAGATTCCGGCTATCCTAAAAGCAGCTTCGGAAAGAGGAGCTCAATTTGCCGGCTGTATCTTATTAAGGCTTCCATATTCGGTGAAAGATTTATTTATTAAGTGGCTTAATGATGAATTCCCGGATAGAGCAAACAAAGTAATCAATAGAATTAAAGATATAAGAGGTGGGAAGCTCAATCATTCGGAATTCGGTGAAAGATTTTCAGGTGAAGGAGAATTTGCAGAAACCATAAAGAATCTGTTTAAAATAAGCTGCGCAAAATATAACCTAAATAAGAGAAAATTTGATTTATCCCTTGCAAACTTTCGAAAAGATTCTGAAAACCAGCTCGAAATGTTTACTTAATTGTTATACTTATATTAGAAATAAACAATCTTTTTATCGATTATTTTTATTATTTTTACTTTTTATAAAGACAATTAAAATTAGAATATTTAATGGCGACAAAAAAAAATAAACCACGGGAGAGGCAGATAGGTAAAAAACAGCCTCAAAAAAAAGCTTTAATTGATCCGAGATATAAAAATGCAGTTTGGACTGCAGTAATATTAATTATACTTACAATATTTTTTATTATAAATAACACAAGGTATGTTCCTGAAAGCGGTCCTTATCCGCCTAATTATGATCCTGCAAAGCATGAACATCCAAATACTACTTTGAATCAAGCTCTATACGGAACTACACAAAAAGATACAATTAATCAGCATCAATGATGTGAAGGAGAAAAGATGAAGAAATATTTGATTTTATTATTATTTCTTAGCGGTTTGACTATCTTAGGCTGTAAAAAAGAAGTTAAAACTGAACCTTCTGAAAATAATAAATCCAACGCACCCGCTGTTAAATCTGAAACTTCGGAAATAGCACCAAATTTTACTTTAACAAGTACTAATGGTAAAAGTATACAGCTCTCTGATTATAGAGGTAAGGTAGTAATCGTCGACTTCTGGGCAACATGGTGTCCCCCATGCAGAAAAGGAATACCTGATCTGATTGATATTCAGAAAGAATTTAAAAATGAAGTAGTAGTAATCGGAATTTCATTAGATCAGGATACTAAATCTGAAGTTATACCTTTTATGAAAAAATACGGGATTAATTATCCGGTTGTATATGGTGATAATAAAGTTGTTAGCGATTATGGCTCAATAAATGCAATACCTACATCTTTTGTAATAGGCAAAGATGGGAAAATTGTAGATAAACATATTGGCCTGGTTCCGAAAACAGAATTCATTCAAAAAATAAAAGAAATTTTAAGTTAAGGAGTTCTCCTTATAATATATAACCAGAACTATTTTTTTAATAGGTATAAAATCAAAGAAACAATTAAACTTAATAAAATTGATGTGACTATAGGGAAATAAAAAGTAAAATTTTTTTTCTTAATTATTATGTCACCGGGGAGTTTGCCAATGAAAGGAATTTTATCCCCGAAAAGAAAAACAATTCCCAATACCAGAATAAAAATTCCTGCAAAGACCAAAAGTTTTCCTATTTGTTGAAATTCGGGAGTCATAGAATAGACCTACTATAATTTTGGTTCGTATTTATATTATAGATACTTTCTCTTTCAAAATTGGTACAATAATTCAGATTATAAAATATTCCTTTTACCCTAAACAAGCGTGATAATGATCTCGACAACTTTAATACAACTTCCATATTTAATATATCAGATAATGAATTAAAAATAAATGGATAAAAACGAATCAACTAAACCTGTAATTTTAATAGTTGAAGATGACTATGAAAATCAACGGTTTCTGCAGTTATTTCTCGGGAAAAGATTTACTGTATTTACCTGTGATTCGGAAGAATATTTCTACAAATTTCTTGATGAAAAATCAATTGATATAATTTTAATGGACATTTCTTTAAGGGGTGAAAAAGATGGTCTGCAGCTTACAAGGGAAATTAAAAATAATCCAATGTATAGGCACATACCTATTGTATGCTTAACAGCACATGCATTTCCAAGAGATAAGGAGAACGCCCTAAATGCAGGTGTAGATATTTTTTTAACTAAACCAATAAGCAATAATTTTTTGATAGATACACTTTTGGAGATGGTAAATAAAGAATAATAGTGATATGATTTTATAAGAAATTAATAGGATAATCTTCTTTCCTAAATGATCATTTCCCTCTCAGGAATTTAGGCTCTTCTAAAGTTAAAATTAATGAAATCCTATGAGTATCATCTAATCTATCTTCTGCGGCCGCATTAAAACGTGCAAAAGAATAGTCAATATTGAGCTTCGGCAGCCTTATACCTGCTCCAATTGTAAATTGTTTGACATCGTTATATCCGCCTCTGATAGCGAATAAATTTTTATAATTAAACTCTAAACCTGAGTGCATATCAAAGCTGACTGGGCCTAGATGAAAATTTGAAGCAAATTGTCTATTTTCAAATCTTACATCAAAATCCACTGCAGGTGTAACTTTTCCGCCCAGAAAGTTAATAGAATATCCGGCACCTATTTTTGCAGTTGGTGAAACAAGTTCATTTGTCCCGGTATTCCAGGCAATAAGTGTTGTAGTGATATCCTGCAGGTTGACACCTAAAGAAAGATCCTCTACAGGTGAATACCATGCTCCTACATCGAATCCAACCCCCCAAGCGCTATATTCAGCTAAACTCCTTTTAATGATTTTTATGTTTGCCCCGTAATAGAAATTTTCCGAATGTCTTTTTGCAAAGCTCAAATAGAAAGCCAAATCTTGATTACTGAATTCTGTAACTAAAGAAGGATTAATTCTATTTCTCGGGTCATTGATTGCATTAGGGTCGTGTAAAACATTTCCATTGGGATCTACTAAAGCATTGCGTGTATCGGGAATTCCATCAACTCCCAGCCTCATTATGCTTAAACCAAAACTCATATCCTGACCATAAGGTATGGCGACGGCAGCATAATCGTAATTTACGAGACTTCCATATCTTTCATCATGCATTAAGGATATCTGGGGATAATCTAAATGAGCCAGACCGGCCGGATTATAATAACCTGCTGTAACGTCATTTGCAATGGCTACATAAGCTCCCCCCATTCCTAAAGGTCTTCCCCCAACCCCAATAGCCATAAATTCTCCCGCATATTTAGCAACACTAAATCCTGAACTCTGTGCATAAATTTGAGAAACGGTAATTATACAAAGGAAAGCAAAAACAAAGAATTTTTTTGGCATTAATTATGTATATAGTATATTTTAATATTACAAAAACTGTTAAAAAAAATCAGTATTTGGAACTTGAAAATCAAGTCTAATTTTACTGATTGACACATTATTTTTAAAAAAGGACATTAAAATTTTATAAACTATGTAGCTTTTTGAGATTTGAATTAGTAATTTCGAATAGCAAAATTTTCTTTGGGGAAGTATTTCATATAATTCAGGTCTTTCCGTAAATTATATGAATAAAATTCATCCGAATATATTTAACCTATTATCTTTCTTCTAAAGATATAGTTTAATAAATATAATGATTAGTTTGCATATAACATTCGAAAAAACAAAGGCTACTTTGGAGATGTAATGCGGAATATACTACTCTTTTTTATTTCACTTCTACTTATAATTAATGTTACCAAAGCACAAGAAATTAAACTTAATCCTTTTTCGGGCAGATGGGTTTTAACGGCTGAAGGTGGATTGTCATTAGGACAAACCGATTATATGGAAAATAAGCTCAGTCATTCTTACAATGGTTTACTCGAATATTTTTTCTCAGTTCAAGAACCGAATATTTTAGGCTTACGGCTCACCGGAGGGACTGCCAATATAAAAGGAAAAGATTCGAGAAGGGTACCAAACAGCCCTGAAGAATTTTCAACAAATATTCAAACATTAGGATTGGGCTTAGTTTATTCTTATTCGATTCAAGATGCGGTATTCCCTTATGCTTATGGAGGTATTTCTCTAAACTGGTTTAATCCATTATCAAAAACCGGTCAAAAAGCTCCTAATAATCTGAAAGGAGTGTATGATAATAATGCATTCTCTTATGATATAGAAGCAGGGTTTAGGTTTAAGATTGCCAAAGACTGGACGATAAATGCATCCGGCGGACTTCACTTCATTCAGACTGATTATTTAGATGATGTTTCTCCTGCCTCACAAGTTAATCCCGGTGATTTCCCTGCAGGGCCTCATTACGATCTCGATGCAACGGCATTTATTGGTATCTCTTTTGCATTTCCTGGAGAAAAGGACAGCGACGGAGACGGTATTCCGGATTCAAAAGATTTATGTCCGGATACCCCGAGAGGAGTACTAATTGATGAAACCGGATGTCCTCTTGATAATGATGGAGATGGAGTACCTGATTATTTGGATAAATGTCCCCAAACTGCAAAGGGGGTAAAAGTTGATAAAGATGGGTGTGCACTCGATTCGGATAAAGACGGAATCCCGGATAACTTAGATAAATGCCCTAATACACCAGGTGGAGTTGCAGTCGATAAGAATGGCTGCCCCCTTGATTCTGATGGAGATGGAGTAGCGGATTATCTGGATAAATGTCCGGATACAAAATTCGGTTTAATAGTAGACTCAAATGGCTGCTCGGTTGATTCGGATCAGGATGGTGTACCTGATTCAGTTGATAAATGCCCGGATACTCCTATCGGGGTGAAAGTAGATCAATTTGGATGTGAGATAAAAGAAGAACCTCCTGTAAAAAATCCTCCGGTTAAAAAAGAAGAAAATAATGGGAATAAAGAAACAAAACCGGTCACTCCGAATGTCAATATTCCGGTTCCACCAAAAAAAGAAGAAAACACAAGTACTACTACAATACCTCTTAATACCAGTAAAATAGTTATATACGGCAGTGATACTTTCGAACCGGGTACGGTAAATATTAAGACGTCTGCATATCCTAATTTAGATAATATCGTTAGCTTTTTACAAAAAGATCCATGGACAAAATGGAAGATACAGGGATATGTTGACAGCCAAACTCCCGATGAGAAGAAATTATCATTATCATATGAAGAAGCTGATGCAATCATGAAATACTTTGTATCAAAAGGATTGCCCTCATTTCAGTTCCAGGTATATAGCTTAGGTGATGAATCTCCTATAGCGCCAAATTCGACACCTGAGGGAAGAAGTAAAAATAGAAGAGTGGAATTAGTCAAAATTAAAAAATAGAGATGTTAGAATGATATATGTAAAGACATAATATGAAAAGAAGTGTGGGTGACAAAAAGCAATATTATCATTCTTAGCGATAGCGAAGAATCTCAAATTTGAATAATAATTGAAATTCTTCAGTCGAAGACTCCTTCAGAATGATAGATAGGGTTTGTATTTTATAAAGGGAAAAATAAAAAAATCATAAGTCAGTTTCTTGTATACTGAATCTTCTTATCCGCATAATTAATACTATTATAAACAGGCACCTTAAAATAAAAACTTGTCCCTTTCCCTTCGGCACTTTCAACTTTGATATCCATATTGTGTACTTCAAGTATTTTCTTAACAATAGCCAGTCCTAATCCAAGCCCCTGCTTTTCTTTTGAATGAGTTCTTTTCCCCTGGTTATACCTGTCAAAGATATAAGGCAATTCTTTAGAATTGATACCTACTCCTGTATCGCTTACCGAAACTAATATATCATCGTTCTGAAGATTTAATTGTATAACTATTTTCCCTCCTTCAGGTGTAAATTTTATTGCATTATCCAGGAGATTCTGGAGGACTTTTTCAATCATACCGATATCTGCATAGACCATAGGCAGATCGTAAGGAAATTTAAGGAGCAGTTCAATTTTTTTTGATTCAGCTATAATCAGATTTTTTTGTTGAATATCCTGAATCAATTCTGCAATAGAGAAGGCTTCCGGTTTAGGTTTTGTTTCCCTTGCTTCCAGCTTGGAAAGTTCAAATAATTCTTCGACTAATTTTTTTAATCGTTCGGTACTTCCCCATATAGTCTGCATATATTTTTTCCTATCCTCTTCGGATAATGTATCTGCTTTGATTAAAATAGTTTCAATATAACCCTGGATAGTAGCAAGAGGGGTTCTTAAATCATGCGAGACATTTGCAACCAGTTCCCTACGAAGATTATCCATAGTTTTCATTTCTTCAATATTAGCTACAATTGTATCAGCCATATCATTAAAGGAATCGGCAAATTCAGTCAATTCACCTTTCCCTTTTAATTTAATTCGTGCATTTAAATTTCCGTTTTTAAATTCACGGATTACCGAAACAGTTTTTCTTATGTTTCTTGTAATAAAACCCAGCAGAACCAGACCAATTACGGCAGCAGCAATTAAAGTCAAGCTCATTGAACGGGCTCCAAGCCTTAAGATATAACTGCCTAAAACAAAATTGGCTGCATTATCGTATTCCTCTCCTCCTAAGATAACATATATATATCCCATCAATTTCCCGTTTTCAATTACCTGAGCAGCAGAAAAAGTTTTTTCTCTGTGTTCATTCTTTGGATCAGCTCCTAAAATGAACTGATTCCCTTTATCAGCAATAAATTTCTTAATAGGGGCAAGAGGAACATATTTAAGAGAGATTACTTTATTCGGTGCATAATAGGTAAGTATCTTTCCATCCTTATCAAGAAGATAAACCTCAAGACTCGGGTTAATAATCATAACATTATGAAAAACATTCTTCAAAACTTCTTCATTTGCTTTTCCATCAATAAAACATTTATTATCCGAAGCAATATGGGGAGCTATATCAGTACCCAATTTTTGATTGGCTTCCTGAAAGTACATTTCAGTAGTAAAAAGTGCTATATAAGAATAAGCACATGAAAGAATAAACAAAATCAGAAGAAATGCTGCGCTTATTTTCCAGTATAAACTATTGAAGAATTTTCTTTTCATTTAGATGCTGACAATGTTCTCAATATCATTGAATCTATATCCAACACCCCATGAAGTTAAAATATATTTAGGATCGGAAAGGTTTTTTTCAATTTTAGTTCTTAACCTGTTTATATGGGAATTAACCGTATGTTCATACCCGTTATATTGATATCCCCATAAAATATTCAATAACTGTTCTCTTGTATAGGTAGTACCGGGATGAGAAGCTAGCAGATAGAGTAAATCAAACTCTTTGGGGGTAAGTTCAATTCTATCACCGTTTAATAATACTCTTCTTTTAGCAATTTCTATTGTCAGATCTCCAATAATAATATCGGAATCATTGGCTGTTTCTTTCTGCAGCGCCTGAATTCTTCTAAAAATGGCTTTTACACGTGCAATAAATTCCCTTACACCGAATGGTTTTGTCAAATAATCATCTGCTCCGAATTCTAATCCCAATACTTTGTCAAATTCTTCCGATTTTGCAGTAAGCATTAATATGGGGGTATAAATCTCCTGTTTTCTTACTTCTTTACATATTTCCAATCCATCAAGCTTTGGCAGCATCAAATCGAGAACAATTAAATCAAAATTATTTTCTAAAGCCAATTTAAGACCATTCTCACCGTCAAATGCTTTTGTAATTTGACAATTTAAGTCAATCAGATGTATTTCGATTAAATCTGAAATTGCTTTATCGTCTTCTATTACTAAAACTTTTTTCATTTTATTATCCCAAATCTTTTAATAAAAAATAATGCTTGATTATCACAAAAATATCACGGATGATTTACAAAAGAATACAATGTTTTTGCAGGATAGGAGATTAAGAATTATTAATGGATAAAGTTATCAATTGATTTGGTTATTTCAAAGAGAATAATGGAATGTTGGAATAATGTAAAGCCGATAAGAAGGTTACCGGCTTTTTAAAAACTTAAACCAACTAGAATTGAATTCTTTTCTTGGTTCGATTTGCATATTCCAGAACGAGCGCACTTGCTACGAATATTGAAGAATATGTTCCTATGATAATTCCAAAAAACAGGGTAAATGCAAAAGCTCTTAGAACTTCACCGCCAAAAATTAACAAAACAAAAACGGTTAAAATGGTTGTACCGCCGGTTAAAATTGTACGGCTCATTGTCTTATTAATACCCATGTTTATTACATCTTTGAGAGGTGTAGTTTTATGAATTTTCATTTCTTCCCTAACCCTATCGAATACAATAACTGTATCGTTAATTGAATAACCGATAAGTGTTAAAAAGGCAGCAACAACAGTAAGATCAATTTCAAGATTAAGCCCCGGTATAACACCGTATAAAACAGCATAGAGCCCAACGGTAATTAGAACATCGTGGAATAAGGCAACTACTGCTCCAAAAGCAAATATAAATTTAAATCTGAATGCTAGATAAATTAATATAACAATTAGAGAAAGAAAGATAGCAATAAGCGCATCCTGCTTTAATTCACTGCCTATTTTCGGACCAACAAGCTCTTCTCTAATAACGGTAAAAGAATTATCCTTCACCTTTTCCCTTAAATTGCTTTTTATCCAATCAGAAATCCCAACTCTAACAACCATCTGGGTATTATTTTGTTCTTCAGAAACTTTTCCGGTTTGAAAACCGGCATTAAATAATTTATCAACCAAAATATTACTGGTATCAGGATTTGAAAAAGAATATGTAACCGAATTTGTAGCGGTGCTGTCGACAATCTTTTTTTCAATACCAGGCATGATATTATCAATTGCCTGATTAATGTTTGCTACTACTTTCGGATAAATTGACCTTGGTAATTCCTGAAGTTCGGTTCTTACTAATACACCGGTTTCTGAACCGAATGTTTTTAATTCAAGATTTCCAAGACCTATATTTTCAACATCTCCTCTAATAGATGAAATTTGAATTGGTTTTTGAAATTGAAGCACTATTTCAGTACCACCTTTAAAATCAATTCCAAACTGTAATCCTCTGATAAGTACGGTAATCAAACCGATCAAAAAGAGTGAAGTAGATACAATATAAAATATTTTTCTTTTTCCTAAGAAATCAACATTTAGACTTTCAAAAATTCTCATTTATAAATATGCTCCCTAAGCTGAATAATTAACCAACAGTAATTTTAATACCTTTAATAACCATGTAATCAAAAAGAACACGTGCAACAATTAAAGCACTGAACAAACTGGCAACAATCCCGATCATAAGAGTTAAAGCAAAACCCTGGACGGGTCCGGTACCAAATTGATAAAGAATAATCCCTGTAAAGAAAGTAGTAATATTAGAGTCAATAATAGCCGAATAAGCCTTTGAAAAACCGCTGTCGACAGAAGCTTTTATGGTTTTCCCCGTGCCCAGTTCTTCTCTAATACGCTCATAAATAAGGACGTTGGCATCAACTGCCATACCTATAGTTAATATAATACCTGCGATGCCGGGAAGAGTTAATGTTGCATTAAATCCTGCTAAAACTCCAAGAATGAAAAGAATAGTAAATGTTAAAGAAGCAGCCGCAATTGTTCCAGCTTTTTGATAATAAATTATCATAAAAATGCCGACAAGTATATATCCAATCAGTGCAGAACTAAAGCCGCTATTAATTGAATCCTGTCCAAGCGAAGGACCAACTGTTCTTTCTTCAATAATATTAACTGGAGCAGGAAGTGCACCGGCTTTAAGAACAATGCTAAGCAATTTGGCTTCTTCCATATTTCCGCTGCCTTCGATTTGCGATCTGCCCCCCGGAATTTTGCCTCTAACATTCGGTGCCGAATATACAACTCCGTCTAAAATAATGGCAATCCTTTTACCGATGTTAGCTCCGGTAATTCTTGACCATTCTGTAGCTCCGTCAGAATTCATTTGCATTGTAACAATCGGCGCAGAAGACTGCGGGTCTATGGTCGCTTGCGCATCTGTAATTACACCACCTGTTAATTCCGGCTTTTTATTTACCAGGTACATCCTATAAAATTTTTCTCCGTTATCATCGGTTATAGGTTTTGCATCAAAAACAAACTGTACATTATCCGGTATAGCTTTTTGAATATCCGGTCTGTTAAGAATCAGCTTCAGTTTGTCCATATCATTTGCGCTCACATATCCATCAGCCGTATTTTGATTAAGCCTTACGATGGAAAAGAAAGGATGTTCTTTTAAGAATGCTGCCTGGGATGTGTCTTTAACGGTAGTATCTTCCTGAGCGACTTTTTCACCTTTGGTACTTTTGCTTTTTACAGCGGATGTATCGGCGCCTGTTGTATCACTAATATCTTTACCGGCTAAAACATTATCAACATTCTTCATAACTGAAACTGTAAATTCGGGATCTTTGACTAATTTAAATTCTAGTAAAGCAGTTCCCTGCAGTAATTGTTTAGCTTCTTCTTCACGGGCAACGCCGGGAAGTTCAACAATAATTCTTCTTGCTCCCTGTCTCTGGATAGAAGGTTCTGATACTCCATACTGGTCAACCCTGTTTCTAATAATTTCCATAGCTCTTGAAACAGCATCTTCCGCATCTTTTTTAAGGTCGCTTAATATTTGAGAATCAGATTCTCTAATATTACCAAAATATCTGCTGAGCCTGATTCCTCTTTGTTCAAACATTCTTCCGAGAATATCAACAACAGACTCTTCAGAAGTTTTTGATTCTTTTTCTGCTGCGGCAAGAACAGATTTGAAAGTATTATCAGGGTCTTTAGCAATTTTACCAAGAAGTTCAGCTGTATTAACTTCCAGCACTACCCTCATACCTCCCTGTAAGTCCAGCCCTAATTTTATACGTTTTGCCCTAGCATTTTCAATAGAAGGATCGGAGGCTTTTATACTATCTTCAAACACATTTACCCTTAGATCAACCTGCTGTTTGGTAAATTGGGGATGCGTTTCAATGATCTCTTTCCTTTCGGAATCCAAAACCTTTTTGAGTTTCTGCGTATTCTTGTAATCAACATAGGTGGGGTACAAAAGATAAATACTCAATGCAATTGCAAGGAGAATCAATATAATTCTAAATCTAAGTTCTTTCATAAGCCTTGATGAGTGAGATTTTAAAATTTATTAAACATTAAAATTACCTGTAACAGCAAAGAAAGTCAATTAAAATAATAGCCCATATTTACTAAATATTCTTAAATTTATAAGTCTTAGAATGGTACATTATAAAAGCTTTATAGTTCCCTTAATTAAATTTTCAAACTTTGTTTTGACCAGATCGGCAGTAGCTACAACTTCAAGATGGTTCAATTTTTTACCGGATATACCGGCGGCATAGTTGGTAATACAAGATACTGAAGATACATCCATTCCTTTGGAAGCAGCGAAAACTGCCTCATAAACTGTAGACATTCCTACAGCATCCCCTCCGAATTTTGATATCATTTTTATTTCAGAAGGAGTTTCATAACTTGGTCCTTTAGTATACCAGTAAATACCCTCTTTTAACGCCAAATTATTTTCAGATGCTGCTTTCTTTATCTTTTTATTCAGTTTTAAGGAAGGAAAATTCAGGAAATAATCTTTTTTTTCGATTCCTGCTAAACCTATAAGTTCGGTTATTTCTTTTTTTATATTTATTCCATTAAAGGAGGAGGCGAGCATCAGATCTCCGGGAATTAAATTATGGTTTATTCCTCCGGCTGCATTAGTTAATAATATTTTTTTACAACCTAATTCAAATGAGATAAAAGCAGGAAGAATACATTCTGATAAATTATATCCTTCATAAAAATGGATTCTTCCTTGAAACACAAGCAAATTTTTGCCTAAATAATTTCCGAAAACTATCCTTCCTTTATGACCTAAAATGGTTGAAGGGGGATAGCCAGCTAAATTATCAGTCTGGAGAGACTTTATAATCTCAATACTATTTACAAAATCTCCCAATCCGCTCCCCAGAACTAAAGTCAATTCCGGTTGAAAAGGGATAACATTTTCGAGATAATACAGTAGGTCATTATATTTGAAATTTAAATCAATCAAATCGAGCCAGAATTTTTATGTAATTATTCAATTAAGCAATAGGACATTAAAAGAGGATTCCGGCTAGAGTAGCTGTCATTAACGTAGCGAGAGAACCTCCAATAACCGCTTTAATTCCAAGCCTCGCAATATCGGATCTTCTATTTGGAGCCAGAGGTCCCATTCCACCGATTTGTATAGCAATAGAACTGAAATTCGCAAATCCGCATAAAGCATATGTCGCCATTAGTATAGCCTTACTGTCTAATAATGTTTTGGAAGAGATCATTTTTCCCATTTCCAAATAAGCCACAAATTCATTTAAAACTACTTTAGTTCCGAGCAAGCTTCCGAACTGTAAAGAATCGCTCCACGGTACCCCTATTCCGAAAGCCAGATATCTCAAGACCAAACCTATAATTAACTGGAAATTCAAAGGCTGACCATAAGCTTTTGTTAAATAGTCGTTCCAGCCGGCAAAAGCGCCAAGCTGATTGAGAAGATAATTTATTAATGCAATTAATGCAATAAATGCAATTAACATAGCGCCAACGTTTAAGGCTAACCATAAACCCTCACCGGCACCAGCAGCAGCAGCTTCAACGATATTTGATGCATTTTTTTCAATATCAACTTTTACAGTACCCTTGGTTTCAGGTTCGCTTGTTTCAGGGAATAATATTTTAGATATTAATAAAGCTGCAGGGGCAGCCATAACACTGGCTCCAAGCAATTGAGTAGCAAACATCTGCTGTGCTTGTGCAAGAGGAATATTTAAAGTTTGTGCATAAGAATTTCCTAGAATCTGAATATAAGCAGCCATGACTCCGCCGGCAATAGTAGCCATACCCCCAACCATAATGGTGAGAATCTCACTATTTGTCATATTTTTTATAAACGGCTTGATAAGAAGAGGTGCTTCAGTTTGCCCTACAAATATATTAGCTGAACAGGAAAGTGATTCGGCACCGCTCGTTCCCATAACTTTTGCCATTATCCATGCCATTCCCTGAACAATGCGCTGCAGAATCCCGAGATAATATAGAATCGAAGTTAAACTGGCAAAAAATATAATTGTCGGAAGAACCTGAAAAGCAAAGATAGTTCCAAGGCTCCCGGTTTGACCGGGACTGATAGCAAGGGGTCCAAAAACAAATTTAGCCCCTTCTGTAGTAAAATTTAGGATTGATACGAAAAATCCGCTAACCCAGGTAAAGAAATCTTTGGGCCAGCCGAAAGGGCTGAAAATTGAGCTTAATTCTTCACCTTTAAGAATTAGAATTGCAAAGGCTATCTGTAATCCAAGCCCTGAAATAACCAGTCTCCAATTTATTTTTTTCTTATTATTAGATAAAAGGAATGCAATTCCGATTAAAATAATTATTCCTAATATTCCCCTTAATAATGAAACAATATTCATAAAATATCCTTATGATTCATCAGGTATGAAATGACATTTTCTGCATCGTGCTTCATAAATATCGGAAGCACCTACGATTACTCTTTCAGAAGATTTAGTTTTCCTTTGGGTTTTATCGGCAGGATTTCCGCAAACAACACATATTGCAAGTGTTTTAGTTATATACTCTGCAATTGCCAATAAATGCGGCATTGGTTCAAAAGGTATTCCCTTATAATCCTGATCTAGCCCTGCAACTATAACACGCTTTCCTTTATCGGCAAGTGTATTGCAAATATTAATAATATCATTAGAAAAAAACTGCGCTTCATCGATCCCGATTACATGAGCAGAAGATGAATGTTCTAAAACTTCATTTATATCGTTGATCAAAATAGATGGTAGAAACTGGTCGCTATGAGAAACTATAGCGGTTGTGGAATATCTGGTGTCAATTTTAGGTTTAAATATTTTTACATTCTGTCGGGCGATCTGTGCACGTCTTAATCTTCTAATTAGTTCTTCAGTTTTGCCGCTGAACATGCAGCCGGCAATTACTTCAATCCATCCTGTTTCTTTAGGCACTGAATGTGGTAGGGGTTCCATAGAAAGTCAAAAGTAAAAAGTCAAAATTCAAAAAAATTATTTAAGATTGTCATCACCAAAAGGGAAGGGGAATAATTCAGAGAGTTTCATTTGCTTTAATTCATTTTTATGATTTATCATGATTATATCGATATTACCGCAAAGATCGTTCATTACCTGTCTGCAGGCACCGCATGGAGGGCAAAAACCAGGATCGTCACTGGCAATTGCAATGGCTTTAAATTCTCTTTCTCCTTCTGAAATGGCTTTGAATAATGCAGTTCTTTCACCGCATATAGTCAGACTGTAGGAACTTGTTTCAATATTCCCTGCCTGGTACACTTTATTATCTTTTGTAAGCAAAGCCGCCCCTACATTAAATTTAGAATAAGTAGGAAGAGCTCTTGATTTTGCTTCAACTGCTTTGTTTGCTAATTCTTTATAATCCATTTCTTAAAAATTATAGGTAATAAATATATTGGTTTTGATTTACTATTCAAAAATTCACTTTTAATCATTGAATAAATTATTTGAACCATCTCTGTTTACTATTGTTTTAATAATAGCCTTAAATCCTTCTCACATACGCTCCACATACGCTCCACATACGCTTCACATACGCTCTAAATTAAAATATCAAAACGAATAATTTAATAAAAAAGTCTTTCCCTATAATGAAGCAAAAAATTCACCATCCATAGGTGTCACTTCTATATGATATGATAAAAACCCGAAAGTTATTTCGTATTCAAAATTCCGAATACAATCAAATCAAATTTTTTTCGTCTAATTACTTTTCAATATTAAATAAAAGGTGGGATTAAAGAATTGATTTATAAAACCTATTTTATTATTCGAAATTAGCAGCAGCAGCTTTTCCATTCTCAAGAGCTGTATTGACTTAACTAACCCTAAATGAAAATCGCTCCAAATTATTCCTTTATTGCCGGTTAACAATTGTTTTACCGAATGTTTCGTCTCTAATTTAATCTCAAAATAATTACCAAAATGTTTTATAATATCTTTTAGAGAAAAAAGCTGAGGAATATCTTTTCTGTTCATTTCATTTCTTCTGAAATATTTTAGAAAAAATTTTTTAATATTTTTTCTTTTTAATATGGAAATAACCGGCAACCCCCAATGAGGGTCGGAAAAAAGATTGAAGACAGAATATTTATTGGGGGTGCTTATGTATATAAAACCCCCCGGTTTTAGTGCCCTATAAATTTCATTAATTGCATCATTTATATCATATAAATGTTCAATAACATCCTGCATGATTATCAAATCAAAAGAATTCTCTTTAAAAGGGAGTTTTACAGCATCACCATTTACTTTATTAAAATCTCCGTTATTGTTTTTTTGACTTATAAACCTGGAAAGATTAATTTCGTAAGCTGTTAAATTATTCCTTTCTGAAAAAATAAATGAAGTTCCCCCTTCACCTGAACCTAAATCAAGAACTGATAAGCCGCTGCAAATGATATATTTCTCAATAATTGATTTAACAAATTTTCCTCTTTCAATTGAAAGTTCCCTGGCACGTTTCCATCTTTCAAAATTCGGATGTCTAGGATTCATCCATGCACAATTTCTATTATTTATTTCCCGGTTTTTAATATTTACTTCCATTTATCTTTTTTAAATAAAGCGTTTACAAAATGAATAATTAGAAATATTTCATAAAATATTTGAAGCCAAAAAATCTCTAAGAGATTAAATTCATAGCCTAACCTTTTTTGCTGAGACTTAACTATAATGAAATCTATAATTAATTTTATTAAAAATAATAAAGCGAACAACTTATTGAAAAACATCAATAAGGGTGAAAACAAAAAAAACAAATTTATTAAATGCCATGAAGATAGAAAGAATTGTCTGCCCGGCAGGTAATAGAAAGAAGTTTTTGTATGACGTGCTCTTTGGCTAAAATATTCATTAACACTATTTTTAGATGAAGAATAGACAAATGAGCCTTTATTAAGTACAGTTCCAATTTTTAGATTATTTTTTACGGCCTCCCGTATAAGTAGGTCATCATCTCCGCTAAGAGTTTCTATAGTATTGGAGTATCCTTTTATTTGCTCGAAAGAAGATTTTTCAAACCCAAAATTTCTGGCAGAAGCAGAATATGGAATTCCGGCTTTTGCGGCACTAAACGATAGAATTGAACTTCTTAGGTTTTCAAAAGAAGAAATTTTATTTACAAAAGAATTATTCTGACTTAAAGGTGCATTTCCAAAGATAAAATCATATCCCTCTCTAAATTTTTCAGCATAAAATTTTAACCAGCCTTCTTCTGGTAGACAGTCAGCATCAGTTATAAGAATAAAGGGATTTTTTGCTTTTTTAATTCCGAAGCTTAAAGCACCTTTTTTTGCAGAGAATTCTTTTTCTCCAACCTTATATAAATGGAAGTTACAACTATCTTGAAATAATCCTTCTGCTGTTTTATAGGTGTTATCGATAGAATTATCATCTATTAGAATAACTTCAAATTTTGATTTAGGATAATCTAGTTTCTGAAGCGATTTAATAAGGAAAGAAATATTACTCTCCTCATTTTTTGCTGCTATTACAATTGAAAAATCTAAATATTTAGTTTGGGAGGTATTGTCTATTTTCAGGAAATAGTTTTAAAAGAAAAATAAAAGAGATATTTATTATTAGGAATAGGGATATTAAAATTATAGTTATTATTTCCGGCATGTATTAATCAATAGGCTAAAAATCATCATCCAGCAGCCAGCCTTCTGCAAGTTCCGGTTTCATTTCTGAAATGAAACGGGAAGGTTTTGATAATGTCATCCCGGCTTCCCGGTCGAACATATTCATTGGGTATGTGACAAAAAGATTTTGTTTTGCTCTTGTTGAAGCGACATACATAAGTCTTCTTTCTTCTTCCAATGAATCTAAATTCTCAACTGATCTGCTGGAAGGGAAGTATCCTTCAACTGCATGAATTATAAAAACCGAATGCCATTCCAATCCTTTGGCAGAATGAATTGTTGATAATGTAACAAATTCTTCTTCTTTATCAGGTGCATCAATATCTATTACACTGTCAATTATCGGTTCAATTGCCATATCTGCAAGAAGATTGTCTAGAGACTTGTAATTTTCTGAAATATTATGAAAGATCTCTAAATCTTTGTTCCGTTTGTTATAATCATCATATCTATTTTTGAATAAAGGCCAATAATAATCAAAGATCATCTGTACTTTTTCTGAGGGCAATTCTTTCCCGGTATGCAGTTTATATAACAATTGGAATAAACCTGCTATTTTATCATTATATCTGAAAGAAGT
This sequence comes from uncultured Ignavibacteriales bacterium, assembly GCA_963742995.1. GTDB lineage: Bacteria > Bacteroidota > Ignavibacteria > Ignavibacteriales > Ignavibacteriaceae > CAVQBP01. Next base: position 35,958 of record CAVUOL010000014.1, read on the forward strand.
CTGAGCATCAGGATTTGCTTTAATTGTTAATCGTGCGGTTGCCAGTTCATCCAAGATTTTTTGTGCTGTTTTAGGTCCTACTCCTTCATGGAGGAGTAAAACACGATACCAGCTGACAACATCTTTTGGATTTGCTGCAATCCTTAAAAAAGCGAGCACATCTTTTATATGTGCGGTTTCAACGAATTTCATACCTCCGAATTTTTGAAACGGGATATTTGCTTTGGTTAATTCTATTTCCAGATCAAAAGAAAAAAATGAAGAACGGAAAAGAACTGCAATATCTTTTAAAGATACACCCTCTTCACGTAAGTCTAAAATCTTTTCAACAATGAATTTTGACTGCAGATTTTCAGAAGCAGCAGCAATTATAACCGGTAATTCTCCACCGTTCTTTTTAGTATATAAATGCTTCTCATATTTCTCAATGGAACTGGCAATAATATGATTTGTAAAATCAAGAACTGGCTGTACGCTCCTATAATTTTCTTCAAGCTTAATGATTTTAACATTTTCAAATAGTTTGGGAAATTCAATAATATTCTTGAAGTTAGCTCCCCTAAAAGAATAAATCGATTGTGAATCATCACCAACAACCATTATATTATTATTAATCCGGCATAAGCCTTTGACAATATCAGCCTGAAGTTTATTAGTATCCTGGTATTCATCAACCATAACAAATTTTATAGTTGATAGAAGAGATTTAGCTGCAGGTCCAAAATCTAATAGAAAGTCCCTTAAATAAACGAGTAAATCATCGTAATCAAGCAGATTGTTTTTCCGTTTGTATTCATTAAAAACAGTATGTATTTGAAGGATTTTGTCCAGATCATCTAAAAAATGAGGGTAATTCTCTTCAATTATTACAGAAATTTTTCTTCCTGTATTAATACTTAAACTGAAAACTTTATTAAGTGTTTGTTTATTTGGAAACCTTTTTTCTTTTGAAATAAAACCTGCCTGAGATCTGATTAAGTTTATAACGTCTTCACAATCACCCTGATCGAGGATAGTAAAGGAAGAATCAAGTCCGGCGGCTTTAGCATATTTCCTTAAAGTTAAATTTGCAAATGAATGGAAAGTTCCACCAAGAATTTTTGCACACCTGTTATCAAGTAAAATCGAAGCACGGTTCATCATCTCATTTGCGGCTTTTCGGGTAAATGTAAGCAGAAGGATTGATTCAGGTTTGTAACCTGTTTCAACTAATCTGGCTACCCTGTAAACGAGAGTCCGGGTTTTCCCGGTACCCGCTCCTGCAATTATTAAATAGGCCCCTTCAACTGCGGATGCAGCTTCATATTGAGCGGGATTTAATTCATTTTTATAATTAATTGAAAAACGGGCTTCATCTACAGTTTCTTTGGTAAAGCCCGAATCTCCTAATCGTTTTAACTTATATTTCTTCTGGATCATCTACGCTTTGCTTTTGGTCTTCCTATTATTTCAGATATTAAAATATAATCCTTTAGTGTTTCCGGATGGTTTAGCTTCTCCTTTATTGTATGCTTAAATATACCGATGGGTTCACTCTTTTTATTTATCATCTCTTCAAATTTCTTTGCTTTATTTTCAATATTAAAATCTATTGCAGCTTTTTTTCCCAAAGCCTTTTCATCTTTTACCCAATCGGTAATTATAGTATGTTCTGATGGAGTTTCTTTATGCCATTCCGAATCATATTGAGCTGATATTTTCTGAGCTTCATGTGCTTCGATTTTTGTTTTATCCGACGTCTTTGCTTTTAACTCATTACCTGTCTTGAAGAGGTTTTCTATTTCGGAAAGCATATCATTATATGAATCAATTTCTTCTTTGTTTTGAGATGTTCTTAACTGAGGTTCAACTTTTTTAGGAATATTGGCTTCATTATCGGGATCTTTTTGAGGAGCTTGAGATATTTTTTGTTTCTCTTTATTCTTCTTTTTGAAGATAGAGCTAATAAAACTGATAATTATTATTGCCCAGATAAGTATTTTTATAAAATCTTCCATTATTCGGGTTTATCTTTTTTCTTTTCAGGTTTTGCAATTGAATCTCTCATTTCCGTATCAGCTTGTATATTTTTCATATTATAATAATCCATTATTCCCATGTTTCCTGATCTAAAAGCTTCAGCCATTGCTCTTGGAATTTCAGCTTCAGCTTCAACAACTCTAAATCTTTGCCTGGCGATTTCTGCAATATTTTCCTGCTCGCTTGCTACTGCCGCAGCTCTTCTTTCTTCAGCTTTTGCTCTTGCAACTTTAAGATCGGCTTCAGCTTGATCTGTTTGAAGAATAGCTCCAATATTTTGTCCTATATCGACATCTGCAATATCAATTGATAAAATTTCAAATGCAGTACCTGAATCCAGCCCTTTAGCAAGAACGCTTTTAGAAATTCTATCTGGATTCTCTAAAACTTGTTTGTGATTATCACTGGAACCTATAGTTGAAACAATACCTTCACCAACCCTTGCCAGAATTGTAGCCTCTCCAGCGCCACCGACTAATCTATCAATATTTGCCCTAACTGTAATTCTTGCTATTGCTTTTAACTGAATGCCATCTTTTGCAACGGCTGCAACAAGCGGAGTTTCAATTACTTTTGGAATAACTGACATTTTGACAGCTTCGAGCACATCCCTGCCTGCCAAATCGATGGCTGTTGCGCGCTCAAATGACAGACCCAGATTTGCCTTGTCTGCAGATACTAATGCATTTATAACCCGGACTACATTTCCTCCAGCTAATAAATGTGCTTCAAGTTTTCCCTGATCTATCTTAATTCCAGCTTTAGTGGCTGTGATCATACTTCGCACAATTACTACCGGCGGCACTTTTCTTAGTCTCATTCCTACTAAGTCTTTAAATATCTTTACTTTTACACCTGAAAAATATGCCGTAATAAATAGGCCAATAGGAACAAAATAAAGAAAAACAATTAAAACGAATATAATTGCAATGATTAAAACTAGTGATAAACCTGTTACAGCTTCCATTATTCTCCCTTTTGTGAATTTGATTCTTAATTTTAATACTTATTTATACTTTAATCAATTATTTTTTAAAAAAAGTGTATACTAATAAAACATACTATTTGTATTATAATAGACAACATCTTTAAGAATTTGTCATTAACTTTGATTTCAATAGTAAATAAAAATGATTTATTATCTATTTAATCGTATTCAGTTCATTAATTGACTTGGTATAATATTTGGTTTCAATAAAATAATAATATTTATATGAGTTTTATTCTTTGACTTTAAATATAATTATTTTTAGGTTATGAAAGCCTATCTTGAATGAAGAATAAGCTATTTATATATTAATGAAACCAATGTGCTCTTTATACAGTTAAAAAAGTAATTATTTAAAGAAATGAGGAATTAAATTATGGACGGAAACTTTTCTGACAGACTTCAAGACGTTATCAGATTAAGCCGGGAAGAAGCCCTTCGACTTGGACATGATTATATTGGAACTGAGCATCTTCTTCTAGGAATTATTAGGGAAGGCCAGGGAGTCGCTGTTAGAATTTTACGAAATTTGGATTGTGATTTAATGAAATTGAAAAAAGCTGTTGAAGATACGGTAAGAACCTCAGGAGGAACTTTGACAATAGGAAATATTCCTTTAACTAAACAAGCTGAAAAGGTTTTAAAAATCACGCAAATTGAATCGAAAATATATAAAGCAGATGTAATAGGGACAGAACATCTTCTTTTATCATTATTAAGAGATGAGGACAATATTGCAACACAAATACTACATCAGTTTAATGTAACTTATGATTCAGCCAGATCAGAATTGAATTCTATGTTGAGCAGCAAGACCTCTAAAGATCCTTCAGGAGGAGTTCCACCCCCTGACAAAAAGGTTGAAAGGACAAAAACCCCGGTTTTAGATAACTTTGGAAGAGATTTAACAAAACTTGCGGGTGAAGATAAACTAGATCCCGTTGTTGGACGTGAAAAAGAAATTGAAAGGGTAGCCCAGGTATTAAGCAGAAGAAAAAAGAATAACCCTGTTTTAATCGGCGAACCGGGAGTAGGTAAAACCGCAATAGCCGAAGGTTTGGCTCTGAGAATTATTCAAAAGAAAGTACCTAGAATTCTTCAGGACAAACGTGTTGTAACTCTTGACCTTGCTGGTTTGGTTGCAGGTACAAAATATAGAGGCCAGTTTGAAGAAAGAATGAAGGCTTTGATGAATGAACTTGAAAAAGCCAGCGATGTAATCCTTTTTATTGATGAACTCCATACGATTGTTGGTGCAGGCGGGGCATCAGGTTCATTAGATGCTTCAAATATGTTCAAACCTGCCCTTGCAAGAGGTGATATTCAGTGTATTGGTGCAACAACTCTGGATGAATATAGAAAATTCATTGAAACCGACGGTGCCCTGGATAGAAGGTTTCAAAAAGTAATGATTGAACCGCCTAGTTATGATGAAACTATTCAAATTCTTGAGAACATTAAATTCAAATATGAAGAACATCATCATGTCAGGTATTCTAAAGATGCTATTGATTTTGCAGTAAAGCTTAGCAACAGGTATATCACCGATAGACATCTGCCTGATAAAGCTATAGACGTAATTGATGAAGCGGGTTCAAGGGTGCATATGGGAAACTTTGAAGTACCTAAAGAAGTTCTTCAGCTTGAGGAAAATATTGAAAAAGTTAGACAGGAAAAGGCTTCGGTTGTAAAAAAACAAGATTACGAAGAAGCTGCAAGGCTTAGGGATAAAGAAAGAAATTTACAATCGGATCTTGAAATTGCAAAACGTGAATGGGAAGCTAAAACAAGAGATATCATTCACGACGTAAGTGAGGATGATATAGCTACAGTCGTTGCAATGATGACCGGAATCCCGGTTAATAGAGTAGCTCAAACTGAATCCGAAAAATTATTAAAAATGGCTGAATCTCTTGAAAATTATATTGTAGGGCAGAATGAAGCTGTTCAAAAGTTATCTAAAGCAATTAGAAGAACAAGAGCCGGATTGAAAAGTCCCGACAGACCAATTGGCAGTTTTATTTTCTTAGGACCTACCGGGGTAGGTAAAACTGAACTTTGTAAAGCTTTAGCCCGGTATTTATTCGATACCGAAGATGCTCTTATTAGAATGGATATGAGTGAATATATGGAAAAATTCTCTCTTTCCAGACTGGTTGGTGCACCTCCTGGATATGTCGGATATGAAGAAGGCGGGCAGCTTACTGAAAAAGTTAGAAGAAGACCTTATTCGGTAGTCCTTTTTGATGAGATTGAAAAAGCTCATCCTGATATTTTCGGGATACTTCTTCAGGTACTTGATGATGGTATTTTAACCGACAGTTTTGGAAGAAAGGTCGATTTTAAGAATACGATTATAATAATGACCTCTAATATAGGAGCTAGGGATATAAAAAATATTGGTTCATTCGGTTTCGGTGAAGAAAAATCCGAAGACCGGTATGCCAGCCTTAAAAATACTGTTGAAGATGCAATGAAGCGGTTATTTAATCCTGAATTCCTAAATAGGGTCGATGAAACCATTGTATTTAGAAACCTTGAAAAAGCAGATATACTAAAAATTATCGATATAGAGTTAAGGGATCTCCTTAAAAATGTACGTGAAAACAAAATGGAAATTACACTCGATCAATCAGCTAAGAATTTCTTAGTAGAAAAAGGGTTCGATCAGAAATACGGTGCAAGACCGTTGAGAAGAGCAATTCAGAAATATGTTGAAGATCCTCTGGCAGAAGAAATATTAAGAGGTTCTTTCAAAGAAGGAACTAAAATTGTTGCAAAACATATAGAAAAAACAGAGGAATTAATCTTTATCGATGAAGATCTCGATGTTAAAATTCCAGATGAAGCAAAAGAAAAAACCGATTCTGGCGAATCCAAATAAATATTTGGTATAAATTACAGAATATTAGTAAAAAGCGTCTTAAATTTATAAGACGCTTTTTTTATTTTAAATAATGGTAATAAATTATGATATACAGCAGGAGGTTATATGGCTTTATTAAATGAAAATGATAGGAATGAAAAGTTAAAAAAGATGGATGGATGGCAGTTTGTAAGTAATCAAATCGAAAAAGAGTACAAATTAAAAGATTTCAAATCTGCTCTTAATTTTGTTAATAAACTGGGAGATGAAGCGGAAAAGATGGATCATCACCCGGATATTAATATTCATTCATATAATAAGGTTAAGATTACATTATCAACACATAGTGAGGGAGGAGTTACTGATAAGGATTTTAAACTTGCAGAGAAGATAGAGAACTTAAGTAAATAAGTGGAATTACGCAGAGATATAAAGATGACATCTTTATAAAAGAAAATTATCTCTAATTTTTTGTTAGAATGTAAATAAATAGGAAACCGTCTTCTATTGAAATAAAGATGTCATCTTTAAAATGCTGGTCTCTGCTAAAGTAAATAAATTAAAATTTTCGGGGAGGGTATTAAATGAGCTTAAATGAAAATGAAATATTAGGAATATTCCGTGAAACCGGAGCCCTTCTAGAAGGACATTTTCTATTGACTTCGGGTAAACATAGCAATGTTTATTTTCAATGTGCAAAGGTTCTGCAGTTTCCTGACTATACAAAGCAAATATGTACATTAATTTCAGAGCAATTTGCATCTTATGATTTTGAAACAGTAGTAGCACCGGCAATGGGTGGGATAATTGTAGGCTATGAAGTAGCCAGGCAATTAAATAAAAAATTTATATTTGCAGAAAGAGAAGATAAGAATTTAACTTTAAGAAGAGGTTTTAGTTTAACTGAAAATGAAAAAGTTCTGGTGTGTGAAGATGTAATAACAACTGGCGGTTCAGTTTATGAAGTCATTAATATTGTCAAAGATAACAAAGCAAATGTTATTGGAATAGGAGCCATTGTAGATAGAAGCGGTGGTAAAGTGAAGTTCGATTATCCTTTATTTACAACATTACAAATAAATGCCGATACATATATACGGGAAAATTGTGTTTTATGCAGTAAAAATATACCCTTAATAAAACCGGGTTCCAGAAAAATATTATCATGAATTCTTTTCTTCCAGTTTAATTTTTCAAATATAAATGAAAAGTATATTCTTCATTTTACTCCTCTCTTTATCGCTTTTTGCCCAAAATAAATTTGATGATTATTTTCAAAATAAAACATTACGTATAGATTATTATCATACCGGAGATAGTGCGGATGATTACTACTCAATTGATGAATTAAAAGAAGAGCCTACTTGGGGCGGCTCTCATATTAATTTAATCGATAAATTCAATTATGGAAGTTATAAAGCCGAAGTTTTTGATGATTCATCAAATAAAGAGATTTATTCCAGAACTTATTCTACGTTATTCCATGAATGGCAGACAACCGAAGAAGCAAAGAAGACAACCAAAACTTTTTCGGAGACATTTGTGTTGCCTTTTCCAAAAGCTAATATCAGGGTTGAATTTTTCAGCAGAAATAGTGAGAATAATTTTATTAAAAAATTTACTTGTAAAATAGATCCTCAAAATTATTTTATTAAGACTGAAAGGGACAATGCGTATAAATCGTTTAAAGTCCTATATTCAGGAGACCCCTCTGAAAAAGTTGATATAGTAATTATCCCGGAGGGCTATACCAGGGAAGAAATGGATAAATTTAAGGATGACTGCAAAAGAGCTGCGGGCTATCTTTTCAATTCATCACCGTTTAAAGAAAACGAGGATAAATTTAATATTTGGGGAATCGAGGCTCCTTCTGAAGAAGAAGGAACTGATATACCCGGAGATCATGTATGGAGAAGAACTTTATTAAATTCATCATTTTATACCTTTAATTTAAAACGTTATTTAATGACAACAGATAATAAAAAAGTAAGGGATGTTGCTTCCAATGCCCCTTATGATCAGATTTATATATTGGTTAATACAAGTGATTACGGCGGCGGCGCTATTTATAATTATTATTCTGTTTGTATAAGCAGAAATGCATATTCGGAATATATCTTTGCGCATGAATTTGGGCATGGCTTTGCCTACCTGGCAGACGAATATTCGGAAAGAAATTCACCCTATAAAAATTTCTATAATCTTAAGGTTGAACCAACTGAACCAAATTTAACAACTTTAGTTGATTTCAAATCAAAGTGGGAAGACCTGGTGCATAAATCTACTCCTATTCCAACTCCGGAAAAGCCGGAATATAAGAATACTGTAGGAGCGTTTGAAGGAGGAGGTTATGTTGAAAAAGGAATTTACCGCCCAATGGAAGATTGTGAAATGCGTTCAATTTCTATAAATAATTTTTGTGCTGTTTGTAAAAGAGCTATCCGGGAAATGATTGATTTCTATTCAAAATAATGTAACGCGAAACTCCGTTTCGCAAATTAAAAGTCTCTCATTTTTTCATCTGCAATCTTAACTCAAAATAGGAATTTCGAGCTATTTGTAATTTTTTCAAATAACCTCACAGTGCATCTGCCGGTATAATTCGATTAATAATAATTATATTTGCGTAAGTTTTTATAAAACATAAGGATAAATATGGAGCAAAGAAAGTTATACAAAACTGTTGAGACAATAGCTTCACAAAGTTTTGGTTCAGATAAAGATATGCTTATTGCAGTTGTTACCCAAATTATAGAGAATGAAAATATAAATATTAATGGAGGAAGGGTTTGGAAACTTGATGCTGAAAAAGGTACTTACATCCTTCTCTTTCAAACGGGTAAAGTTAAAATGATAGATCCCGATTTTGTTATCTTAATAAAGGATTATCCTATTTTCGACCTCATTGCAAAACAAAGAACAATAGTTGGGGTTGAAACTAATGAGATATTAAAACAAAAAGGGATACTTAAATTTTCATCTTCAGGAGTAGGGGATAAAATAAAGGTAAACGGGAAGGTTTATTATGAATATTTGCTCGCATTAAACAGCGAGAATATTAATGAAGATTTTCGGATAGCATTAAATATTATTGCTACAGCTTTAACATCCCAGATAAAGCAAAAAAAATATTCTGAACGGGCAAAATTCTTTAAAGCGGATCTTGATAAAGGGAGGGAGATCCAGAAGAGTATACTCCCTGAACATGAATACCGTTTTCATAATTATGAACTTTTTGGGCTAACAGATCCCGCGGAAATAGTAGGCGGTGATTTCTTTGATTACCTTGAAATTGGAGATGAAGGTGACAGACTTGGCGTAACTATAGGTGATGCAGCCAGTAAAGGAGTCGGGGCTGCTGCAGAAGCAATGTATATTGCGGGAGCATTAAGAATGGCAACAACTTTTGAGATTAAAATATCACCTTTGATAAAAAGAACAAACCAGCTGGTAAATAAAATATTTACAGATGATAAATTCGCATCTTTATTTTATGGTGAATTATCAGCTGACAAAGGAGGCTTATTTTTATATGCAAATGCAGGTCACAATCCACCTTTTTTTATAAAAGGTGATTCCGATAAGGTTATAACCCTGGATCCTACCGGGCCGGTTTTAGGCCCTGCACCAAAAGCAAAATACACTATAGAGAATATAAACTTTGAAAAGGGGGATGTTTTATTAATATATTCTGACGGGGTTACAGAATCAACAAACTCTGAATTTAAGGAATATGGAGAAGAACGCTTGCTAAATCAACTTAAAAAATCAAAACAATTTTCTCCAAAAGAAATTATATATATAATTCTTGATGATGTAATTAAATTTTCAAAAAACGGTAAATATTCAGATGATAAAACCTTAGTTGTTATAAAAAGAATAATCTAATTCCGGGAAATTAAAAGCGCAAATAACATACTGGAAATGAGTAATCCGGTAAAAGTTAACTCTTACTCAAACAATTTCATTAAATTCGCATTCTGCACTAATTAATGTGACAATGCCGCTTTAACTAATTCACAAAATTCATTATTTATTTCATAATATTTAATAAATAAGAGGCAGCAATGGCTAAGTCAATAAATCCCGCTACAAGGGAAGAGATCAAAGAATTTCCCGATATGAATAATGGTGAAATTAAAGAAATATTAGAGAAATCAAATAAAATCTTTCTAGAATGGCAAAGTACAAGCTTCTCTCATCGTGCCGCGAAAATGAAAAATGCACATGATGTACTAATGAATAGGAAAGAAGAATTTGCTAAGCTCATGACACTTGAAATGGGTAAGCCTTTTACGCAATCCCTTTCTGAAATTGAAAAATGTGCGTGGGCTTGTGAATATTTCGCAAATAATGCCGAAGGTTTTCTTGCTGACGAAGTGATAAAAACAGATGCTTCAATAAGTTATGTCTCTTATCAGCCTCTAGGTGTAATACTTGCAATTATGCCATGGAATTTTCCTTTTTGGCAGGTATTTAGATTTGCAGCACCAAATCTAATGGCAGGTAATGCCGGTGTACTTAAGCATGCTTCCAATGTAACCGGGTGTGCTTTTGCAATTGAAGAGGTTTTTAAAGAAGCGGGATTCCCGGAAAGTTTATTTAAGACTATCGTAGTTCCTTCGTCAAAGATGGATACAATTATAAAGGACAAAAATATTAAAGCAGTTACTTTAACAGGTAGCGTTTCGGCAGGTAAATCAGTTGCATCTACAGCAGGTTCTGTTTTGAAAAAAACCGTACTGGAATTAGGCGGGAGTGATCCCTATGTAGTTCTTGAAGATGCTGAATTAGAAAAAAGCGTTGAAACCTGCGTTACTTCCAGACTTATAAATGGGGGACAAAGCTGTATTGCAGCAAAACGTTTTATTGTTGTGGATACTGTTTATAAAAAATTTGAAGAGATGTTTGTCCGGCTTATGAAGGAAAAAAAGATGGGTGATCCTTTTAATAAAGAAAATACTTTGGGACCGCAGGCAAGTATAAGTCTTAGAGACGATTTACATAAGCAGGTTCAAAGCAGTATTGAAAAAGGGGCGAAGCTTCTATTAGGGGGAAAAATTAGTGAAAGTGTGGGAGCATACTACCCCCCTACAGTATTAGCTGATGTAAAAAAAGGTATGCCTGCTTATGATGAAGAGATATTTGGTCCTGTTGCCGCCTTATTAAAGGTAGCTGATGAAAAAGAAGCAGTCAAAGTTGCCAATGATACAAATTTTGGATTAGGTGCGGCTGTTTTCACTGCAGATGAAGAGAGAGGAAAGAGAATAGCAGAAAAGGAGCTTCAAGCAGGTAACTGTTTTGTAAATGCATTTGTAAAATCTGACCCGAGACTTCCTTTCGGCGGGATTAAAGAATCCGGATATGGCAGAGAACTCTCACCTTTTGGAATTAAAGAATTTGTAAATATTAAAACGGTCTACATAAAATAAAATTATTATCTGATTACCTTTAATTGAATATAATGAACCTTGTATCACCTGTAATCCAGGATACTATTAAATTTTTACCTGATTATTTATCAGCTTCCAAAAATAATACGGGGGGAGAAGATCTGTTTATCCTTTTCCAAAAATTATTAATTGCAATCTTAATTGGAATATTGATCATTAAGGGGCTTGGATTAGTTTCCTTTTTTGCAGCGGTTTATCTAATTATTGAAGTATTTTTTTAAGATGAGGTTGATTGAAACTAATTACAAATTTGCATTTTATCAGACTAATTATTTAATGAGTTTTATTCAACCAACCTCAGATCTCTTGCACTTGAACATGCTCATGCTCTTGCTCTTCCACTTCCGCTTTTATCCGTTTTCATTTACCTCACCGTTCCACGTTTTTTCAATATCGTTCCAAACAGAATTGACTCCTGATTTAAAATCATCCCAGCTGTCTTTAGTCACATCATTAAAATTGCTCATTTTCTTGTCAAGTACTTCTCTTTCCTCTTTTAATTTTTTTATGCTTTCATTATAAGAAGCCTTCGCATTGCCCGAAGCATTTTCAGCTTTTTGCTGCAGTTCATCAATTCTATCATTTAATTTTTCTTTAGCGGATTCCACATCATTTTTGAAATTTTCTTTTTGTTCATATGTATAGTCTTTAGTGTTATTCCACATTGTATCTGTTTTATCTGTTGCTGAGATTTGCTGCGAATTATTAGTTTCTCCTTCCATTCCCTGCTTTCTGTTATTTCCGCAGGAAATAAGTATTAGTGAAACAAATAAGCTTAAAAATATTGAAAAAATTAAATTCTTCTTCTTTATCATATTTTCTCCTTTAATTTCTTTTAATTACTATGAAGTTTTTTTGCCCTGAATAAGTAAACTAAAGATCGTCCAGAGCATTTTTTATTATATCTTGTGTCATTTATAAAATAAATTATATAATACTATGGGAGTATGTATATTATCACAGAATATTTATTTTGTTAAATTAATCGCATAATCTAATTATAATTACGCAAGAACGGGTATTTGAAAGATGACCTCTTTAAAGCAAGTATTTAATTACAAATTAATTATTCAATATGATGGTACCAAATATGCCGGATGGCAAATTCAGCGGAATGCGGTTACGGTTCAACAAGTTTTAAGGGATTCCATTAAGATTCTTACCAAAGAAAATGTAAATTTAATTGGTTCAGGGCGAACTGATTCCGGAGTTCATGCTATTGGACAAACAGCTAATTTTAAGACAGAAAAGAAATTAGATATTTATAGATTTTCATATTCGTTAAATTCTTTGCTTCCTAAAGATATTTCAATCAAAAATATGAAGGAAGCAAATATAAATTTCAATGCACGCAGTGATGCAAAGGTAAGGACTTATCTTTATATTTTCTCAAAGCATAAATCACCTTTTTATGATAAATTCTCTTATTTTTATCATGAGGAAATTGACTGCATCAAGTTAAATGAGTTAAGTAAATATTTTGTTGGTAAGAGAGATTTTACTTCTTTCTGCAGAACAATATCGGATACTGAAAATAAGATTTGCAATATTTTTAATATAAAATGGAAGGAAACAAAAGGACTGATATTTTTTTTAATTGAAGCGGATAGATATTTGCACGGCATGGTTCGTACTATTGTTGGCACAATGCTTCATGCTCTAAAAAATAATTTGGACAAAAATTATATTGATGAAGTACTTTCGGCAAGAAATAGGATTGCTGCTGGTGAAGCTGTCCCTGCCAAAGGTTTGTTTTTATATAAGGTGCATTACTAAAATTATACTTGCAAAGAGATCAATAACCTTTTATAAAATTTTTATATCTTAACTCTTGTATTTCAAAATTTAGAAAATATTACTATCTGATCTAATGGAATTTCTCTCAAAAATTCATCCTGATACAGTTCATTTCCCGATCGCGTTTTTATTAGCATATGTATTATTTGAAATTCTGGGAATCATACTTAAAAAAGAATTTCTGTCCAAAACAGCATATTTATTTTTATTTCTCGGATTATTGGGATTAATTGCGGCAGTATTAACAGGTAATCAGGCAAAAGACGCTGCCAAGCAGCTTAGTGAAAACGGTGCATCAATTTCTTTTAAGGCCATAAATGAACATGAAGATTATGCTAATATTACTCTCTGGTATTTTACTTTCATACTTGTTATAAGAACTGTGGTTGTTATAAAAAAAAGATTTACGGGAATAATAAGATATTCATTTATTATTTTGGCGTTAATTGGTGCATTCTGGGTATATGAAACAGGAGAGCATGGAGGCGCATTGGTTTATAAACATGGAATAGGTACCGAATTAAAAAAAATGGAAATTAAAAATTCAAATCTCAAGCCGGACGGAAAATAGCACTGTGAATAAAGGTATCAACTACACCTCCATTATTTTAATATTAATTTTTACAAATATAATAGGCGTTACATTAAGATATTTCGGTCTGAATACATACTTTATTCTTTTTGGCTTCCGATTTCAACTTAGTTTATTTCTTCCAATATTCATTATACTAAGAAAAATTGAAAAGGATTTCTTTTTAGATGTTTTTAAGAATCCATCCTATAAAAAAAACACATTTTATATTTTCCTTCTTATTATGCCGCTTTTTGTAATCCTGGTAATTCTTTTCTTGCTGAAAAAAATTGAATTGGGTGATCCTGAATACTTTTATGAATTCGGTTTTTCTTCAATTGCGGATTTTCCGGTTTACCTTATATGGAATTCATTGCAGTTAATATCCTTTTTTTTATTTCTAATTTATTTCAGTTCTTTTTCGAAGTTCAAATTTTCATTTATTGTGCTAATAATTATTTTCCTTTTTGCCTATGAGTTTATTCCTTTGGGAAAAGAAAGCATTAATTATTATTCGTTAGCTTCTCTTTTCATGGCAGCTTTAATTACCGGAATTCTGATTAAACATTTTCAAAACATCTATTGGCTGACAGCGTTCTCTTTCTCGGTTTTATGGATAAATTTTCTATTATTTGGTTCCAAATCGGAAATAATTATCCATTTACTTTTTGCATTACAATATAATGCATGGGAAGGTTTTTTCACCATAAGCAAGAATTTTAACGCTTTTCTTCTTCCGGCTCATTTCTTATTAACGGGTATTTTTCTTCTTCCGGGATTGTCAAAGAAGGGAAGTTAAATCAATCATTTTGGCAAGAATTTATATTTTGTATTTTTAATTATGAAAAAAATACTTTTTATCCTAATTTTATTTTCATTCGTTTCAACATCATTCGCAGATAATCCTCCTGCAGAAAAAGCAAGAGGTGTGTTTATTTCGTTTGGTGTTGGTCCCCGTCTCCCGATAAATTATTTTGCTAATTCATCTGATTTAGGTTACGGCTTTAACGTAGAATTTTCATATACTGATAATGAGTATTTACCCTTCTTTTTATTTGCAAAAGTAGGGTATGAGCAATTTCCTGGTTCACAGGACTTTTATAAGATAACAGATTATACTAATTTTTCTACAACTGCTATTCCGATTAATTTGGGGATTCGATATTATTTTGCTCCTTTGCTTGAGAAAGTAGTTTTGTTTATGCCCGTCGTTGAATTATCAGGATCATATGTTTATCTGGAAAAACTAAATGAATTTAAGCCGACAGCAAATAAAGCAAACTATACTGAAACAACTTCAAAGATAGGTATAAGCGGGGGTGTGGGTATCTCGATGTTTATGATGGAAATTATGGCAACTTACAATTTTTTTCAGACAAATCAGTTCATTGGATTAGATTTAAAAATAAGGCTTCCATTATTTATTAGTTATTAGGAAATAAAATGGATTTTGAAAATTTACTATTGGAAATAAAAAACTCTGTTGCGATTTTAACTATAAATCGTCCGGAAAAATTAAATGCTTTAAATATAGAAACACTGGCTGAACTGAAAATAGCTTTTAATGAATTAAGAAAAGATGAAAAAGTAAAAGTAGTTATCATCACAGGGAGCGGCGAAAAAGCTTTTATTGCAGGTGCGGATATCTCCGAACTTAATAAGCTCGACATGATAAGCGGGAAAGAATTTGCAGAAAGCGGACAGGCAGTTTACAATTTAATTGAAAGCTTTGAAAAACCTGTTATTGCCGCTGTTAACGGATTTGCTTTAGGAGGAGGATGCGAAATTGCTTTAGCATGTCATATAAGACTAGCTTCTGAAAATGCTAAATTTGGGCAGCCGGAAGTAAACCTTGGCATTATACCTGGCTTTGGTGGAACTCAACGACTCCCAAGATTAATAAGCACCGGCAGAGCAATGGAATATATTTTAACAGGTGAAACTTTAACTGCACACGAAGCATTGAGAATCGGATTAATCAATCATTTATTTCCAAAAGAAGAATTTCTTATAAAAGCAGTTGAATTAGCTGAAAAAATCGCTGCAAAACCGCAGAATGCTGTTAGAATAGCAATCAAAGCAATTAATGCTACTAATGAAATTTCTTTGAAAGAAGGACAAAATTATGAAGCAGCTATGTTTGCTCTTTGCTGCGGTACGGAAGATTTTAAAGAGGGAACGAATGCATTCCTTGAAAAACGAAAACCTGAATTTAAGAACAAATAATTTATATCTTTCTATTCGATGAAGCTTTCTATCAAAGGGATATCTCCGCTCCAGCGTAAAATTATTATTCCATTGATCATAATTGCAGTTTTGCTTTTTATTACCAATTTTTCTCTTGATTTATTTTGGAATGACAGAGTATCAAAAGTAGAACAAAAAGAAGAAATCGATACGGCAGGAATAAAAAAAGTTTTTAAAGAATCATTGTATGATTTAGGTTTTGAAGATAAATGGATTAAGGCTTTAACTAAAGGAAGTAAATTTAAATCATCAGAAGAAAAAGCTGCCTCGTATAGTATATCCGTACCGGCCGATCTCCCCATCACGGTAATCTTAAATGAAATATTTATTTCATTTCAAAAATATGATGTGCATATCAAATCTGAAGAACAAAAAATAAACGGTAAAACTCTTTTAGAGCTATCCTTACGAAACAAACCGGAATTAAATGCAGAATTTTATTATGATAAATCAATAAACCGTAATGCAGGCAATATTGGAATCTTTGTCACCGGAATTACAAATTTAGGAACTGATGATATAAAAATATTTCTTTCAATCCCGGAAACTTTTGAATTGTTATTAATTCCCTCAAAGAATGCAGCCGAACTATTAAAGACATTAAATGATAACAAAAAGAGGTATGGTATTTTATTTAATGATGGTATTCCTGATATTGAATACAAGTTGAGCAGTAAATACTCTAGAGCACGTTTAAAAAGTTCTATTAGAAATATTTTAGGTAAATTTTCAGAAGCGTCGATTTTTATAATCGATGAAAAATCGAAACTTTATTCCTCTGACGTATATCCTTTATTAAAGGAAGAATTTAATAAAAGAAAACTTAAATTAATTCCCGAAGATTCGCTTTCAAATATAAGCGAAGAAAGTAATTCTAATGTTTTGGAAAATTTCAAAGAGACCATTGAAAAAACCAAAAGAGGTGAAGAGGCTGTATTTATTGTTACTTCCGGAGAATTCAAGCTGCTTCAAAAGGAAATTGCAAAATATAGAAAAGTCGGCTATAAATTTGTCCTTCCTTCAGAGTTAATAAATTCTTATTAACTATAGGGTGTTTAAGTGGTATATTATTATAGGTAAATAATTTTGTTATAAGGCTTTTAAATGGAAATCCATTGAAAATTAAGTACACAAATTTTATATCAAAGATTAAAGAAAATATATATTTGATTTTTACCTTATTATTCGCCCTGTTTCTGAGGATTTATTCCCTTTCTATCAATGGAATTGGTTACACAATTGATTCGAAAAACTATATAAAACAAGCTGGTCTGCTGCTTGAGGGACACTATTCAATTTATTTTCCCAATGGATTTCCTTTAATAATCTCATTTTTTCTGCCATTTAAAAGTTTTATCGATTTAGGTCTTTGTCTGGTTATATTAAATGTAATCTTATCTACCGCTACTGTTTACTTAATATATAAAATCTGCCGTGAAGGATTTAAAAGCAAATACATTGCATTTATTGCCGTTACTATCGCAGCAATTTATCCGAATCAGATAAAGTATGTGCATTGGGTTTTATCTGAAGTACCCGCGGCGTTTTTTATAACACTATCTCTTTATTTTTATATAAAAAAAAGATATATGCTTTCAGGTGCTTCTTTGGGCTTTGCTTCAATGATTAGGACAACACTTTTACCGGTGGGGATTTTGTTCAGCTTTTATTTAATCTTAAAAAAGAATCATAATGTTTATAAATATTTTGCATTGTACTGTCTTGTAATTTTAGTCTTTCTAATTTATGGATATACCAGAACAGGATACTTTACCATTGGTCAGAATGCTGCTCATAACCTTTCCATTACAACCGAATATTCTGACACAGCATCCTTTCCAAGAGTTCATTTGAAAACCTTGAATGGTTCTTTAAGTGATTATGTCGGCTACGTATTTAGTAATCCTGTCGATTTTGCTATTGAGAGACTTGAGAATTTATGGGATCTATGGGGTCCAATGCCTCCATGGGGAGAACCGTGGACAGGCCGCTCTAAATTTTTCTGGGAAATTGGAATACGTTTGCCTTTACTGCTCTTAGCAATTTACGGTTTCATTAAATCCGATAAAAATACTGCTGCAATATTTTCAATCATTTCAATAATCACGATTACACTTGTTCATATTCTCTATTTTGCAGATCCTAGATTTACGCATACTATAGAACCTTTTACTATAATTTTGGCATCAATTGGTATTATGAGTCTCTATGAAATTGGAAAAAAGATTATACAAAGTATTTTTTTCCGTTTTAATTAATTTGTTTATATATCCATTCATCTAACGGCCTTGATTTAACTCAAGGAATATTCAAATCCTAATTTGTAACTTACGGATTAAATTCAGTTTCTCTCTGATTGATTAAAAATATATGGAGAAAGGTAAATATGCAGCTCAGAGGAAAGAAGCCGGGAGGCAGCAATGATTACTAAACGATTATCGAGAGTTAAAATAATTTTTCAAATTATTGTAATTTGTTTCATGGTGGAGTTACTATATGGATGCGGAAATAAAAATAAATCCGATTATGTTCGCGGTGAACATGAAATCTGGATGAAAAATATATCTTATATTCCCGATACACTCAATATACCGGTTGGAACAATAGTTACATGGGTAAACCAGGATTCAATGGCACATACGGTTACCAGTGCAGATACCGTGAATTCAAAAATTTTATTTAACAGCGGTAGTATTGGTATGCATGATACTTTTAATTATACTTTTGACAGTAGCGGAATATATCATTTCTATTGTAAGATTCATTCAAAGCGGATGAGTGGAATAATAATTGTTCAATAATATTTTACGAGGTTACTTATTATGATAAAAAAGTCAATCTTTGTGCTTCTTCTAATATTTGTTATCTCAACTTTTTTTAGCTGCGGAAAAAACAAGGGAAGCAGATATGAACCTGATGAAATGATGAACAAACCCGATAGTACTGCTATTACCAAAGCTGTTGCTATTTTGGGACCAACAAAAGGAAATGATGTAAAGGGAACTGTTATTTTTACAAAGGTAAACGGAGGAATTAAAATAGTAGCTGATGTTGAAGGCTTAAAACCCGGAAAACATGGTTTTCATATTCATGAAATTGGTGATTGTACTTCTCCCGATGGAAGTTCTGCCGGAGGTCATTTCAATCCGGATGGAGTAAAACATGGTGGTCCGGATGATCCTATAAGGCATGTCGGAGATATGGGGAATTTGGAAGCTGGCAAAGATGGTAAAGCACATTTCGAATGGATTGATTCATTAACGACTTTTTACGGTCCCCATAATATTATTGGAAGAAGTGTTATTATACATGGAGGAGCTGATGATCTTAAATCTCAACCTTCCGGTAACGCAGGCCCTAGAGTTGCATGCGGACTTATTGAGGTAAATATGTAAATAAATAGATAAACCTTTTATTGAACTTTTACATAAACCTTTTTATACCATGCAGTTGATTACTTCTATCATTAAACTAATTATCTTACCCTTTTTCATCACTCTCTAATTACTCTGTGAATGCAGTCATTATAAATTCATCTCATTTTTATATCTTTCAATATGAATAAAATAGGATAGAAAATGATGAAAAATAAGAATAAACCAGTAGAATTTCCGGAACAGGAACAAACTGTACCGGGATTAGAATATAAAATGCATCCTCAGCCTGAATATATTAGAGCAAATTATAAAGGAAGTGATAAATTGGAAGGAAAAGCAGCACTTATTACCGGAGGTGATTCCGGAATTGGAAGAGCTGTCGCTGTCCATTTTGCAAGAGAAGGAGCAGATTGCGCTATAATTTATTTAAATGAACATAAAGATGCTGATGAAACTAAAAATTTAGTAGAAAAGGAAGGAAGGAGATGTATTACTATTGCCGGAGATATAGGTGATAGTGAGTTTTGTAATAATTCGGTTGGAAAAGTTTTTGCTGAATTAGGAAAATTAAACATCTTGGTAAATAATGCCGGAGAACAGCACCCGGCGGATAATCTCCAGGAAATAGATCTTCAATTAATGGAAAAAACTTTCAGAACAAATGTTTTTGGTATGTTCTTTCTGTCAAGAAGTATGCTCCGGTATATGCATGAAGGAGATTCAATTATAAATTCAACAAGTGTAACTAGTTATAGGGGGAGTTCTCATCTTTTGGATTATTCTTCTACCAAAGGTGCTATAACTGCTTTTACAAGATCCCTTTCTGAAAATCTGGCATCAAAAAAGATTCGAGTAAATGGAGTTGCTCCAGGGCCTATCTGGACTCCCTTAATTCCCTCGACATTTGATGATGTTACAAAATTTGGGCAGGATACAGCACTTGGAAGGGCAGGGCAGCCAAGTGAAGTTGCACCGGCATATGTTTTTCTTGCCTCCGAAGATGCATCATATATAACCGGGCAGATTATTCACGTAAATGGCGGCGATTTTGTAAGTTCATAGCTTCAAAAATTTCTGTCCAAAACATATCTTTTTAATCAGGTTGTGCATAAAACCGGCACAACCAGATTAAAATAAATCTCCCGGAGAAATGATTTTCTCTTTTAGCAATTCTCTAATCAAAATTTCTGTCATCTCGCTCTTAAATTGAAATTCATACCTAATATCCATGACATAAGCTTTCAGTCTCATTTTTAAATACGATCTTCTTTCTTTTACTTCATTAAAAAACAGTACAACAATAGGTTTATTCAGAAAAATATATTTAGACACTTGAGCAGATTCTAATGCAATTTGTCTTACCTTTTCTGTATTTACTGTAATTGGTAAAAATATCTCTGCTACTACCTGACAATATGGCTCTCCATAATTTGTATTTGAAACGGATTTATTCATTACTTCTCCGTTTGGGATACTTACCGTTGAGTCATCCGGTGTAACAATTCTTGTTGAACGCAGCCCGATCTTTATCACTTCTCCATAATATTGCCCTACTTCTATTTTATCTCCAACTTGAAAAGGTCTGTCAAAAAGAACCATTATCCCGCCGAAAATATTTTTAAATATATCCTGTGCAGCCAAACCTACTGCAATTCCTAACGATGCCGCCACTGTAATAATCGTGGGAAGGGGAGGTTTAAAAATTCCGGCGATAATTATATATATTATAATTAACCATCCGAAAATTCTTATTATGGGTACAAATCCTTTAATTGTAATTCGATATCCGGTGCTTTTTTCGGCAATTAAATCTATTGTTTTGGAAATAATTCTGATTATAAAAAATCCAATGACCAGAACGACTAAAGACCAGAATACCTTACCAAAGGAAACAATTTCTTCAAAGGGCGATGTTCCTATTTCTATAATACTTTTTGAAGTGTCAGTCTGTGCTCCCTTTTTTGTTGAATCCTGATTAACAAAAATAGTATCGATTTTTACTACTATCTTAACAGAATCCTTTTTGTGCAAAGTTCTTTTATCAGTTTGCCCGGATACAAATCTGCTAAAAAATAGAAAAAGAATAAATATAATAGATAAAAACTTTTTTACTTTATTCATATGTAATCAATGAATAATATTTTTAGTTTGTAAAAGAGTAACAGTCTGTCTATATAATAGTGGATTAATTTTAAATAATCCGCTTTTTTGAATAATAACTCCGTCATCTAAAAGAACAAGGAGCATTAATCTGCTTTGAGATTCGGGTAAATTATTTACTAATGAAAATGACTCAACAGTTAGTCCATCATGAATTAATAGAGAGTTAAGGGTAAATACTTTATTTGCATCAAGTGAAGAAAGAAAAGAAAAATCTATATCTCTTAAAGATCCGATGGTTATTGTGTCTCCGGAAACTTCTTTTGTAGAACGTAACCAGAATAATAAAGCTAAGCTTATATTACTTTTTGCAAATTTATTCAAATCTGAAAAATATTGCTTGAATAAATAATCTTGTTTTCTATCATCAGGAATTCTTAGATAGCTTTTATTTTCTTCCTCATCTTTGGAAGGTTTAAAACTTAAATTGTAACCGCTGATTTTATGCCTCTTTAAGATAATGTTTATCATTTGTTCATCTTCCAGGCTTCTTAACCTCACTACATAACCAAAATAATCGGTGATATTTAAAGTCTTATTCAAATATTCCCATGAATAAAGAGACGAAGTGGAAATCCAAAAAATATTTTTCTGAGTTTTTGAAATTATTTCAAATAATATTTTTAAACATAAAAATCCATTGACCTTTCTAAGAAAAAGATGCTGAATATTTTCAATTACTATAATTTTCTTTGACGGCTGATTATTTAAAAATGTAATTAATTCTTCAAGATTTTTGATTGAGTTAACTTTAAAAAGGATTTTGAAGAATTCTACTAAATCATTTTGTTGGTAAATAACTTCAAAAATTTCTGTTCGAAATATATTATATTTAGTTTCAAGTCCCGTTTCGAAGAAATTCAACAAAGTTGTAGCACCACTCCCTTTTTCACCAACAATAGCAACCGGAGCATACCCGCCCCTTTTCCAGTTATTATAAGCGGAATTTAACATAGTTAATTCGTTTTTTCGTCCTTCAAAAAATCTTTCATCTTTTAGTGCTTCAATTTCAAATAACCTTCTGTAAACTACCGGCAGTTTTAATACCGCAGTTTGTGTAGCAGCCAAAAAATCTGAAATTTCAGATGAAATTACTTCAACCCTGGGGATTAAACCTAATTTTTTTCTTATCAAGCCATAGAAATCTTTATATCCTCCTTGCCCTTTTTCATAAGAAGTCTTAAGTACCGGAATAACATTTCTAATCCAGCGGATTGACTTTTCCTTAAACCTGGTAGTTCTTTGAAGAGTTTTTTCCTTTGCAATTTTAATCTTTATATCTAATATGTTCTCAGTTTTCGTAAGTTTTATCAGATCACTATTAAATTCCTTTACCGCTTTTCCGACAGTTTCTTCTATCTCTTTAATAATTGAAAGAAGTATATTTTTTATCTCATTTGTTCTCCCTATAGCTCTTTCAATACCTTCTGCTGCAATATCAAGAGGATCTTCACCGGTTCTTTCATAACTTTTAAACATTGATATAGCCGTATCGAGATTGAAATCTGAAATTTGATCAATATCGGAAATAGCATCCTGGACTTTTTGTGTTTCTCTTAAAACATTGTTTTTAATTCCCTGGATTGATTTACTAAATTTTGTTAAGCTTATAAAAGAAATCATTTCTTTTGGAGAGATATAATCAATTTCAGATGTTCTTATTTTTCTTGTATAAGATTCGGCTCTTATTATTGCTCTCTTATTTGAAATATTTTGCAAAAGCCTTTCAATGTTTAATTCTATTCCTCCGATTAATTCAGGTAAGTTTTGAGTTAAAATGATCTCACTTATGGAAGGAATTATTTTATTAGATAACTGTTTGAAAATTATCTCTTTTTCTTTATAAAGGAGTGAAAGAAGCTCATTGCTGCTTCCATAGAATTCGTTTATTTCACCTTTTATATATTCAAGAAGTGTTAAGATTTTTTGAAGTTCGGATAAAACTATATTCCCGATTCTTTTTTCTGTCTCTTTTTTTAGAATTGAATATGCAAGTTCGGATCTGCCGTAAAATATGAATAATTCCTTATTTAATCTCCAATCCTCAAAAAGAGCAAAAAGTGTATTTTGCCATCCTTCATCTATAGATTTGAATTCTTCATTTAATTTCTTATTGGAAGAGTTAACCTCTTTAAGGCTGAATTTTCTTCCGGGAAGTTCAACGGTTCCTGTCTTTTCATAGGATTCATTAAGGTCTTTTATTACTGCTTCAATAATCCTGGTTATTTTTTCATCAAGGAGTTCATATTTTTCATTAATGTTCTTTAAAATGTTAGTAAATTCAAATTGCTGTTCTTTATATCCCTCTTTTCGCTTAATAGAGTCTTCAAAAAACATTTCATTGATATTTTTATCTATCTGCAGAATAGAGTAGGATGACGAAGCAATATTTTGATTAATTTCTTCAACCAACGGGAAAAGTGCTCTGAACAATCTATCTCTTAATACTATGAATGCAATTCGTTTGAAAGGAATTATATGCTTCCAATTCTTTTTTCCCTTAAGTTCTTTTTTAAAAACCTTTCTTTTAAGATTTCCAATTGAGGTTGGAATCTGCGAGATTTTAAGAAATATTCTCTTTATTCTTTTGAAATTTTTAATAGAGTAAGAATCATTCCCGGAAATTCCGAACCTTTCATCTGATTGTATTTCGATTAAACTATCAGCAAAAGTATTTATATAGTCATCTAAAATGATTACTAATTGTCCAAAATATTCATTAAAATTATGAGATGTTTTATTACTGATAAATTTTTTTTCTATTAATGAAGCTGTTTTTTTATTATAATCAGTTAAAGTTTCTATACTTACATCATTCTGCCCAACAAATTTTTTTAGATTGTTTTCGTATGAATTAATAAAATTAATTTGCTCTTTTATTATCTCCTTTTGATTAGTGGAGAAATTTGTTGAAACAATCTTTTCTATGTTTTCCTGTATTAAATGAAAATCTTGATTCATAAAAAGAAAATAATTCTGGTATGATAAAAATTGTAATTAAATATAAATAAAAATCTTCAAATTGATTAACTTCAGGGGAAAATTTTCCTAAAATTTAGAAGGTATTTTTTTAGAGATAGTTTTGCAAAACAATTCGTGGAATATTGTTATATATCTTTCATTTTAAGCTTAATTTTTAATAAATTGTTTGTTGGTAGGTATAGTATGATGGTTACAGAAGCAGACGTCATTATAAGAAACACAACTCCTGCACATTTTGATGATGTTAGAGAATTACAAAGAAAGGTATATCCTGGTTTAAAACCATGGTCTCTTGAACAGCTTGAAAACCACCTTAAAGTTTTTGCTGAAGGTCAGTTTGTAGCAGAAATGGAAGGCAAAATTGTTGGAACCGCAAGCTCATTTATAATTCTATGGGATGAATACGGTCCTGAACACAACTGGAAGGAAATTACCGGCAGCGGAATGTTTTCTACTCATAACCCCGAAGGCAAAACTCTTTATGGAGCGGAAGTTTGTGTAGACCCTGATTACCGGAAGAAAGGAATAGGTCAGAAAATATACCAGGAAAGAAGGGAATTGTGTACAAGATTAAACTTAAAAAGGATCATTTCCGCAGGAAGATTACCTAATTATCATCTATTTGCCGATAAAATGGATCCTCATACATATTGTCTAAAAGTAATATGGGGGGATATTTATGACCCTGTCCTTCGTTTTCAATTAAAACAGGGGTTTCAATTTTGTGATATTGTTGAAAATTATTTACATGGAGATACTCAATCTTTAGAATTTGCCTCTTTAATTGTATGGCTAAACCCAAATTATAATCCTAACTTTGATAAAAAGGAGAAATGATGCGCGTTCGAATTGCTTCGGTTCAATATCATCTAAGAAGAGTTAAAGACTTTGAAGAATTTGTAGAGCAGGTTCATTATGTTTTAACTGCTGCTGCAGAATATAAACCTCATTATGTGCTTCTCCCGGAACTTTTTACAATTCAGCTAATGTCATTTATTGACAGTAGTGATCCCTTAAAAGCAATTAACGAGTTGAGCAAATATAAAGAAAAATATATCGATTTATTAAAAAGTTACGCTGTCAAGTGTAAATACTATCTGATTGGCGGTACGCATCCAACTAAAGTAAATGAAAAAATTTTTAATAGGGCCTATCTTTTTACTCCTCAAGGGAAAGTATTTACTCAGGATAAAGTTCATAGAACAAGGTGGGAAAAAAATCCATGGCAAATTGAGAATGGTAGTGAACTGAAAGTATTTAAAACTACTCATTGTCCGATCTCTATATTAATTTGTTATGATGTTGAATTCCCTGAGGTTGCAAGAGTAGTCTCGGATGCCGGTGCAGAAATAATTTTTGTCCCTTCCTATACTGATGACAGGCAGGGCTATTTACGCGTAAAATATTGCTGCCAGGCCAGAGCGATTGAAAATCAAGTTTATGTAGTTATGGCAAGTACAGTTGGTAATCTCCCTGTTGAAAATTTAAGACTTCATTATGGTCAGGCAAATATTTTTACTCCGTCCGATTTCCCATTTTCACGCGATGGAATTGCAGCCGAAGGCATTATTAACCTGGAACAAATTGTTATTGCAGATCTCGAACTCGATCTCCTGGATGAAAATAGAATTAAAGGAACAACAATTCCTTTAATGGATAAAAGACAGGATGTTTATTCCAAGGTAGCAATTGTCGAAAATACCGGGTAAACATTCTAAGCTTTTAGTTTAAATCCTTTCACCATCCATTTTTTAGCAAGTATTAATCCAATTGGACTTACTATAGCAATTAATCCATAAATAAACCACATAAATCCTGTATTCATACCTGATGGGAGTGTATCTATTGGACAATATTTCATCAAAAACCAGCCTGAGTAAAATCCTGTAAGTACCTTAGTTAAAAACCATGGAAACTGCCCTACCCCCATATAAAGTCCTGTCATACCTTTGGGAGCTACTTCAGCAATCCATTGCAAAAATCTAGGCTGCCACATAGCTTCCCCTGTCGTACTAATTAAAACATATAAAAGAAACAAATATAAATTCGGACCTATAGTTAATAAAAAAGTGGGTATTGCCATCACCGTTGTCCCGAGTATCATCATTCTATAAACATTCGCTTTGGTTGTCAGACCTGCTATAAGCGGAGCTAAAATGAATATTAATATAGGGTTTATATTGGCAAAAATTTCATAATATTGACTGGCTACCGAACCAGCAGGGAAGGCGCGGTTTAAATAATATGGAACGGTTAACCAGTTATGAGCAAATAAGGTTTGAACCGGTATTAATATGAAAATAAAAAATGCAAATCTTTTATCTCTGAAAGGATGCAGGGGCCTTTTCCTTAAAAATTCATAGATCGCAATTATGAAAAAAGCAATAGTTATAACAAAAAATAAGTCAAATGTAATTTTATAACCGAACAAAGAAAAGCTTTTTATATAGTTTAACGGATTATTAAAACCAAATCCTGAAAATAAGAAAAATAGTAAAGTCAGCAAACTATATATAATTAAAGGGACGTTATTAATATTTTTCTTTTTACTTTCCTTCTCCTCTTCCTCCTCTTCTTCCTTGATCCCCTCTTTCTTTAATTCTACTTTCACATGTGCAAGTGCCTGAGCATCTGTTTTTTTGCTTAATAGAATCACGGTAAGTAATAAAGCAATTAAAGTAATTATAGTAAAAGCCCAGAACACTGCTGTTAATCCGTTTGGAGGGAAAACATCTACAAAGTTTTGCCTGGTTAAAGAAGATACAAATCCTGAAAGAAAGGCACCCAGATTCATAAAACCGTATATTGCACCATAAGCCATTGCTGATGTTTTAGGAGTTGTGTATCTCTTTACTCCGGCATAAGCAGCAGGCTGATATAGTCCATATGCTAAAACCATAAATAGAAGACCAGCATTCATAGTAAAAAACATTGGAGACCAGAGTCCGTTTGTTAAATTCAAACTTCCTGAAAGACCAATAACAACCCTTGCAACAAGGAAAACAAGGAAAGAAATAAATAATGATTTTCGAACCCCGATTTTATCCGAATAACCGCCTAAGAGCAGCATGGAAAAGGTTATTCCTCCTGTAACAAAGCTGTAAACTAATCCGGCTTGTGGATCTGTTAAACCTACATTCTCGGATGAAAACTTGCCAAGCTCGGTTAATATCCCAAAATAAACAAGCCCTTCAAGTACATATGGTACATTTATTCCCCATAAAGCTTTAGGAGCCTTGATAAATGCAATGAAAGTCTCTTTTAATTCCCTGAAAGAATCCTTTACAACTTTCGCGAAACTCTTAACCGGCTGAGTTTCAACTTTATCTTCGATTTTTTCTTCAATCACTGAAAGTTTTCCTTATGATAATTTAGATGACATTTAATAATTTCAAAGACATAATAAAAACAGCTGCAATAAGAATAATTTTTATTATACCTTCTCCTTTTTTTACGGAGAATTTTGCTGCCCACCATCCACCTATGGCATTACCGGCAGCAAGAGTTAATCCTAATTCCCAATTAATATTATTTGTAAATATAAAGATTAGAATTGCAGGAATTGTATAAATTAATATTATAAAAACTTTATGCATATTTACATAAACTAAATTTATTTTCATTAAATAATGAAGTGCAGCCATTATAATAAATCCAACTCCTACCTGGATAAATCCGCCATAGAATCCTATAAAAACCATTGAAACATAAATCCATGGCGAAATATTTTTATTGTCGAATTGTGAATATTCAATTTTTCTCCTTGGAATAATCATTGAAATAATTATCCCGATCATAATTATTCCTAGAATAGTCTGGAATGTTTGATCATTCATTTTTACTGCAACCAATGCACCAATAACGGCGCCTGGTAAAGTAAATAGAGACAATTTTAAGCTTAATTTAAACTTTTGATATTTTTCCCTTTTGAAAGAATAAACAGCAAAAATATTTTGAATGATTATTGCTACCCGGTTTGTTCCGTTTGCTAAAGCAGAATCTAAACCTAAAAAAATTAAAGCTGGTAGTGTTAAAGTTGAACCGCCGCCTGCCATAACATTCATAAACCCTGCTATAATTCCTATAACAAATAGTAATATGAGCTGGAGAAAGATAGACAAACCGTTTTACCCGTATTTATTTGGAAATTATAATTTTAATAAAGCCTGCTCTAAATCTTCAATCAAATCATCCGGATGTTCTAGCCCGATAGATAATCGTAAGAGATTTTGAGGTGTCTTGGTTTCCGGCCCTTCAACTGATGCACGATGTTCAATCAAACTTTCAGGTCCACCGAGACTTGTTGCTCGTGTAAATAAATTCACATTCGCAGCTAATTTAACTGCTTCATTTTTATTCCCCTTGACCTGGAATGATAGCATTCCGCCAAATAATTTCATTTGTGCTTTTGCAAGTTGATGACCTCTATGTGCTGCTAAACCGGGATAATGGACTTCTTCTATTTCTTTCCTTGAATTAAGAAATTCTGCAATTAACATTGCATTCTTTGACTGCTCCCTTATCCTCAGCGGCAGTGTTTGAATCCCTCGTAATGTTAGCCAGCACTCAAAAGGAGAGGGGACTGCTCCGCCTGATTTTTGAATCTCTTTTACAAATTCAAAAGTTTTACTTTCTTTTGAAATTACAGCACCGCCTAAAATATCACTATGCCCGCCGATATATTTAGTAGTTGCATGAAGTACTAAGTCAATTCCCAGTTCAAGCGGATTTTGCAAAATAGGTGTTGCCCATGTGTTATCACAGACCGTAATGGCATAAATTTTCTTTGCAGCTTCAGCTATCTTTTTAATATCGACAATTTTTAATAAAGGATTTGAAGGAGTCTCAAGCCAGATAAGTCTTGTCTTTGTTTGAATGGCGTTCTCTAAATTCGTTATCTCCGTCATATCAATAAAAGAGGAATCAATATCCCATTTTTTAAAGATCTTTATAAGATGTTTTGTACCATGGTAAATATCATCCGGAGCAATGATATGATCGCCGGGCTGGAGAGATTGCAGTATACTCATTGCAGCAGCCGTACCTGAGGAAAATGCAGCAGCATATTTACCATTTTCTATCTCAGCAAGGCATTTCTCCAGAGCTTCTCTGTTAGGATTATTGCTGCGCGAATAATTGTACCCCTTGGGATATTCCCCGTTTTTTTCGCGTTCAAAAGTAGTCGAAAGAATAATCGGTGGGGTAATTGCACCGGTTGAAGAATCTGCATTTCTTCCGCTATGAACAGATAATGTCTCTATTCTCATTTAACATTTTCGCAATTAATTTAATTGCAAAGATACTAATTTGAAAATTTCCGCCAAAGGTAGATACGACTTTAGCTTAAACAATTAAGAATAAATATGGGAAAATCTTGCAATCTTTGTAATCTTGTAATTTTCTAATCCTGTTCAACTGTTTTTAGAATATCAAGGAATTCGGATTCAATTGCCTGTCCCTTGTTTCTGGCATACCAGAGATGAAGTTTTTCATAAAGCTCCGGACTGACAATACCTTCTGCTTTCCATTGAATGAAAGATTCCTGTGCAATCTTTGGTCGGGCTCCCCATCGGAATAACTCATTTCCGTTATAATCAAACGCAACCATAATAGGGATACTTCTTGTCCCATTTGTTAAATATTGATCCATTATATCAGGATTTGAATCTCTTAGAATAATTTTAAATTTTATGTTTGGGTTCTCTTGAGCAATTAAGCTTATGTATGGCAGGTTTTGAGCAGAATCACCGCACCAGTTTTCTGTAATTACCATCCATAACTGAGGTTCGTTTATCTTTATAATCTCTTCCCGTAAATTATCCGAAACTTTACATGTCTTCATAATTCTTGAGCTTCTTTGAAGGTTCAATTTTTTAGTTTCGAATTTTTTTCTTGCTTTTATATCTAAAAGATCGGGATTTGTTTCTGCTAATTCATTTATAAATTTATTCAAATATTCCTGATAATCCATCCCTTTCTGATTTATCAGTTCTTCAATTGTTTTGAAATCCATTAATATCACCTTTAATTATTCAGTATTTAAAATAGGTACTCTCTACTAATTAATAACTTAAGTTACGCAAACATTGTCAGTCTGAACGGAACGAAGTGGAGTGCCTGTCCCGCTTTTGCGGGGAAGAATCTCCTAATTTAGATTTTGTACCATTTTAATATATTCTCCTACTCCTATTACAAAAAATATTGATCTTGCGTAACTTCAATCAATTAGATACAATTGATCAAAAAGGATTCCAATTAGTAAGGAATATTTTTAAATGGAATTGTAAAGCTATCCAGAGTAAAGAATTGCGATTCCCCTTTTTCTAATCCTTTCGCTGTTATTTGAACTCCATCCGGTTGCGGGTAAAGAAGAAGATAATTAAAAGGCCTTAATTGAGGTAAATTTACAATATCTTTATGAATATTAGTGCCGGTTTTAAGAAGAACCCTTGGACCGCCGCCTCCTCCGGAGATTATGAACATTTTACCCTTCTTTTGAAATCTTTCATAGGTATGCGCATGTCCGCTTATCATTGCCAGAGTTTTTTGAGATTCTAAAAAAGGCTCTACAAATGCTTCCTGTACATCTATATTGTCACCTGTAACTAAGCTATTTGTGTAAGGAGGATGATGGAGACATACTATGATCCCTTTGATATCACCATCCGAGTCATAATAATTCAAAGCATTTTCAAACCATCTTCTTTCTCTGGTCCAGTTGTCTTCCATTAAGTCAAATCTATTGGAATCCAGAATTATAAAAACTATATCTCCGTATATTTTGCTGTACCAATGAGACTTTTTGAAAATAGGAAAACTTTGTTTGGCATTATTAAGTGCAATTGTATTATCTCCCCAATACTCATGATTACCTAAAACTGGTATTACCGGAATATCTTCACTTTCAATAGGTATTAATAGACTATGAAGGTAATCCCACTCCTTTATATCAGAGCCGTTAGAAACCATATCTCCTAATAAAATTAGGGCTGCTGGATTATGTAATGCAATATTTGCAATGATTTTTTTCCTTTCCACATCATTTTGTTCTCTTCCAATCATTAGTTCCCAGATTGTAGTTCTTTGCAGATCACCCACTAGTGCAATTGGAGAATCTTTTTTGAAAGTTATATCTGAATCCGGTTGAACAGTGGAATTTATAGGATTTTGTGCCCTTTTAGTCTTTATGCTGTAAGAATTAAGCCCTATAAACGAAAGAACTATAAATAGAAATATTAGTTTTTTAAACATTCGATACGGAATAGTTATAATTCCATTTTACCGAAAATTAACTGATAATGTTCCTTTTATATGATTAAAAAATCAACAATATGATTAAGAAAAAACTATTATATTGAAAAAGTGAGTTTTTATTTTATTATTATAATCAGTATCATTACTTAATTATTGAAAAGAAACTATTTTGTGATGATCTTGTAGTAAATAATAGTTAGTTTTTAAGAAAATGGAATTGAAATGATCACTGAAACAAAGTATTTTACTCCTTCCGAAGCGAAGAAAACTTTACCATTAGTAAAAAAAATTGTCAAAGATATTCTTGATACAACAAGAGAAATGCGTTTAATTGCCGAAGATGTTGATGGTAAAATCGAATCTAGTAATACATGGAATCAGATTCAAAAAATGGTAAGCGAAGTTAATGGATTCATTCAAGAGCTGGAAGAGGTGGGGTGCCTTTATAAAGATTGGAACTTTACGATTGGCCTGGTTGATTTTCCATCTATTATTAATGCCAGAGAAGTATATCTCTGTTGGCGAAGCGATGAAGATGATATAAAGTTTTACCACGCAATAGAAGAAGGATACAGCGCCCGTAAATCTATACCGGAGCAATATTTATAAAAATAGTACTATCTACTCTTAATATGATTTAGTTTTTCTCTCTCGATTTAATCCTTGCTCAATTTAAATCCCGCGTTAGAAGATGATCTTGCTCCTGAAAAAACATCTTTAACATTGAAAACGATTGTATATTCACCGTCAACGTAAGTAGAATCGAGGTCAAATTGTGCTTCCAATGCTGTATCCGTCATTTTCTCTTTATCCGATTTATCTATCACCTTAGAGATTAAAGAATTTATTGTATCATTTTTTGGAGTAACTAAACTAATTTCATAAGCCAATGATGCTTTAAACATGTTATTATCTTCTTTTTGGATGAAGCCTTTAACTCTCGTTGTCGCATCTACCTCCCAGCTGTTTCCAAGGTCATATGCAAAAGCAGCCGCATTATAAGCAGATAATTTCTCTTCTTCTTTTTTACTGCATCCGTTAAATAATATAATGAGAGTAATTACTAAAAATGAATATTTCATTATTTGACCTCGATTCATTAAAATTTATTTACAGCCTCCTATCAAAAATGCCTCTTAAGAATGTTTGGATTGGAATTTCTTCATAAAATCAACAAGATCTTCTATCCCTTTCTTTGGGAATGCATTATAAATTGATGCTCTTAATCCGCCCACCGATCTATGCCCTTTTACACCATCAAATCCTGCTGCAGTAGCTTCCGCAATGAGCATTTTTTCTAGTTCTTCGGTATTCAAATTAAAAGTGATGTTCATTAAAGAACGGCTATCTTTTTCAGCGTGTCCTTTATAAAAGCCATCGCTTTCATCAATACAATTGTACAAAATTTCTGCTTTTTCTTTATTAACCTTTTCCATAGCTTCAATTCCACCCATATTCTTTATCCATTTAGTTACTAAGGCAATAATATAAACTCCGAATGTATTCGGGGTGTTATAAAGTGAATTATTTTCAAGGTGAGTCTTGTAGTTCAACATTGTAGGCAATGTATCCTGACTTCTCTCAGCTAGATCTTTCCTGAAAATAACAGTTGTAACTCCTGAAGGTCCCATATTCTTTTGAGCACCTGCATATATGATTCCATATTTACCTACATCAATTTTTTTACTTAAAATATCAGATGAAGCATCGCAGATTAAAGGAACATTTCCAGCATCAGGTTCACTTTTCCACTCAGTTCCGTAAATCGTATTGTTAGAGGTAAAATGAACATAAGAAGCATCACTGTTTAATTTAAGCTCATCCTGCTTTGGTATTCTTTTAAAGTTTTCCGACTCTGTTGTTGCTGCAATATTAACAGTACCGGCTCTTTTGGCTTCCTTAACTGCTTTTTTTGACCAGCTTCCTGTTACTATATAATCTGCTATATTTTGCGGAGGCATAAGATTTAACGGGACCATTGAAAACTGTAAGCTTGCACCCCCTTGTAAAAACAATATTTCATAATTATCTGGAATATTCAATATCGCTTTTAGATTTTCTTTAGCTTCTAAAATTATTTTATCGAAAGTTTTGGAACGGTGACTAATCTCCAAAATAGACATACCAACACCCGGAAGTGCAAACAAATCCTTCTGTGCTTCCTGTAATACTTCTTCCGGCAATATTGCAGGTCCGGCACTAAAATTATATACTCGTTTTTCCATAAAGCTCTCCCTTTATTATAATATTAAATAAATGAACAATTCAGATTTCTATATCAAATATACTAATAACCCGTCTCTTAATTTCGGTTCAAACCATGTTGATTTAGGAGGCATTTTTTCTCCCGCATCTGAAATTTTCATTAAATCTTCAATTGAAACAGGATGTAAAGAAAATGCCGCCGTTGCTTTCCCGCTATTAACTAATTTTTCCAGTTCCTTTGTTCCTCTTATGCCGCCGATAAAATCTATATTCTTGTCTGTCCTTTGATCTTCTATCCCAAGTATTGGGTTTAATAAGAAATCCTGCAGTATACTAACATCTAATGTCCCTGATACGGAACTGGATAGGCTGATGCTTGCACTAATTGAATCTCTGATTTTTAATTGATACCATTCTCCATCTAAATACATTCCAAAACTTTTCCTTTGAGTTGGCTCTTTTACATTACTTTTCTCTACATGGAATTTTTCATCTATCCTATGAAGAAATTCTTCCTTATTTAAGCCATTTAAATTATATACTATTCTATTATACGGCAGAATCTTTACCTGGTCGGCGGGGAATAAAACAGCCAGAAAATAATTATAATCTTCATTTCCAGTATGCGAAAGGTTGGCTTCCTGTTTTACTTTTCTTGCCCGGCTGGCACTTGCTGCTCTATGATGCCCATCGGCTATATAAAGATTTTTAACTTTTGTGAACTCATCCTCCAAAATTTTATTATATTCTTCAGATAAACTCCATATTGTATGTTTAATTCCATCCTTTGATATAAAGTCATAAATTGGTTCCGATTCCAGTACGGTTCTGTTAACAACATTATCGATTACCGGAACACCTTTATATGTTAAAAATACGGCGCCTGTCTGTGCATTTGTAGTAATTATATGGTTTGTTCTGTCATCTTCCTTTACCTTCCGGGTGTTTTCATGCTTTAAAATTATATTATTATCATAATCGTCAATAGAAAAAACCGCAGCTATTCCAACCTGCGCATGCCCGTTCATTTCTAATCTGTACAAATAGTAATGCTCTTCTTCATCAATTTTTAATGGTGCTTCTTTTCGGAGTCTTTCAAGATTTTCTTTTGCTTTTTCATATACACCGGTTGAATAAACATCAACATCATCCGGCAATTCTATTTCCGCTCTAGTAACTCTTAAAAAACTTAAAGGATTATCTTTAGCGAATTCTTTAGCTTCCTCTTTATCCACAACATCATACGGAACACTTGCAACCAGCTCAGCAATTTCTTTTTTAGGTCTAAGTGCTTTGAAAGGTTTTACAACGGCCATAACTCAATCTCATAAAATAAAAAATTTAATCCCTTAAAATCCCAAAATTTCAAACAATAATCCATTGATTAATAGTTTTTTGAGATAACAGTTCTAACAATTATTCTATCTATCATCCCACTACGTACAATTTCAGGTTGCTGAAGTCTATTATTAGTTTTGATCCATATTATCAATAATTTCAGAAATCTGGTTTGCAGAAGGAAGGTATTTTTTTAGCTCCTTCGGCAATTTAGTGGTAATTTTATAAGAAGAAACACCAATGGGCTGGGTGGTATCTTTAAGAGCGTATTCTACAATTAAGCGGTCTTTTTCTTTACAAAGTATTAATCCAATCGAAGGATTTTCTTCTTTAAATTTAATTTTATCGTTAAGCACTGACAGATAAAACTGCATCTTTCCTGCAAATTCCGGTTTGAATTCACTAATCTTTAGATCAACCGCAAATAAACATCGGAGCTTCCGGTGATAAAGGAGAAGATCAATGAAATATTCTTTTTGACCAACTTGAATTTTATATTGATTTCCAATAAAGGCAAAGTTCCCTCCCATTTCAATTAAAAAATTGCGAATATTGTTTATAAGCGCAATCTCTAATTGATATTCACCATGCTCTTCACCCAACTCAAGGAAATCAAAAGTATATTCATCTTTAACGGCAAGTTTAGCCTGGCTCTTATATTCAGTTGTAAGTGTTTTTTCAAAATTAGTCTGGTTAAGAAGATATTTTTGATAAGATTTATTTTCGATCTGGTGAATCAAAACATTTTTCGACCAGCCAAACCTTTTTGTCATTTTAATGTAAAATAACTTTTCGGAACTATCTTTACATTTACTTAAAATAGCCAAATGTTTTGCCCAGCTTATTTCTCCAACTAGTGGTTGGAGTTTTGAATCATTTTTGAAAATTGTATAAAACTGTCGCATATACCATAAGTTTTGTGTTGAAAAACCTTTTATACCGGGAAATTCCTTTTGTAGATCGGTAGATAGATTTTCAACAACAGATTTACCCCAGCCGAGAGATTCCTGTTTTTCAACAATCAATTTTCCAATATCCCAATAAAGGGATATAAGCTGTTTATTTACAGTTTTTAGTGCATCGTATTGAGCCCTGCGGATGCGTTCTTTTATTTCCAAAAAGAAAGTGTTATATATTTCTTTGTCTAATTTTTCCATTCAACCTTTATAATTTTAATTTTATAATAGCGCAATATCCCCAAATTTACTTTCAATAACTGAATTTCTATGTAAATGGTAATGAAAATATTGCTGGGTTAAATTTACCCCCTAAATTTAATGATAAAATCAAAGTATGAATAAAAATTTTAATAAAAAAAAAGTAAATATTCAAAAAAAGTTAATTTAAGTAGTCTGTTTTCCTAATACGAGGAATTTGGAGTTGGTATGGTATTTTATTTTTTGATTTTTATTTAAAAACAGCCTCTCAACTACCCATTTTTAAACAAAACTCAGAGTGAGGCATAGTTATATATGCCTAAAAAATTTTCTCTTTAAAAAAGGGTAGTTAGGAGACCTTTTATTAAACTTTCTACGCCATAGCCTCCTCTTAGCCTTTCCGGATAGATTGATTTTGAGAGGGGATTTTCTATGAGGAGGGATAAATATAGTGGGTTGATAGAAAAAGGCGGCTTAGAAGTGAAAAAATGGCCGAAAACCTACGCTATTTCGCAAGGTTTTTCCAGAGCTGAGTATTGAAAAAGTAGAACAGGAATAGTTGAATGAAAGATATTTTATAGTCACCTAAATGTCATTGTCTATTAAAGTCGTCACTTTAAAACAAAACTTCAACTCGGTACAATATTTGATTTAATCCCCACTATGATTTCTTTAGATTTTGAAATAAAGCCTTTTTCAAAAATTTATCATATTTTAAGATAAACCGGATAATTATTAATTCCTTAAGTGGTTATAATGCGATTACATAATGTTTTTCCCGTTTATGCTTCTACAGTAATTATTCTTTCTATTTTTCAAGCGTGTTCTTCTGTACCTGTTAACCTTGATTTGGCAAAAGAAGAAGTAATTCAATATCATGACTCAGGTAAATTTGATGAAGAAACAAGCAAAGTAGTAGATGAAGCAATCGATAAGTTTGAAGCTGTTCATGCAAAAAAAAACAGCGCTGTTATTTTCGATGTAGACGAAACCGCTCTATCAAATTATGAGTATAATAAAAAGTATGATTTTGGTTATGTTCCTGATTTATGGGATAAATGGATTAAAGAAGCTAAAGCACCGCCAATAAAAGAAATAAAACATTTATATGATTTTTTAATCTCCAAAAATTTCAAAATAATATTTATTACCGGAAGGAAAGAATATGAATATGACGCTACATACCATAATTTAATATACGCCGGTTATACAAAATTCGATACACTTATCGTTAGGACTCCAGTAGAATATGAAATTCCCGCTGCTCAGTATAAATCACTAAAAAGAGCTGAACTTGTTAAAATTGGATACAATATTATTGGTGATGTCGGCGATCAATGGAGCGATTTAACTGGTCCATACCACGGTATACAGGTAAAGATTCCAAATTATCAATATTTAATTAAATAAAAATTAATTCAGCAGCAAGCAATCATGCTATTCTTTCACTATCATTAAAGTACAACAACATCTCAGATACGCTCCACATACGCTTTAACTACTTCTTTAATACCTAAAATGTAAGAATGAAATACCCAACAGTACCTAAGACCTCTCCCCAATTTTTTTTATATTTGCACTTCAAGTATTTCAGAAACAAATAGAACAATTATGTCAGAAATTCCAAAAGCATACAATCCGTCGGAAGTTGAAGATAAATGGTTAAAGTTTTGGCTGGATAACAGCTTATTTCATTCGGAAATAGATAAAACTAAAGAGCCGTATACAGTTGTAATTCCGCCGCCTAATGTTACCGGTATTTTAACAATGGGACATATCCTGAACAATTCAATCCAGGATATCCTGATTCGAACAAAACGAATGCAGGGATATAATGCCTGCTGGGTTCCAGGTACTGATCATGCTTCTATTGCTACCGAATCTAAAGTAACCAATTATTTGAAAGAACAGGGTCTTGATAAATATGAAATAGGCAGAGAAGAATTCCTAAAATATTGCTGGGAATGGAAAGAAAAATACGGCGGTATCATTATTCAGCAATTAAAAAAACTCGGTGTTAGCTGTGACTGGCAGCGTGAACGCTTTACAATGGACCCTGATTATTATAAAAAAGTAATCGAAACTTTTGTCGCACTTTATAATGAAGGGAAAATTTATCGGGGTTATAGAATGGTAAATTGGGACCCTGCTTCCCGCTCCGCTATTTCTGATGAAGAAGTAATCTATCGTTCCGTTAATGGAAAACTTTGGTTCTTCAAATATCCTATTAAAGAAAGTGATGAATTTATAACTGTAGCTACAACCCGCCCGGAAACTATGCTCGGAGATACAGGTGTAGCTGTAAATCCCTCTGATGAAAGATATAAAAGTTTAATTGGTAAAACAGTAATACTTCCGATTGTAGGGCGTGAAATACCCATCTTTGGTGATGAATATGTAGATTCTGAATTTGGTACCGGCGCAGTTAAAGTTACTCCGGGACATGATGTAAATGATCATGAAATGGGTAAAAGACATAGCCTGGAAATTATAAATATTTTCAATCCGGATGCTTCAACTAATGAAAATGTCCCCGCAGAATTTCAAAATATTGACAGATTTGAAGCAAGAAAAAAAGTTGTCGCAAAAATGCATGAACTTAAGCTCCTTGTGAAGGAGGAAGAATATCAAAATAATGTAGGCTACTCTGAAAGAGGCGGAGTTCCTATTGAGCCTTATCTTTCGGAACAATGGTTTATGAGCATGAGTGAACTTTCAAAACCTGCATTAAATGCTGTTAATGAAGGAAAAGTTAAATTTTATCCCGAACATTGGATAAAGACATATGACAATTGGATGAACAACATCAAAGATTGGTGTATTTCGCGTCAGCTCTGGTGGGGACATAGAATACCAGTTTGGTATTGTATCGGTGATGACCACTGTAATATTGAATGCAAAAACCCGATTGTTTCAGTTATTCAACCTGAAAAATGCCCTCACTGCGGTTCCACAAATTTAAAGCAGGATGAAGATGTTCTCGATACATGGGCATCAAGCTGGTTATGGGCTTTCGATGTATTTAAAACTGACGAAGAACAAAATTATTATTACCCAACTAATACCCTCGTTACTGCACCCGACATAATTTTCTTCTGGGTTGCAAGAATGATAATAGCAGGCCTCCATTTCAAAAAAAATATCCCCTTTAGTAATGTTTATTTCACAAGTATTATTAGGGATCTCCAGGGAAGGAAAATGAGTAAGTCTCTGGGTAATTCTCCTGATCCTCTTAACGTAATTAAAGATTATGGAGCTGATGCCTTAAGATTTACTGTTATCTATTTAGCTCCTTTAGGGCAGGACGTTCTATTTAGTGAAGATAAATGTGAAATCGGAAGAAACTTTGCTAATAAAATCTGGAATGCCGGACGCTTCCTTTTGATGAATACAAAGTCTATTCCAGTTAATAAAAATTTACTCGATAAGCATATCGACTTTTCCGATAGATGGATTGAATCCCGCTTTGTTCAGACAATTATTGATCTGAATAAAGCAATGGACAAATTTGAAATTAATAATGCATCAAAAATTGTTTATTCCTTTGTATGGAGTGATTTCTGTGATTGGTATATTGAACTTTCAAAGAACCGGTTATATTCTGATAAAGATGAAATCAAATCCGCTGTCTTAAGCAGGGCAATAAATATATTCGAAAATTTACTAAAAATTGTTCATCCATTTATGCCGTTTATAACCGAAGAGCTTTGGCATTTAATAGAAGAAAGAGGAGAAACGGATAGTATTTCAGTTTCGAAATATCCTGAACCAAATGAATTGCTAATTGATATTCAAGCTGAAACCGAGATGAAATTTATGCAAAATATTATAATAGCTATTAGGAATATTAGGGGTGAAATGAATATACCTCCTTCAAAATTTGTGGATGCGTTCATAAAAACTAATGAAATTCAGGAATACCAATTAGATTATATCAAAAAGTTATCTCGCGTCGAAAATATTA
This sequence comes from uncultured Ignavibacteriales bacterium, assembly GCA_963742995.1. Taxonomy (GTDB): domain Bacteria; phylum Bacteroidota; class Ignavibacteria; order Ignavibacteriales; family Ignavibacteriaceae; genus CAVQBP01. Next base: position 76,336 of record CAVUOL010000014.1, read on the forward strand.
CCGTTAATAGTAATATTCAAAAACCGAAAGCCTCTGCCTCAGCAGTAATTAAAGATGCAGAAATATATATACCTCTTGAAGGATTGATTGATTTAGAAGTTGAAAGAAACCGGCTTCAAAAAGAAATCACAAGACTGGAAGGCGCTTTAGTTGGAATAAATAAAAAATTATCCAATGAAAAGTTTGTTCAGAATGCTGCTCCTGATGTCGTCGAAAGAGAAAGAACAAAGAAAACAGATTGGGAGAATAGCTTAGAGAAATTAAAGGAAATTTTAACTAATTTTAATAATTAACTGAAAGATGACATCTTTACTAATTAAAAATACGTTTATATAAACATACATTCTATTAAAAAAATTAAAAAATAATCTTCTTATTAAAGATGTCATCTTTAGAACCTGTATTAATCAATAATTAACAAAAACTCGAGGGGTCTATATGTATCACTCAATAAAAGAATTTCTAGATGACTGGAAATATGAAAGCGAATCTACTATAAAAGTATTTTCCAATTTGACCAATGAAACATTAAATCATAGAATTACTCCTAAAGGCAGATCTTTGGGAAGATTGGCATGGCATATTACTGCAACTATTGGGGAAATGCTGAATAGAACAGGGTTAAAATTCAAAGAATTAAATGATGACAATAATTTCCCGCCGCATTCTGATGATATTATAGAAAATTATAAATCTGCTTCCAATAATATTGAAGAACAATTGTCAAAAGAATGGAATGATGAATCTCTGTCCGAAAAAGTAAATATGTACGGAGAAATGTGGACGAAAGAAGCGGTCTTAGTCTCCTTAATAAAACATCAAATACATCATCGGGCCCAAATGACAGTCATTATGCGTGCAGCAGGTTTGAAAGTCCCGGGCATTTACGGTCCTTCATATGAAGAATGGTCTGCTATGAATATGAAACCGATGGAATAAAAGAAATATTATCTATTTCAAAAATATATCTACTTCACCCTTAAATATTGAATGCTGAACAGCTGATCCTTATCAGTCCAGACCTTTCTAACTTCAAAACAATCTGATACCAATTCAGCAAAACTTTCTATAGTATACTTATATGAATATTCTGTTAGAATTAATTCGTTCTTCATGAAATGTATTACCGAACCATTTAAATGAACATCCTGATTTTTCTCTGAGATTAAATGCATTTCGATTCTGCTTTTTTGATCATTAAAAAAAGCTAAATGCCTAAAATTATTTAAATTAAAATCACTATTTAATTCATTATTCAAATGTTCAAGTATATTTAAATTAAAAGCCGCTGTCACCCCTTGTTTATCATTGTATGCAGCTTCTAATATTTTCCTATCCTTTTTTAAATCAACACCAATTATTATCCCGCCGTTCCTTCCGCATATCTTCGCTATTCTTCTTAAAAAATTTTTAGCCTGAACAGGAGTAAAATTGCCAATTGTAGAACCGGGATAATAAACAGCCTTATGATCATATTGTTTATCTATTTCTGGTAATTCAAAATCCTTTGTATAATCTGCTGCGAGAGGAAAGATGTCAATATGTGGATATAATTCCTTTAATTCGTTTGAAGATTGTATAAGATGAACTGCTGATATATCAATAGGTACATATCCTGCTAATCCGGGAATATTATCCAGTAAAAGTCTAATTTTAATGCTGCTGCCGCTCCCTAATTCAATAAGTAACGTCCCTTCTCCCAATAAAGCAGACATTTCTTCTATATTTTCTTCCATTATTTTTAATTCTGTACGGGTAGGATAATATTCATCAAGGCGGCATATTTTATCAAAAAGTGCTGATCCTTTTTCATCATAGAACAATTTACAGGGCAGCCGTTTTGGAGTTAATGATAATCCTTCAATCACTTCGGATATAATCTCCTCCTGTGTGATCTCTTCTGTTTTGATAGTCATATATTTAGTCCTTATTCGTTTCCTGGATGTCAGTCACTTTAAAAGTGACTGGCATCTTGTGTTATTATTTTAGATATCTTTTGCTAACCTTATTCCCATAAACTGCCAGCGTGCATTGGGGGGGAAAAAATTACGGTATGTTTTTCTTATGTGAGTATTTGAGGTGGCACAAGAACCTCCGCGTAAAACCATCTGGCTGGACATGAATTTGCCGTTATATTCTCCAAGTGCTCCAGGAAGTGTCTTATAACCCGGATATGGGGAATACGAACTCCTTGTCCATTCCCAGACATCACCATATATTTGTTTCAGTTCGTTCTTTTCTTTTTGTACCGGTACCGGATGAAAATTTCTATTTTCAACAAAATTTCCTCTGACCTCCGAATTAGATGCGGCAATTTCCCACTCTGCTTCGGTTGGAAGCCTTCCTCCTGCCCATCGTGCAAATGCATCAGCTTCATAAAAGCTTACATGACAAACCGGTTCCTCTGGATTTACCTTTCTAAAGCCTGTCAGCTTAAAATTCCACCACTCACTATCTAATTCTTTCCAGTAGAAAGGAGCTTTCCAATTCTCTGCAGCTACCGTAGCTGCACCATCCGATAGCCATAATTCAGGCCTATTGTAGCCCCCGTCTTCAATGAATTTTACATACTCTCCGTTTGTGATTAACCTGGATGCCAATAAAAATGATTCTGCATATTCTTTATGTTGAGGCGTTTCATTATCATAAGAAAAACCATTTTCATCATGGCCTATTTTATACACTCCTTTCTCAAATGGAATCCATTTAATGGATGGGAGATCTCAATCTTCTTATCTTCAATATTTAAGTATACCGGATTCAGCGGGTTAATTGAGAATACATGCTTGATATCAGTTAACATTAATTCCTGGTGCTGCTGTTCATGGTGTAATCCTATTTCTATTACAGGAGCTAATTTCATGAAATTCTCCTCGCTTCCGTTTTCTAAAAATTCCACCATATTTTTATCAACATAATCCCTGTATTGATAAACTTCTTCTACACTGGGTCTTGATAATAATCCTCTTTTTGGTCTTTCAAATCTTTCACCTGCTTGAACGTAATAAGAATTAAATAAATATGCATATTGCGGATGCAGAGATTTATAATTTTTAACAGCTTCTTTTAATACAAAAGTCTCAAAAAACCAGCTTGTATGCGATAAATGCCACTTTGTGGGACTTACATCAGGCATTGATTGTATTACATAATCCTCTGTAATTAAAGGTTTACAGATTTCTAAAGAAAAGTTTCTTATCGAATTAAACCTTTTAAGAAGATTATCCCTGGATAACATATCTATTGCTTCCGGGATACTTATTACATCTGAATGATCTTTCATTATAGTTTCCTTAACCGATTAAAAATTAGGATGTGTTTTAATACAATAATTTATTTATCTAATTAAAACAATTTTAAAATCAGCGGTTATGACAGAGCTAACATCATATGCATGTATAAAAAATATTATGTGACCATCCTGTTATTAAAAATCATCAAGTATATTCATATTGTTTTGGTATTTTGTTCATAATTAGAACTAGTTAAGGTATTATGATGAAAAAGAGATTGATTTTATTTTCAATAATATTGATGATCTTCTTTTATTATTCGGATTCATTAGCCCAGAGCCCGGAAGGAAAAGATTTTGGGTTTGGAATTATGGTTGGAGATCCTACCGGTGCAACTTTGAAGTTCTTTACTCATAGGGATAATGCTTTTGTTATAGATCTAGGTGCTTCATATTTTGGCTCTCCAAGGATTGGAGTGGATTATCTTTGGCAATTCAATGCTTTCAATTCTAATATTGCTAATTTATATGCCGGTGCCGGCGGAACTATAGGATTTGGCAAAGGCAATGGATTTTATTATAGAGATAAATATATAAGAGAAAAAAATAATGTTGGACTTGGCGCCAGAGGAATTTTCGGTGTTAATTTTATACCACCAAATACCCCCCTCGAAGTCTTTTTTGAAATTGGAGTTTTATTAGCGCTGACTCCCGATTTCGGTTCCTCTGCTGACATTGGTTTGGGCATGCGGTTTTATCCTTAATAAAATTCAACTGCAAGTGATATATACAGAGCAAATCTATTGCAGTTCACTTCAGTGAACTGGGCAAAAAGATGGAAAAATGAGGCTTTAGCCTCATAATTATTTTTATCTTATAGCATTGACTTTATTCTTCCTAACACATTCTAATTCAAAATTTTATTATCTTTATTACATGGTTAAACCAATCTTCGATTTAACACATTTTACTATTTATAAAAATTTTTCTATAAATAATTTCTTATATAATGATTTGAAAGGAGCTATATATGCCGATTAGAAAAGCCAATGCAGAATGGCATGGAAATTTAAAGGATGGTAAGGGTACGCTTAGTACCGAAACCGGCACATTAAAAAATGTTTCTTATAATGCTGTTTCCCGTTTTGAACAGGGGGATACAACTAATCCTGAAGAATTGCTTGGGGCAGCTCATGCCGGCTGCTTTTCAATGGCTTTGGCCAATTCCTTATCAAAAGAAGGTTATAAAGTTAATTCAATTAAAACAGAAGATAAGGTTAGTATAGCAAAAGTTGAAACTGGATTTAAGATTACTAAAATTGAAATCTCAACAGAGGGAGATATTGACAATATTGATGAAGCAAAATTTAAAGAATTTGCTGAAAAGACTAAAACAGGTTGCCCCGTATCGCAAGCTCTTACAGGAACCGAGTTTGTACTAACAGCTTCATTGAAATAATTGAACACAAATTAATATTATTTAATAACTGTAGTGACGCTAGAAACAGTATTTAAAAGATGACATCTTTACTAATTAGAAATTAGGATTTATCTGAACTTACATTTTAATAAATAATTGAAAATAACTATTTATTAAAGATGTCATCTTTAACTCTGCGTAACTCCAATTAATAAGTGAATACTAGAAGCAGCCACAATGGAAATTTTGAATAGAGTTATTCTGCAACCAGCTCTTCAAATTGTTTATTCCTATCTATAAAAGCTCTAACATATGAACAGCTTGGAACAACTTTAAATTTATTTTCTTTTGCATAATTTAATGCTCTTTCAACAATTTTAGCTGCAATATTCTTTCCTCTTAAGCTAAACGGAACATAAGTATGATCAAAAATCAAAATATTATCTCCGTCATTCATATATGTTAAATAAGCTTCTTTTCCCTCAATGATAGAAAAAAATCTTCTTCTTTCTTTACTATGTTCTATTTCTAATTCCATAATTATTCCTAATTCTTATCCTTGAACTTGCTCTTGAACTTACACTTGCTTTCTTACACTTGCTCTTGAACCTGAACTACCTTATACATTAAACAAAAAATGCATCACATCTCCATCCTGAACTTCATACTCCTTCCCTTCAATCCTTAAAACCCCTGCATTTCTACAAGCTGCCTCCGATGCGTATTTTATATAGTCATCATATCCTATAACTTCTGCCCTGATAAATCCCTTTTCAAAATCTGTATGGATAACACCTGCTGCTTGAGGTGCTTTCCAGCCTCTATGGATAGTCCATGCACGAACTTCTTTCGGTCCTGCGGTAAAATAGCTTATTAAACCCAGCGTATGGAAACCCGTTCTTATTATTTTTTCAAGACCGCTCTCCTTAATACCATAAGAAGCCAAAAATTCTTTTCTCTCATCATCTTCCAGAACTACCAGTTCTTCTTCAACTTTAGCTGAAATCTTTATCGCATCGGAATTCTTACTCTCAGCATATTTTTTTACATCTTTTACATAACCATTATCTTCAGCTAAACCGTCTTCACCGACATTTGCACAATAGATTACCCTTTTTGCTGTTATAAGCCCGGTTTCTCTTAGAAGTGTTTTAATTGAGTCCTTTTCTTTATCAGGATATAAAACAGCATGATTTCCTTCATTCAAATATTTTAACAAATCTTCTGCTTCATCGACTGCTGCCTTTGCTGCTTTATCACCTTTAGCTTGTTTTTGAAGCCTTTCAATTTTCTTCTCGAGTGTCTGAATATCTGCCAGCAAAAGTTCAGTCTCAATAACTTCAATATCTCGCAATGGATTGATACTTCCATCTACATGCACAACATTTTCATCATCAAAACACCTTACTACATGGAGAGTTGCATCTGTCTGGCGGATATTGCTTAAAAATTGATTCCCAAGCCCTTCTCCTTTGCTTGCTCCTTTAACTAAACCGGCAATATCAACAAAATCTACAGTAGAATAAACAGTGCGCGCAGGCTTAACTAAATCAGTTAATTTATCCACTCTCTCATCGGGAACAGGGACAATGGCTTTATTTGGTTCAATTGTGCAGAAGGGATAATTTGCTGCTTCTGCATTTTGTGCTTTTGTTAATGCATTAAATACAGTCGATTTACCCACATTGGGCAATCCAACAATTCCTATACTTAAACCCAATTAAATTCTTTCCGGATAATGAAATATAATTTTTAATAGGTTATAAATATACTAAGAATAAGCTCTTCATTAAATTCAAATAAATATAAAACAATTTAAGGGACTATTGATACCTATTGTGGAATTCTCCAAACAATACAACAATTAAACAGTTACCCTTTCTGTAAGCACTATATCAAGATCTATTATTTCAGTCCTTCTAGATATTACTGCAGTGCCATCTTATTTCGAGCTGCTAATACAGAATCCCTAATTGCTATTCTTTTTTTAATAAGCGGCAAATATGGCTGTATAATAGAATCCAGCTTTGTTTCTGAAATATCGGTTATATGCGGATCATCTGCCAATAGTTTCCAGGGAGCTTTGCCTTTATATTTATATTTTCCGTATATAATCACCGGAGTTCCATAAGCTAATATTTTCTCTCCGTCTCTCGAAACTATCCATTGTTCAGCCCAATAATAGATCCACTCTGCATCTTCTTCCAGCAGGCGGGCGCATGCATGACTCGCAGGATAACCTGGCAATGTAAATTGATGTAACGAAACACCCCTTTTATTTTCAAGGTTAAAATACCAGGGTAATATCCACGTGGAATCGTCGGTACTAATTGTTTCTTTTGATTTCCAGTTTGTAAAAAATAAACCCTCAGGTGTTGGTGTACTTCTTTTACCAAGACTCGTTGGACCCCACCTTACTAGTATTCCATTCTGATAAGCTGCAAATGCTTCTATTGGATAAGAAAAAAATAATATTTTAGGAATGGAATCTAAAATCTCAACTTGTTTAGGAAATGGAGAATAAATCATAATGTCTTCAGAAACAGTATCAGGAATAATCAATGTATCACGGGTAATATTATTATGATCAATTCTATTTAATGCAAGTATAACCTTTCTTTTGGGAAGCCCGTACTCTTCTCTCAAATCTCTCAATGTTTTGAGCCCGGATGAAGGGTATTTATGGTAAGTAATTTTTAATTCCGGTTTTATTTCTTTTAATAATGAATCTTTTCTACTAGTAGTATCAATTTGGAGGGGAATCTTTTTTTCTTTGCATCCGTAATTACAGAAGAAAATAAAAATGCTTACTAATATTAGGAAACCAGGAATTAACTTATTTCGTATCAAAAGTAAAATTTATAGTATTATAATGAAATTTTTATAGAGAAGTATTAAATATATTAAAAAATCTTTCTCTCTCTTAATTCTTCAAGTAAATTTTCATAACCCGTAAAATGAATTGCATCCCAGCCCGCTTTTTTTGCTCCCTCTGCATATTCCTCTATGTCATCGATAAAAATGTGTTCATCAGAAGATCTTTTGGTAATACTTTCAACAGCTTTGTAAATTTTTTCTTCCGGCTTTAAGGCTCTTACTTTATAAGATAGAACAAGCTTATCAAAATATTTAATAAACCCATAATTCTTCCAGTAAAGTTCATGTATCGAATTTGTATTCGATAACAGGACTAGCATATAATCCATTTTTAGTTTTGGTAAAAGAGAGGCTACTTCTTCATTTACTGCAAAAACCTTTGAGTAATACTCACAAAAAGTCTCTTTACTTATTTTATTATTTAAACCTGATAGCATTTTTTTAATAAAATCTTCTTCGGGAAGATCCCCTCTCTCAAATTTTCTGTGGATATCATAATTTTCCATATAATATGTTAAAAAATTCTTTCCAAGATCCTTTTCTATTTTTTCCAGTTTATTAAGCATAATATTATAATCGAAAGGCAATAGAACGTTACCTAGATCAAATACAATTACGGAATATTTGTTTTGCATAATTACTACTCTAATAGTTCAGAAAAAAAATTTAATTTATGTAATCATTTATAGCAAAGTCTAATCAATTTCAAAGTTTCGATCACTTAAACCAGTATTTACTTTTATCGAATCAACGTGAAAAATAAATTGAGAGGTGCCCAGCGCCTGATTTATTCTAAAAGGGTATTTAACCCCCTCTACCTTTTTATAATCTGTAAAAAAAGTTATTTGATTGACTTTTTTACCGTTCGGAGAACTAATTGGCTTTATCTCTTTTAATTTTAGATATGTAGTGGTATCATAATATTGAATCCATTCCATATTATCGGGCAGTTTCAGAATTACTTTATAAGCCATTTTACCCTTTATCTTTTCTTTTCCTTCATATATTGCCTTTACCTCATATGCTTTTAAATAAAGCAATAGCTGCATAGTAGCATCATATTTAAGTTTATCAAGTTCAGGTCCTCTTATTTCCTGAACATTATTCCCTGTAATTGTTACTCCTTTTTTCCCGTCATAAATAATTTTTTGTTCCGCTGCTCCTAAATTTATCTTCTGATAATATTTATTAGGTATTTTTTGATATACTACAATGTGTATGTTCATATTACGGACTTTACCTGTAATGAAAGTCGTTCTATCCATTATCTTATTTATTGTATCTTTTCCTCCGATTGCTGAAATATACTTTTCAATGATCTTTGTCCCTTCGATTTCTGTGCTGTCAATTATAGCCGGAATAAATAATTTTTTTGAAAAACTTGAAGTACTTTCCGTGATTCTATCTTCTGATACTTGATTCCTGATAATTAAATTATATGGTACTCCAATGCTCATAAATAGAAAAATGGGTAATAATATTATATAATTCCCCTTCATCTTGAAAAAAATAAGAATAGTTGGTAATTCATTTCATTCCCTAATAATTTTCACTTTAAGATAAAATTATTTAATTTTCGGAAAAGGTACCCGGCTCATTTCTTCTCACAAGGTAACAGTTAATTCTTTTATATTATCTCTTATTGAAAAATATATATTTTTTGCAATAAAGACTGTTAAGAATCTTATATAAACATGGTTAATAGGTTATTACTATTTATTTTTTTCTTTACTACCTTAATTTATGCTCAGCAGTTTACCATTGTTGGAAAAGTTGAAGATAAATCAACCGGACAGCCATTAAATTATGCTAATATACGTGTCTTGAATTCAACAAATGGTACTGCTGCAAATAAGGAAGGGGAATATGAGCTTAAATTGAATGCAGGGAAATTTCGTTTGGCTGCTTCATATATTGGTTATAGCTCTGATACTTTATCAATTTCAGTTATTCAGGACCTTAATAATGTAAATTTTGATTTAACTCCTTCAAATATTCAGCTCCCTGAAGTTATTGTTAAACCGGGTGTTAATCCTGCAATTGCTATAATTAAAAAAGCTATTTTGAGAAAAGAAAAAAGGGATAAAAAGCTAAATGATTATGAATTTGATGCTTACACTAAAGGAATTATTAAAACCCAGCATGATATCAGTACTCAAAGTTCCGGTATAAACTTGAGCATTGGAACTAATGACACGATTCCTTTGAAGATAACCGGTATTCTTGAGAGTAAAAGTAAAGGATATTATAAAAAACCTGATGATTATAAAGAAATAATTATTGCCCGTAAACAAACTGCTAATTTCCCTCCTTCTATAAATACTCTTACCGGCGGAAGATTAATAAAAAGCTTCTATGAAGAGAACATTAATTTTTTAGGCAACAATCTTCCGGGCCCTTTAGCAAATAATGCACTGGACTATTATTACTACTATATAAAAGCTACCACATCTAAAGATAGTCAGATTGTTTATCAGATAAACATGTCTCCTGATGATCCCTCTAATCCCGGTTTTACCGGTGATATTTTCATTACCGGTGATACTTATAATTTGATTAAAGTTGATCTTCATTTAAATAATGCAGCCAATATCGGAGGAATTTTTGACAGCGTTGAAATCTTTCAGCAGTTCTCTTCTTATGACTCTGTTTATATGCCTGTTGACTATCATTTATTTGTTAAAGCAAATATTTTAAATCTGATAAGATTTGGCTTTGAATTAAATTCCATATTGTATGACTATAAAATCAATGTTAAGATAAATGATGATTTATTTAATAAAGCACTTATTACTGTACTGCCTCAGGCAGATGAAAAAAATCCTTCCTATTGGAGCAATATACAGTCCATTCCGAATACTCCTGAAGAGAAATCAGCTTATGGGAGGATTGATAGTATCAGCAGTCTTCCCGTTTCTTTTTGGGATAAGTTTTCTCCTCTTTCAAATAAAATAAATTTCAATAAAAATTTTTCTACAAGTGCTCTTTTGGGAATGTATCATTTTAATAGTATTGAAGGTAATGCCCTCGACTTCGGTCTATTTTTTAATGATTTGTATGATAAAAGATTTAATGCCAATCTTAAGTTTATGTATGGTTTTGCCGATAAAAAATTGAAAACCGACCTATCCGCTCAATATCTTTTTGGTGATTATAGAACCTTTAGTATATCAGCCAATTATTTCCATAAATTAAATATATTATTCAGTTCATCAAATGAATATAATGATTTAATTGCAACTTTTTCTTCTTTAGTTTTAAAAGACGATTTTAGAGATTATTACTATTCAAAAGGATATAAGATCGATCTTGAGGGTGAAATTTTTCCTGTCTTAAGTTTAAGTGCGGGCTTTATGAATCAAACAGATAAGACTGCTATTAAAAGGACTGATTTTTCTCTTTTCAATAGAAATGAAAAATTTGATGATAACCCCCCCGTATATGATTCTAAGATAAATGCTTTAATTGGCGGTTTCAAATTGGATTTCAGAAATTATATTGAAGACGGATTTTTCAGGAGAAGGATTTCATTGGGGAATTCTTTTGTTATTTTCAAAGGGAATATAACTTATTCAAATAAGAAATTTTTAAGGAGTACCCTTGACTTTACAAAATATGAATTCTCCGCTACAGGAAGAGTAAATACATTTAATACAGCTTCCCTGAATTTTAAGGTTTACGGAATGTATAATAATGGTACACTCCCGTTTCAGCTCTTATATGGTTCCCCCGGAAATATTGATGCACTCTATCAAAATTACTCTTTTAGAGTATTAAATGTTAACGAAATCTTTGGGGATAGAGTCCTTAATGTATTTCTCGAAAATAATTTCGGCGATGAATTATTTCGTTTATTGAAAATACCAGGTCTAAAAGATTGGGGTTTTCTCCTTAGTTCATTTGTGGATATGGGAATTTCTGAAATTAGCGATAGATCTAAATCTATTTTAGTCCATCCAATTAAAACTTTTAATCGCCCGTTTTATGAAGCCGGATTCGGAATTGGACATGTACTAGTACCTTTTAAAATTGAGTTTGCCTGGAGATTGAATTATTTGGAAAAAAATAATTTCAGAGTTGGATTAAATACATATCTGTTTTAAGTTATTTTTCTTATCCCGATTTAAAATAAAAAAAGCGCCCTCTCGAGCGCTTAAAAAGCAACGTCCTGCGGGAATAGTTTAACTTTTTGGTTTTGCCTCACTAACAATAATACTTCTGCCGTTTAGCTGGGAACCATTAAGAGCCTGGATTGCTTGACTTGCATCGGATTCTGATTCCATCTCAACGAAACCAAAACCTCTAGATCTACCGGTCTGACGATCGGTAATCACTTTTGCAGAAACGACCGTTCCGTGTGTCTCAAATGTAGAACGCAAGGTGTCATCGTTTACTGCCCATGGAAGTGAACCTACGAAAAGTTTAGTACTCACTAACTTACCTCTAAGAAAAATAATTAATAAAACAAACAGCTTTTTAAAGCTGTAAATTTAAAATAGTACTATTATTTCCAAAAAACAATAAATTTTTCATTTATTAAGCTTTTTTTAAGTTTATAGATATGCTCTACGCCACATAAAAAAATACCCCACAGTTGCGTGAGGTACTCTCCCCAGAGGAGAAGGGATAGTGCTTGGGCTATGGGTTTTAATCTAATAATTCCTTTTTACCTAAACTGTAATCCTTATATAAATGTTGTAAAATAATTGTTGTACCAATGTCTTCTCCTAATTCCATTGACCTCTTCACTAAAAACACTCCACGGGCGTCTCCAATTTTCAATAATGATAATGCTGCTACTAATTTTGCACCGTCATCCTTTTCTTTTCTAAACATATCCATTAATGGCTCCACTGCTTTCTGAGATTTCAATTCTCCCAATATATATGCGCTATTTATCCTTATTTCTTCATTTCCTGAATTTAATGCAGACAGGTAATTTTCCTCATTTATTCCTTTTTTCTCTGATAATAATGTCAATTCTCTACTAACCTGTGAAAATGTAATCCCGGCATAAGTTGTTAGTATACAAAAAGTTACAAGTATTATATTCATAAACCTTTTCATCTTTACCAATTTCGATTATTCTTTAATATTTCCTTTCTCCACTACAAAAATCCTTAATTATTGACGCTTTCTCTACCAGATATGTAACAAAAATGATAACGGATGTAACATTCGATTTCAAGCTACTATTTTATTAGGATAGAATTAAAAAATGATAAGTTTTCATTGAAAATAAGTCTCTCACTTCTCAAGGGAGACACTTAGAGAGGGTTCAATTAAAATTTAAGTTGGATGACAATGATTCCAACCCTTTTTATGGGTATTCAATCATTTTTATTTCCCCCATATTCAGACTTTCAAGTTGATTGGTAACCTTATCCTTATCCCCTACAATAAGAATAACCGATTCTTCAGGGAAGATATTTTTCTCAGCAGTTTCATTTACTTCTTCCAAGGTAACACTTTTTATTCTTTCGATAAAATTATTTAAATAATCATCAGGCAGTGAGAAAATATATTTTGCCGATAAACCGCTTGCTATTTGCTTATTTGTTTCGAAATTTGCCGGATATCTTCTAATAGTTGATGACTTGGCGAACTCCAGTTCTTTCTCTTTAGCTCCATCTCTGATTGAATGGAGTTCCTTTATTATCTCTTTTACAGCATTCCCTGTATTTTCAGAACCCACTGATGTTGAGACTAAAAAATGAGCCGATTGTTTATAGTAAGTAAATCTTGAAGATGCACCATATGTATAACCCTTATCTTCACGCAAATTTAAGTTTATTCTGCTCGAAAATTGCCCCCCTAATATATTATTTAATAATGCCTTGGAATAATAATCTTTTTCGTTTCTCTCCGGAGTTAAATGACCGATCCTTATTTCACTCTGTACTGCCCCTTCTTTATGAATTAGATAAATTTGCGCCCTATTTTTTAGACTTTCATTTACAGTTAGATTTTGAACTTTTTCAGGCTTCCATTTTGTAAGCATCAGGTTTAAGTTTTCTTTTAATTCATTGGCATTCGAATCACCAACAACAACTAATGCTGAATTATCCGGTTTGAAATATGAATTATAAAAAAGCTTTATATCTTCATTGGAAATATTGTTTACTGTTTTTTCTTCACCAAGTGTGAGTGAAGAATATGGATTATCTTTACCGAAAACTAAATATTCATATGCTCCGTCCGCTATTTGATCAGGCTCATCTTTTAACTGCAAAATTTTTATTAGAACTTTTCTTCTTTCACGTTCAAAATCCCTAACATTTAAATGCGGTTTTGTTATGACCATTGAAAATAAATCCAGTGATCTCTCAAAGTTTTCTTTTAAAGTCTGAAGCGATAAAAAAATATTATCCTCACTTGTACCTATATTAAAATGAGAACCAAGAGTATCGAACTCATCACTCAATTCTAATGAATCATAATTCCCAGCTCCCTCATCTATCAGCATAGATGTTAAATTCGCCAGCCCCTTTTTATCATTAGGATCATATTTGTTTCCAGCATCAACAATCATATTTACCTGAAGTATCGGCAAATCGTTTTTCTGGACAAAAAATACTTTCAGTTTGTTGTCTAATGAAAAAGTTTGAATTTCAGGAAGTGAAAAATCTATTTCTTCAGATGGTAATGGTTTTATACTTCTGTTTATTGAATTCATAATATATCTATTTTGATGGCAATATTTTTAATTCTACATATGGTTTGGTTAAATATTTTTCAATGCAGCCGCTGATTATATCTGCATCTACATTTTCATATCTCTTTACATCTTCGGTAAAATAATTGGGTTCATTCATGAAATAATTATAGGAATTAAGCTGATCTGCTATACTATCTATATTTTGCAGCGAATAGATAAAATTTGATTTGATTCCGTTTTTAGATTTGGTTAATTCTTTTTCGGTTACTTTATTTACTTTAATATTATCTATTTCTTTAAATATCTCTTCTTTTAATTGTTCCGAATGAACACCCGGTTTAGCTGTCGCTATTATAAAAAAACTGCCTGTGAGTTTCCCCGAATATTGAAAAACCGAAACATCCTGTGCGATCTCCTTTTCAAAAACAAGATTTTTATATAATCTTGAATTCTTTGATCCGCAAACAATATCGCTTAAAACATCAAGAGCCGCATCATCATTGCCGTATGCAGGATCTGAATGCCAGGCAAGATGTAAACGCTCCAGTTGAACATCTTCCTTTTTTTCTAGTAAAATATTTTCATGTAAGGTCGGTAATGAATTTTTCAAAGGTTTTAATGAGTTTGGACCTGTAATACTGCCGAAATATTTTTCTATTAAGCTTTTAACTTTTGGCGTATCAAATGAACCCGCAACAACCAGACTTGCATTAGAAGGCGAATAATATGTTTTGAAAAAGTTACTGACATCATCAAGTGAATAGCTTTTTATATCTTCCATAAATCCGATTGTCGGCCAGCTGTATGGGTGATTTTCTGGAAATAAATGAGTAATTAATAATTCCCATGCAAGTCCGTATGGCTGATTATCGTATCTTTCTAGTCTTTCATTGCTGACTACATCTTTTTGATTATTTAGCTTTTCCTGAGTTAGTGCAGGAAGCAAAAATCCCATCCTGTCTGACTCAAGCCATAATATCAATTCTAAAAAATTGGAAGGAACTTTTTCAAAATAATTAGTCCGGTCATATGTTGTTGATCCGTTTAAAGTTCCTCCTGCTTCCTGTATAAAACGAAAATGCATCTCCTTAGGAACATTTTTAGAACCTTGAAACATCATATGTTCAAATAAATGGGCTAAGCCTGTCTTCCCTTTTCTCTCATTTGCCGAACCAACTTTATACCAGATATTTACCGAAACTAATGGAAGAATATCATTTTTGTGGAGTATAACTTCCATTCCATTGTCTAATTTGTATTTTTCATAACCGATATCTAAGATTTCCATAAGCCCCACTTATTTCAGATTAAAAAATTTTTTATGTGGATTAAAATAATTAACTCATATTACATATAAGTAAAGATGACATCTTTTAAAAGAAAAATTTTCTTCAATTTTTCATAAAATGCAAGTTCAGTTAAAACTTTAATTTTTAAAATTAAAGATGTCATCTTTCAAATACTATTCTTCGTAGCAGTAATTAACTAAATTCTATTTTATATAAAGAATTTAACCCTTTTTTTGGTAATATTAAATTTAACTGCTCATATTAATCTATAAATTTTATTTTAAGGTTAACTATTTCCGGATAACTCCCTGTTCTAACCGGCGGACCCCATGTTCCTGCTCCGCAGGATACGTAAAATTGTGTATCTCCTTTTTTGAGATATCCCCAGCCTTTTTCATATATCATATTGGTAATAAAATTTAAAGGAAATAATTGACCATTATGTACATGCCCTGATAATTGAAGAGCAACACCGTTTCTTTCTGCTTCGTCTAATCCAAATGGCGTATGATCCATCAAAATTATAGGATATTTTTTATCCGTTTCAGTAATAATCTTCTCAAGAGGTAGTCTTTCTTCTCCGGTAAAGCTTCTTTTGCTCCTGTCATCCCTTGCAGCTATTATAAATCCGTCATCTATTCTAACAGAGGAATCTCTTAAAAGATTTAAATTGAAATCTTCAATATACTTCTCTGATTCTTTTATTCCGGTTATAAACTCATGGTTACCCGTTGATGAATAAATTCCATATCTGGATTTTAACCTTAGAAAAGAAGAACCTATATTGTTTCCATTTAATACGGAAGGTTTATCGTCTACTATATCTCCTGCAAAAAATATAATGTCAGGTTCCAATCTATTAATTCTTGTCACAATTTTTGAAAGTAATGATTCTCCATCCATTGGCGATAAATGAATGTCGCTTACTAAAACCACATTAAGTGTATCCAGTTTGCATTCTTTCCTTGAAATTTCAATGTTTAATATTTTAGTTCTTATGGCTCTGGTATTTATAAAACCGGAAATTATTATTACTGCAACTACAAATAAAATTACAATAGCAGCAATTTGTTTGGTAAGCAAATAATGTTCTTTAATATTATGCGGAAAGAAATCAAATCTCCAGTTAAGAAGACGGATAAAATCCAACAATACTATAAATAAAAAAAAGTATAACATTAAAGCAAACCAGAAAGAACCTATCCAAAGCATTATATTATAAATGTATAAAGGCAGATAGGATATTAAGAATTTTGCGGCAATGTAAGAAAGCGATAAAATCAGAAAAATAATCAAATAAAAAATTCTTAAATGAGGAAAACCTTCTAATGCCTGCCAGCCCCTTATGAAAATATAATAATTTATAACTGCATAAACTGCGAAGAAAATTGAGAAGAATATAACCATATTTGGATTTTTAAATTTAAATATCTGCAAATTTAGCAAAATTATTCCTTAATCCTTAATAGCGACGTTCACTCCAGAGTGAGTCTCACTTTCAATTGCAGTTCATTTTAGTAAACTGGTAAGGAAATAAAAAGGAGCTTTAGCCCCCTCTATTGCAGTTCACTTTAGTGAACTGATAAATAAGTAAAGGAAAAAGAAAGAGGCTTTAGCCTCATTTATCTTATACTCGAGATTTTGTTTTCAATCATAATCTCCAAAAGCTATGATATTTATTTTTAATATGAACTCTTAAAATATTAACCAAGGAGATAAAGATGGAAAAAAGAAGATTAGGTTCCCATGGCCTTGAAGTATCAGCTATTGGTCTAGGTTGTATGGGTATGTCTGAATTTTATGGAACCGGTGACGAAAAGGAATCAATCGCAACTATCCACCAAGCTTTGGAACTTGGAATAAATTTTTTAGATACTGCCGATATGTATGGTCCTTATACAAACGAAAAACTTGTTGGTAAAGCTATTGCAGACCGAAGAGATAAAGTAATTTTAGCTACAAAATTCGGAATTCAAAGAGGTGAAGAACCTTCTCAAAGAAGAGTAAATGGAAGTCCTGAATATGTCCGCTCTGCCTGTGATGCTTCCCTTAAACGTTTGGGAATTGATCATATCGATTTATATTATCAGCATAGAATCGATCCTAATGTACCCGTTGAAGAAACTGTTGGTGCTATGGCTGACTTAATTAAAGCAGGAAAAGTAAGATTCATCGGAATATCTGAAGCTGCTCCCGAAACCATCCGGCGGGCTAACTCGGCAGCTCCTATTTCTGCTTTGCAAACCGAGTATTCTCTTTGGTCAAGAGAACCGGAAGAAGAAATCTTATCTACTATACGCGAACTCGGAATTGGCTTTGTTGCATACAGCCCCCTTGGCAGGGGGTTTTTATGTGGAAAAATTAAATCCGTTGATGATTTAGAGGGAAACGATTTTAGACGTCATTCCCCAAGATTCCAGGGAGAAAATTTTCAGAAAAACCTTGACCTGGTTGATAAGGTTGAAGAATTAGCCAAAAGAAAAGGTGTTACTCCAGCCCAGCTGGCAATTGCGTGGGTGCTAGCCAAAGGAAATGATATTATCCCCATTCCCGGAACAAAGCATGTAAAATATCTGAATGAAAATGTTAAGGCTGTTGATATTAAATTAACTCAAGATGAATTGGAAGAGATAGAAGAAATTATGCCTATTGGTGCGGCTGAAGGCAATCGCTATGCAGAAGCCGGAATGAAAAGTGTAAATAGGTGATCATTTCACAAATAAAATTTTCAGAAAAAATATTGAAAGATGACATCTATGAAAGTAGTTTTCTTTTTCTTATTTTGCCAGCAGATATGAATATCAAAATAGCATTAATAGGAGATTATAATCCTGAAGTTATTGCACATCAGGCAATTCCTAAAGCGTTATCCCTTTCATCAGATTTTCTGAATTTGAATATTGAATATTATTGGATAAATACTAAAAATATTTATGAGAATATTAAAGAAATGCTTGAGTTATTTAGTGGCATCTGGGTAGTTCCTGCAAGTCCCTATAAAAATACTATTGGTGTCCTAAATGTAATTAAATATGCCCGTATAAATAATATTCCTTTTCTTGGTACCTGTGGTGGTTTTCAGCATGCTGTCATTGAATTCTTTAGGAATGTAATCGGTTATCAGCAAGCCGATAATATAGAATCTAATGCTGATTCTAAAATGCCTGTAATTTCTCAGTTGTCATGTTCTCTCGTCGAAAAGAAAGGAGAAGTTATTTTAAAAGAAGGCAGTAAAGTAAGAAAAATCTGCAATGCTCCGTTATTACTGGAAAAATACCATTGTAACTACGGGTTCAATTCTGATTATATCGATTTTCTTAGTAAAAGTAAAATGAAAATCTCCGGAATTGATTCCAATAATGAAGTTAGAATTATCGAACTTGAAGATCATCCTTTCTTTATTGCTGCATTATTTCAACCTGAAAGATCCTCCTTATTAAATAAGCATCATCCTATTATTAATTCTTTTGTGAGTGCTTCGGCACTATATTAACTTTTACCAGCAATAGAAAAAAATTACTGTTCAATTAATGTTTGTGAATCCATATATTAAGATTTGAGATAAAATATTTTTGGAGATGATCCAATGGCAGAGGATACATTAATTCAGAAGCTTCAAGAATTACTGAGCGAAACAGGAAAAGAGCACCATCAAGCTTTTATTGAATCTAACGGACAGGATTCTGAATGGCCATTATGGTACGCCGGTTATATTAAAGAAAAAATTGCCGGCCTGATTGAAAAAAAAATTACTAAAAGTGAATTAGTATATCTAATACTTTCCGCTGAGAAGGAAAGAGACAAATCGAAATCAAAAGCAGAGTGGGAAAGATTTTACGCAGAATATATTGCCGAAAGAATTTGAAAAAGTCCGGCTCTTTAATTGGTTGTAAATAACATGCGTTTCTCATTTTTATCATTATATTTAAAATAAATTTATTTTGGAGACTATATGAGGCTGTTAAATTATACTCTATTCCTTTTACTATTCACTTCACTGTTTTTAATGTCATGCAGTACCGTACCCATAACCGGCAGGAAACAGTTAAGTTTAATCCCTGAAAGTCAAATGCTTTCAATGAGCTTTTCTCAATATGACCAGTTCCTTAAAAGACAATAAAGAAAGTAATGATCCCCAGAAAATAGCTCTGGTAAAAAAAGTAGGCGAAAGGATCGCATCTGCTGTTGAAAAGTACTTATCCGATAATGGTATGGCTGACGAAGTAAAAAATTATAAATGGGAATTCCATCTCATTGAAAGCACTGAAATTAATGCATGGTGCATGCCGGGAGGAAAGGTTGTTGTTTATACAGGTATCCTTCCTATTACTCAGGATGAAAATGGCTTAGCTGTTGTACTTGGACATGAAATTTCTCATGCCGTTGCAAAGCATGGCGATGAAAGAATGAGTCAGGCTTTAATTGCTCAATTAGGCGGTGTTGCACTCCAGGAAGCTCTGAAAAGTAAGCCGGAACAAACCCAGCAAATTTTTATGGCTGCTTACGGTGTCGGTGCACAGGTAGGCGTTCTGCTCCCCTTCAGCCGTACTCAAGAAAGTGAAGCCGATCACCTTGGCTTAATTTTTATGGCTATGGCAGGCTATGATCCGCATGGTTCTGTGACTTTTTGGGAAAGAATGATGTCTCAAAATACCGGAAGTAAACCTCCGGAATTTTTAAGCGACCACCCCGCTGACCAGACAAGAATCAATGATATTAAAAACGAAATCCCTGAAGCAATGAAATATTATAAACCATAAAATTTAATCTATAAGGTATATTGGTATAAAAGCAGTAACCTATACCCTTATTTCATATACCTTTATACCCCTAACCCTATGGAAGATTTTATAGAACAAAACATAAGTGACTTAAAAATTAAAATCGATAGATCAACTTGTATTGCAACTAGCAATTGCATTAAAGCTGCTCCGGAAGTTTTTGAATTGGATGATGAAAGAATATGTTCCTTTAAAGCAGATTTTTATGGAAATAGAAAGTGATAGATTAATAGAAGCATGTTCTGTCTGCCCGGTTGATGCTTTGATTGCCTTGAATAAAAAAGGTGAACAGATCATTCCGTAAAGTAAGTCATAAATTATTATAAGAAGGTTGACCAAAAGGCATTAATATGTAGAACAGACATTCTTGTCTGTTTACAATAAATGCTGTATTCAAAACATTTATGGACAGACAGAAATATCTATCCTACTTTTTGATCAACCTCCTGGGATGGTTCTAATAATTTCAGCATTCTTTTAATATTCTCAACAAATTTTCTCTTACAAGGAGGGGTTATGTAAAAATGTAAATTCCCGTATTTAATTTCTTAAATTTGTATGTTAACAAAATAAAATTTTATGAGAAAATTCTTCCGGTTTGCATAATTTAATACTAATTCTTGGTCTTGTTAGCCCTGTCTTCCTGATAATAGCTTTAGGTTATTTATTAAAAATTCTGCACATAATAAATGACAGCTTTGTCAATTTATCATCAAAAATAGTTTTTACAGTTTCCTTGCCTGCACTAATATTTATTGAAGTCTCCAGGATATCCTTAAGCGAAGTGCTTGATATTAAAATGCTTGCTTTTGTTTATGCCGGTATTATTATATCTTTTGTTCTCGTATGGATAATTTCTGTTCCCCTCATAAAAGACGGAAGAGATAGGGGCGCATTTATACAGGGAAGCTTTAGAGGTAATTATGCTATAATCGGTCTCGCTCTTATCTCAAATATCTTTGGCTCCGATAAGCTCGGGAAAGCTTCTCTTTTATTAGCTTTTATTATTCCTTTATATAATATTTTATCGATCGTAGCTTTAACTGTTCCCAATAGAAAGGAAAAACAATTAAATACTTCCAAAACTCTTTTAGAAATAATTAGAAATCCGTTAATTATTGCGGTGCTTCTTGCAGTTCCATTTTCAATTTATCACTGGGAACTTCCTGATGTTATTCTTACCACAGTAGATTATCTTGCTGCGTTATCTTTACCGCTGGCATTAATAGGTATTGGCGGGTTTATGAATTTTAATGAAATTAGAAAGGCTTCTTTTATAGCTGTTTTATCAACAGTATTGAAGCTTATATTTATACCCCTTGCTGCTTGTATAATTGCTTATGAAATGAATTTCTCGGCTGGGGATATGGGAATTATCTTGATTTTCTTTGGCTGTCCCACTGCAATTGCCAGCTTTATAATGGCTGAAGCTATGGGCTCAAATGGAAGACTGGCTGGAAATATCGTATTGATGACAACTTTAGGGTCGGTTATTACAATTACAATAGGATTGTTTCTCCTGAAACAAAACGGCTTACTTTAAAACTATCTAAATATAAAGTGCTCTGCCGAAATCTTTTCTATGCTTTAAAGTAATCTCATTTTCTTCACCTAGATATTTAAAGATAGCTATACAAGCCTTTCTTGCACTGTCTTCATCATAACTTCTATCTTCTCTAATTATGCTTATGAATTTTTCAAGAGCCGAATCAAAGTCCTTTTCCTTTAAGTTTTCAATTGCAGAGATATAGATTTCTTTAACCGGTGAGTCCGGAAGGGTGCTTTTATCATTTAATTTATTAAAAAGTTCTGCAATAGTCTGAATAGATTCTACCTGCTCATAATTCTCTGTACTGCCGTCTACATTTTCTATCAGCTGTTTCGCTTTATCCGAATCTTCAAATACTAAAATCTTTCCTAGCAGTAATTTTGCCTCTTCGTTTTCCGGTTCTACCAAAAGTACATCCTGAAGCAGTTTTTTTGCATCTTTATTCTTCTGTTCGATAATTAGTTTTTTAGCTCCTTCAAGCCTTTCCGAATATTTACTTGGTATAGCTTTTTTTAACCATTGTTCAACCATATGCTCCGGTAAAGCACCTGTAAATTCATTAACGACTTTTCCTTTTACAAATAACTTTACATTCGGAATCCCCCTTATTCCATATTCCATTGCAATTTCCTGGTTATTGTCTGTATCCAGCTTTGCTAATACCCACTTATCTTTATATTTTTCTGCCAATCTCTCCAGTATAGGGCCAAGCATCTTGCACGGTTCGCACCATTCTGCCCAGAAATCAACTAGTACCGGAATTTTATTACTTTTTTCTATAACATCTTTTTGAAAGTTTTTAACTTCGTAATTCATTTTACCCTCAAATTTTAACATTTTTAATTCACTAAAATTAGATGCGATTCACTTAAAAAAGATACAAAATTTTATTATTTCTGTCATATCTGCTTCTGTAAAAAAACTACAGTGTAACATCTTTCTAATACCCTTTATACTCACTTATGTTTTCAGTAATTTTCAAAAATATATGATTCTATTTAGATACCGGATAAATTATTTACTCATATTATGCACAATTGTCATTCTGAACGAAGTGAAGAATCTCAAGGTTTATCAATCCAAAGGAATATGTCCAGATTACATCTTCTATAAACCAGGGTGATATCGGGTTAATAAAATCCTTACTTGATGATGCTGATATTGACTACTATGTTTTCGGAGAAAATTTTATGATTATTGACCCCTTAATTCAACCTGCAAGAGTTTTTGTACGTGAAGATCAGTTTGAAGAAGCTCAAAGGATATTAAAAGATGTAGATATCCATATTTTTGGTGTTTCTATGCGAAAGGAAGATGAAGAATAATTTATAATGAATCTTTACAAAGCCTTTATTAAAATCCTAAAGAAAAAAGTATTAATCCGATTGTCAATCCAAAAGCAAAATTAAAAAGCTTTATTTTTACAGAGTCTTTAAAAGAATATGAGAGCAGGGGGAGCATTCCATGTCCATCCTGCACAATCGAACTGGTAAGCAATACGGAAAAGGGGATTAAACCGCTTGCAAATAAAGTAACAAATATTAAATGCGGCCCCGATTCAGGTATTAACCCAATTAAAGCTCCTACAATTAAAAAAACAATTGGATAGCTTGTAGTAAACTGCTCAAGGTTTAAATATCTTAAAGATATCTCAACTAATATAAGCGCTCCAAATGTCCATAAGGCAATTTTCCATATATGCTTTTTTATTATATGGACATATACATGCTCTATAAGAAAATGCTTAAAGTCTCTTTTTGTATTGTGAACAACGAGGTCAGAGCAATCATTGCATGTTGATATTTTGAAATACTTCACCAGAAAATCAACTAATTTTCCCGAAAAGACACCTATAATAAATAGGATTAAAAATAAAATTACAGCAGTTTTAGGGAACATTGCTAACATTACAAATGCTTCATCGCCTGAAACAGCAACCATTGAACCTGCTAATGCTCCGAAACTTATTAGACCATGAATATATAGCGATACATTAGTAAAACCTCCGAAACATCCGGGAACTGTACCAATAAATGATGATATTATATATTGTCTCAGATTTCCCTTTTTTCTTAAAAGAATACCAATTTTGCCTTTCGTCCATAAATTAACTATATCTATAAATATCATCATAACAGTTACAAGGAGCGTAATCTGAACTGTATCTTCAATTACTTTTATTAAAATTGTTTTCATTATAATGTAAAAATTACTTTGCCTGCCGTTATGGATAAAATAAATGGATGAACGATTCTATTTTTCAGTATCAAACCAATCATCCATCTCCGGTACAATAATATACCGGTTAGTATCTTTTCTTAAAAATTTTATAATTCCATAACAAAAATACTCTTTTTCTATTAAATAAATATGTTCGAATTATAAATTAATTTCTTAATTATGGTTGCATGAAAGTGCCGGATTATCTTTAAGTTCACCACTTATGAATTGATTTACTGCATCATCAATCAATTCAGTATCGGAAAAGATTGTTTGGATATTATTCTGTCTTAAATCTTCTACTACTCTCCATCCCCCTCCTTTTGAAATAAGATAATTACAATCCTTTAATCCTTCAATTAAATTAGAATGGCTGTGTCCGCCGCCTTCTCCATGATGCTGGTGATGCTCATGCTCTGCTAATCTGTGGTGCGTAAACATATTTTCTCTTAATTCCTTATTTACAATTTTATCCCCGTCAATTTCAAAAATCATAAATGCTCTGCATTTACCAATATGCCCTGTCACCTTTTTCTGATCATTAGTTGCAATAGCGATTTTCCCAGAAAACCCAGTTTTAATGTTAGATAGCTGCTGCTGTTTTGTTTCTTCAGACATTTTTATCTCCTTCGACTTTTGGTTTTTATTAATTGCTCATCGTTTATCCTTATTGCTTTACCATTTAAAATACCGTCAACTGCTTTTTTCCTTGCTCTTTCCAGTATTCTCCCGAATGTAGCTCTTGAAATTTTCATCTCTTTTGCCGAATCTTCATGTGAATAACCCATCAGATCGGCAAGGCGGAGTGATTCCAATTCGTCATATTCAAGGATTATCTCCTCAAGGTCGCAAATAGGGATTCCCCTTGGTTTAAAGTAATAAACCGAAGGATTGCAGCATACTCTACGATATTTCTCTGGTCTAGACATAATTAATTATGAGCATATGCTCAAAATAAAAATTAGTCTGATGAAATGCAAAGCAATAAAAATTCCTTAACTCTTTACATATAATTGTCTCTATATCCATATTAATTTGATGAAGCGTTTGAAAATTTGAACTATTATATTTTGAAATTTATTTGCCTTTTGTTATTTGATAGTTTATTATTGAAAATTAGTATACGATTAATTCAAATGTTTGGAAATTGAACCATTGTAATTTGAAAATTATTTGTTTTTTGTTATTTGTTTTTGGAATTTCTATTTGTTTTTGTCTCAATACTCAATACTAACTACTCAATACTAGCTTAAAGATGGATACAATCCGTTGGGGCATCATCGGTTGCGGTGATGTAACTGAAAAGAAAAGCGGGCCGGCTTTCCAAAAAGCTGATAACTCTGAATTAGTTGCAGTGATGAGGCGCAACGGAAAGCTTGCAGAAGATTATGCTAAACGGCATAAGGTTCCCCGATGGTATAGCGATGCCGGTAAATTAATAAATGACCCTGAAGTTAATGCAATATATATTGCTGCTCCTCCGGATTCTCATTTAAAATATACATTGGATGCAGCAGAAGCAGGTAAACCTGTCTATGTTGAAAAACCTATGGCCCTAAACTATTCCCAATGTCAAAAAATGATAAAAGCTTGTGAAGATGCAAAAGTTCCTTTATTTGTTGCCTATTATAGAAGAGCTCTTCCGACTTTCCTCAAAATTAAATCTCTTATTGATAGCGGTTCACTCGGAAATGTTTTATTTGTTAATGTTAGCTATTATGCCAGACCCTCTGAAAAAGATAAAGATGAAACGAATTGGAGAATAAATCCTGAAATTGCCGGCTGCGGATACTTCTGTGATTTGGCTTCCCATATGTTCGACCTTCTTCAATATTATTTCGGTAATATTATCTCCGCTAAGGGTTTTACTGCAAATCAAGGGAAACAATATAATGCAGAGGATATTGTGACTTCAGCATTTAGTTTTGAAGGAAATATCCAGGGAACCGGCTTGTGGTGTTTTAATGCCTGTGAAGATTTAGACCGGACTGAAATTATAGGAACTGAAGGAAAAATAGTTTTCTCTTTTTTTACCAACTCACCTTTCCGCTTAATGAATGGTTCCAAAATTGAAGAATTTGACATTAAATATCCACTTCATGTACAGCAGCCTTTAATCCAAAACGTAGTTGATGATTTATTGGGAAGAGGAAAAAGTCCGAGTACCGGTATAACCGGAGCGAAAACAAATTGGGTTATGGATAAAATCCTTGGAAGGATATAAAAGATAATCAAGTCTGTTCTCATCGTTTCATAAAAATCAATATTATCAAAATCAACCCCCATTTTTTATTATTTAGTTGATTGTTTATATTTATTTGAACCGATTTAATTTTTATATTAAAAGTTCAATTAATAGTTAGTATAAGTATATCCATCTATAAACTTTTTTCAGAAGCTCTAAAGAAATTTTTAAATGAGCGTAGAGTTATATTTCAATAACAAACAATTTGAAGTTGAAAAGGGTTCTTCACTATTCGAATATGCTGAATCTTTTGGAATTCATGTGCCTACTACATGCCAGAAACAGGGGAAGTGTAAGGAATGTATGGTTGAAGTTACTGAAGGAATGGAGTATCTCTCCGAACCGGTTCAGAAAGAATCTCACCTAAGCGGGAATTTTAGATTATCCTGCCGTACCAAAATCATTTCAGATTCCGGTGTTATCAGATGTAATACGATGCGCCGTGGAAAAATGAAGATTGAAAGTAAAGCAGCCTTAGTTAACATTAATAATGAAAAATTGAAAATTGACCCTGCCGTTACTCGTGATGGTGAACGTATTTTACTGGACGGTAAAGAAATCGATCACTCTGCTAATCAAATATATGGACTTGCAATTGATCTCGGTACAACCACAATAGTAATACGTTTAATCAATCTTGAAACCGGAGAGCTTATTGCAGATTCTTCATTTGAAAACCCTCAAAGATTCGGCGGTTCCGATATAATGGCTAGAATTTATTACGATACCGAACATAGAGGTAAGCTGCTTCAAAGGACTCTTGCAGGGTATTTAACCCACGCCATTGAAGAATTCCCGGTTGATCCAAATAGCATTTATGAAGTCGTGATTGCCGGCAACTCAACTATGCGTGATCTTTTCTTTCGGCTGAATGTCTATTCAATCGGTCAAAACCCTTATCGCTCCATTACCGAAATTGAAATGTTAGATGGCAAAAGAATTTCAACCAGCTTAACTGAATTCCCCAAAAGATTGCTTCTTCCTATAAATCCTAAAGCCCGTATTTACGGTTTACCTATTATCAGCGGCCATGTTGGCGCCGATGCCGCTGCCTGTATGCTTGCAGTTGATATTGCAAATGAAGATCGACTGGTAGCCATTATGGATATTGGTACAAATACCGAATTAATTCTGGGAAATAAACATAAAATTCTAGCAGCTTCATGTCCTGCTGGACCTGCATTTGAAGGCGGGAGAGTCTCCTGCGGTATGCCCGGTCTTCCCGGCGCAATTGAGAAAGTAAAAATGAATCATGATGGGTCTTTTAGTATTTCTGTTATAGAAAATGGAAAACCTGAAGGAATATGCGGTTCTGGTCTGATCGATCTCTTAAGCGAACTCCTAAAAAATGAGCGAATTAACTATCTGGGTCGCTTTGTGCATAATGATAACTTTCCGGAAAATGAAAAAATTGTTCTCCATTCCGGCGAAGATTATGATATTTTTATAAATGAAAATGATATTAATGAGCTTGCTCAGGCTAAAGGTGCAAATGTAGCCGGGCTTCATGTAGTTTTTAATAAATACGGGATAAAATTTGAAGATATAGATCTATTTTATCTTGCCGGTGGCTTTGGCAGATACTTGAATATAGAATCGGCAAAAAGGATAGGCCTTATACCTAATATCGATGATTCAAAAATCATGCAGATAGGTAATGCGTCAATTGAAGGAGCCTCCATTGCTCTATTATCTCAAACCAAACGAAATGAACTCGAAAGTTTAATTAAAAATGTCACTCATTGCAGACTTGAAACTGATCCTTCTTTCTTCGATTACTTTGTTGAGGGCTGCCAATTTAATCCAGTTGAATCTTTGAATCTTCATAATATATGAATGAATTAATCGATACAAAACCGGATATCAACGTACTTGAAATTGAGTATAAAAGACTCCTAGGATATCCACATCATTTTGAACTGAAGGAACGTGCGCGTGAATTAGCTGATTGGGCTAGGCAATGGTATTCTGAAAATGGAAGCCCATGGATATATGCAGTTAAAACCGATGAGATTGATTTCTCAAACGAAAAGCTTAGAATTAATGGTGCTGAATTTTCTTCGCTGAAACTTCGCAGTCAGTTAGTCCAGGCACAGGTTTATAATGCAATGCTTGTAGCTGTAAGTGCCGGTAAGGAATGTGAGGAAAAATCTAATCAGCTCTGGCAAGAAGACAAACCGGATGAATATTTCTTCCTTGAAGTATATGGCTCTGCCGTAGTCGAGCATTTAATTACACTTGCCGGTGCACATATTTGTGCATGGGCTGATGAAAATAATTTAGCTGTTCTGCCTCATTATAGCCCAGGATATCCCGGCTGGAAAGTTACCGATCAGAAGGAACTGTTAAAATTAATTATAAATAATCGTGAGCATGCTATACCGGGAAATATAGACGTTTTGGAAACTGGTATGCTTAAACCCAAAAAATCAATGCTGGCACTTTTCGGGATAACTAAAAATGTTGATAAGGTCCGGAAACTCTCCGAATTAATTCCCTGTGAAACCTGTTCATTGCAGCGCTGTCAGTATCGAAGAACTGTATATAAACATCCCCGTATTCCTATTGAAGATGTTTCTAAATTACAGCCTTCAAACAAAGAATATATTAATACCGGCACTTCATTTGAAAAAAGTACAATGGGAGTTTTAACTAAAAATGGAAAATATAATATAAGTATCAAAGCACTTCAGAAATGGTCCGACCAAAGGCTCACGTTAAAGGTATTGGAGGATAATTCCATAGAGGCAAATTTCAGATATGAAGGTACAACTTGTTCTAATATGGGGCGTCCGTTAGATTTTGATTATTTTATCAAGCTGGGTTCACCTGAAAATCTTTATGAAATTATTTCCATGTACTGTAATCCTGCTAAAGATAGTGACAGTTATAAATTTATGTGTGAATATATTACTGATCCGGAAGCACTAATGAATAATATACAGAACGAAAAGCCTTTAATTGGTAAGCCGCTTGATAATATATTAAATTGGAAATATCGGTTCTCACCGGAAGGGTGCTTTTGTAAAGCGGAAAGCCGTGAACATAAGTGGGGTTTAGTCCTGGAAGTGCTTCATTTTGCATTGGTTAAATTAGAAGACCGTGCTGTTAATGCTGAAATTGTAAATTTCTGATGGACTGAGAGAAAGTATCTTTAATTTTTTTTTAATATTTAATCTTAGGGAGAATAATAGTGACTAAAATATGCGATATAAATAAGGAAGCTAAAGATAAATTACCTCCTGCTTTTATGGATAAATCAGGTATCGGTGTTCATTATATCGATGCTTTTATTAAACCTATGAATATAAAACTTGAAGATGGCACAAGAATATCCTGCAAACGTAAAGGCTTAAAGATTACGCTGGGAGTGGGGACTAAGAAAGGAGAGGGTTTAATGAGGCGGCTGGATGTAAGCAAAGATCCGGTTATAATGCTCGATGCTGCTCTTCAGGAAGCCGCCAAAACTGCTGGAGTTGAATTGAATCTTACCGAAAATGAAATATTTATATTATAATATTACTTGTGCCAGTCACATTTGAGGAGACTGACACATATCATTAAAAGAGGAAAAATATATGAAACCTGAACAGTGGGAAACCTTTAAGAAAGCCGCACGCCTGGAAAAGTTAGAGAAAATTCCAATGGCTTTAATAATCGATAGCCCGTGGATACCGGGATATTTAGGAATAAACCATATGGATTATTATCTCGATCCCGAACTATGGTTTCAATCTAACCTGAAAATCCATGAAGAATTTCCAGATATTATTTTTGTCCCTTCCTGGTGGATGGAATATGGTATGGCTGCCGAACCATCTGCGCTCGGTTCTAAAATAAAATTCTGGCAGGATAATACTCCCAGCGAATACCATACACTTTTTCATATTGAAGATATTGAGTCTTTTCCTGAATATGAGGTTGAGAATGATGCATTTATGGCTATGACTCTGCATAGAATTAAAATGCATAAACAGCGTATCTTTGATAATGGGCATATACTTCCTCTTGTTACCTCACGCGGGCCTCTTTGTACTGCAGGATTTGTCAGAAGTACAACTGAATTTATGTTTGACCTGGTTGAAAAGCCTGATTATGCCCATAAGCTGATCAGTTTATGCACAAATTTAATTATAGATTGGCTGAAAGCTCAAGCTAAAATAATGGGTGATTCTGTCGAAGGGATTTTCATTTTGGATGATATCGTCGGATTTATAAATGAAGATCACTATAAGGAATTTGCCCACCCCTATTTAACAAAAATATGTGAAGCATTCCCTAAAGATTGGGTCAAAATTTATCATAATGATGCTGATATAAATGCTTGTCTTGAATATCTTCCCGATTGCGGATTTAATGTTTTGAATTGGGGAAAACAAACAGATATAGAAGACGTAAAAAGCAGGGTAGGGAGTAGAATGTGCTTGATGGGAAATGTAAATCCATTGGAAATTGGAGTTCGCGGAACTCCTGATGAGGTATTTGATGCAACTCTGGAAGTTTTGGAAAAAAGCGGTGGTGAAGGTATAATCCTTTCCGTTGGAGGAGGCACAAGCCCCGGAATGCCTAAAGAAAATATTCTTGCAATGCAGAATGCCCTAAACGAGTTTAATTCTAAAAGATAAAAAACAAAAGGAAATATATAGATGCCTGATTACGCTTTAATGAATCAATATCTTTATGAGGGGAAAGCAAAAGAAGTTGAACAAATGACTAAAGATGCTTTAGAAGAAGGGAAAACTGCCCAGGAAATTTTGAATGAAGGTTTAATTGCCGGAATGAGTGTTGTGGGAGAAGATTTTAAGTATAATATTCTTTATGTGCCGGAAGTGCTTATTGCAGCAAGAGCGATGAAAGCCGGTATGGCAGTTTTGAAACCCCTTTTATCTGCGAAAGATTCTGGTGTTAAACCGGCAGGAGTTCTTGTTATGGGTACGGTACGTGGAGATTTGCATGATATAGGAAAAAACCTTGTTTGTATGATGGCCGAAGGCGCCGGCTTCGAAGTCCATGATATAGGGGTAGATCAAAGCCTTGAAAAGTTCTTGAATGCCGCAGAGAAATTTAATCCTAATATTGTCGGGATGAGCGCTTTGTTAACTACTACTATGACTTATATGAAAACTGTAATCGATGGCTTTAAAAGAAAAAAGCTTGAATGAAATTAAAATGGCAATTGGAGGGGCACCCGTCAGCCAAATGTTTGCTGATGAAATTGGAGCCGATGGTTATGGTTCAGATGCAAGCAGTGCTGTTGATCTTTTCTTAAATTTAGTTGAAAAGAAATAGGAATTATAATGGCTTATTATCAAATATTATACTGGCAGGACATTCCGTCCCAGATTAAAATCTGGGATGATTTTGATGAGGTCAAAATTGAAATGCCTCCTAAGTTTATGGCTAAAATCGATAGTATCGCCAAAGCTCAAAACTTAGTCGATGAAGATAGCTATTTAAATCAATGGAAATGGAGTGATGAAGAAGAATATAATGGAACTATTGAAGAGACTGCTGAAGCTGTAAAGAAGGAATTAGAAGAAAAATTCACTTGATAAAAAAAGATGACATCTTTAATAAGGGAAAATTCCTTTCAATATTTTATTAAAATATAATTCAGATTAAGTTATTTTTAAATATTAAAGATGTCATCTTTCAATACTGATTCAGATACTTATTTTATTTATATAAATTATTTTTTTAATACAATGGAATTAAAATGAAATCAATTCTTAAAGCAATTGAAAACGGAAAAATATTAATATCTGATGGAGGATGGGGGACTTTCCTTCATGAATTAGGATTGGGTGTAGGTGAATGCC
The DNA here is from genome assembly GCA_963742995.1 of uncultured Ignavibacteriales bacterium. Taxonomy (GTDB): domain Bacteria; phylum Bacteroidota; class Ignavibacteria; order Ignavibacteriales; family Ignavibacteriaceae; genus CAVQBP01. The sequence continues at coordinate 108,426 of CAVUOL010000014.1, forward strand.
CGGAAATCTGGAATGTTACTCATCGAAAGGAAGTTTATAGTATAGCAAAAAGTTACATTGATGCCGGTTCCGATATGGTTTTAACTAACAGTTTTGGTGCTCATCCGCTTAGACTTGCACATTTTGGTTTTCAGGACAGAGCTTTTGAATTAAATGAAGCTGCGGCAGCAATTTCAAGAGAAGCTGCAGGTGATGATCATTTTGTGCTTGGTTCAATAGGACCTTCAAGCGCTATTATAATGATGCAGGAAATACCTGAGGAAGAAGTCTATGATGGTTTCAGAATTCAAGTTGAAGCTTTGAGTAAAGGCGGGGCAGATGCTATTTGTATTGAAACAATGTCAGCAACTGATGAAGCGTGTCTTGCAATTCGTGCTGCAAAGGAATTTACTGATCTTGAGGTAATATGCACATTTACTTATCAGAAAACAGTCCATGGATACTATCGTACAATGATGGGGGTTTCACCTGCAGAAATGATTAGTGCTGTTAAAGAAGCCGGTGCTGATATAATCGGTGCAAATTGCGGAGTTGGTACCGATCAAATGATTGAAGTAGTTCATGAAATAAGAGAGGCTGATAAAACAACACCTGTACTGGTCCATGTTAATGCAGGTATTCCTATTATTCAAAACAACAAAACCGTATTTCCGGAAACTCCTAAAATGATGAGCTTAAAAATGAAAAGGCTGATTAATGAGGGGGTAAATATTGTAGGCGGCTGCTGCGGAACAACTCCTGAACATATCCGTGCTTTCATAAAAGAGATAAGAGGATGAATTAAAATTGTTTATTCCCCTGAACTGAAAATAAATTTGTGATTTGAAAAAAGAAAATACTATTGCATAAAAGTATAATAGTTAATATCTTTATTAAAATTTTCAAAGGAGGAATAAGAATTGTTTATTGGACATTATGGAGTCGGCTTTATCGGAAAGAAAGTTGACAGTAATCCATCTTTAGGTACTTTATTTTTTGCGGCACAATTTCTCGATCTCATATGGCCTTTTTTAATCCTATCCGGTATTGAACATGTTAAAATAGTGCCCGGTTTAATGGCAGCAAACCCTCTTAATTTTACATATTATCCATATTCTCATAGCCTGTTGTTTGCAGTTATCTGGGGATTTCTATTTGGGGTAGTATATTTTTTTTCCCGGAAGAATATAAAAGGCTCTATCCTTCTTGGGGCACTTGTCCTCAGCCATTGGGTTCTGGATTTAATCGTGCACCGGCCTGACCTTCCCATTTTACCATGGTCTGATTTTAAAGTAGGTTTTGGTATTTGGAATTCTGTCCCATTTTCAATTGCAGTTGAAGTTGTCATCTTTGCACTCGGTGCTTATTTATATTCTTCGGCAACAAGAGCAAGGAATAAAACAGGGAAATATGCTTTCTGGGGATTATTGATATTTCTTTTTGTAGTTTATTTCTCTAATGTTTTTAGTCCTCCGCCTCCTTCTGCAGAGGCAATCGGATATGCAGGTTTATCACAGTGGCTGTTAATTGCTTGGGCTTATTGGGTTGACCATAATAGGTATAATCTTGCTCAAGTTCTTAAAGAAGAAGAAATAGGCAATGTTGAAAGTAACCCCGCTTAAAATGATTACTGAAGAAATGGAAAAGAAAAATAAGAAAAGAAGGGATAATGAACCCCCATCGGCATTATCCAAACTGGGGATGCGCTTTCATCATATTGGTATCCCGACTGAAGAAAAAAAACAGAATGAGAAATATTTAAAGAAATATAAATTTTACGTTTCAGGATTTGAAACGAGTGAATATGGAATCGAATGGATGCGCTTTGAAAGTGACAGTCCAATATCGGATATAATTAAAAAAATTCCTCATATTGCATTTGAAGTTGATGATCTTGATGCAGCAGTCAAGGGAAAAAAATTAATTGGAGAGATAACCTTCCCTTCAAAAGGAGCTAGGGTTGCTATGATTAAAGAAAACGGAGTCCCTGTGGAATTTATAGAATTTAGAAAGAACGATAGAAGACAAAAATAAAGTTAAATGAAAAGCATGATCCCCCCTTATTTATTCCCCAAACACATCAATTCTGCCGTTCATGTGTTTGGTTTTATCGATGATATTTCCGAACTCATCAACTACTCCTACATGGCAGCCTGCGCAGTCTTTTATATCAACCTGTATATGGCCAGCCGGAGGTAATCCGTGGCAGGTACCGCATTTAATTTTTGAAGCATCTAAATTATTCCATACTACAGTTTGACTAAGTCCGGTCATTTTATCTGCAGTATATGCAAACTGATTTCTTAATGAAGTTGAATCTTTATAAAAAGTAAAGTTTCCGTGGCAATAAGTGTTTGCACAACTTCCGTCTGAATAATTAAATGCTGCATTAGCTGCACCGTGAGAAATTGCCTGCCCTGTCAATGTGACTTCTGCAGGGAGATCTGTATCTACATGACCTGGTGAAGATAAACTTTGAGGCACTTTATGGCAGTTCGAACATGAAACCGTATTTCCTAATGTTGTTGTATATAAATGCTGTGCATGTGCCCCGACTCCGAGTACTGAAGTTGATGTATCTCTATTAATATCCCGTGGAGGTGCTATCCTTGCAATATTATTAAAATCTCCGTGGCATGTATTACATGCTTCAGGCCCCCCTTGATTCTTATGGCAATTTAAACAGCTTGCGCCAGCTATACCACCTGAATAATCGGATGCATGACATTGCTGGCACTCCTTCATGTTCCAATGATTATCCCTTATTAAATTTCCGTGCCAGTTTAGTGATTGTTTATTTAATATACCAGGTTTATGTACGTTAACTGTCTGAGGCTGGGTAATATCATTCTCGTCTAATTTACTGCAGCTTGAAATGAATAAAACAGCTGAAATTACAGCAATATAAAATAAAAAAATGAATGACTTATTATATTTCAATTTCATCATTTCGGTTGACTCCCATGACAATATCCGCAAAAACCAACTCCGGGAGGTGAAGAAGGACTCGAACTTGTATGACAATTAAAACAAATAGAACCCTGACTGTCGTGCCAGTCGCCATGGTCATTTCGCATGAAGTTTACAGGATGCGTTTTAGGATTAGTCCCTTTTATACCATCACTATCTAAATGACATGTAATGCAGGTTGGGTCACCCCCTTGAACATCATGGCATGAGGCGCAGTTCTCTATATCTCTACGAGCTAATCTAGCATGTTCACCCCCGCCTGTTCCAACACCTATTGTTGTAAAATCCGATTTTATATGCGAAACAGGAACGACTCCGCTTAATGAATAATCGGCATTATCGGATTGATGGCAGTTTGCACAGAACGTCTCAACCTGATGACAGCTCTGGCACTCTGCTGTTTTTCCTTTCAAGTCTATTCCGTGTGTATAAATATAATTTAAGTCATGAACTCTTGATAATTTTTGTTCCTTCGGACCTTTTACGGAAGTACCGGGAGAGAAAGGCTGGAAAAAGTCATTGGGTGTATTTGCTTCTGTTATAGTATTGGTAGCTACATGACAATCTTCGCATGAATTGTTATTATTATCATGACACATTACACAGTCTGCATTAATTTTTTTAGCTGCAAATTTATGGTTCGAAATAAAATTAACTGATTTATGATCCTGCGGTTTTAATTCTGCAGTTGAAATATGACATGACTGGCAATTATTCATTGCCAGAGTAGCACTATTATTATTATTATGACATGAATAGCAGTCATCCATTACCGGGTCAGGATTCTTTAATTCCCAGCTGTAATCAACTGTTTTAAAGCCTTTATGGCATGTTTCACATTCGAGTTTTTGCTTTTCTACATGTAAGCTGTGATTAAATGTTAAGTTTACTTCTTTTTTAATCAATGGTTCAAAGGTATCATCATAATGGCACATCTTACAATTGTTTTCATCGGTAACATCGTGACATTGACTGCAGTCATCCATAGTAGGAAATAGAACACCATCAAGTGAAGTGCTTTTAACTGCTCCTGTATGACAGGATTGGCAGTCCGTTATACCATCCAGATGGAATTTATGTGAAAATTTTATAAGTCCTTTGTTTCTATATTTAACACCCGTGGTATCATTTGAAGAAAATGCAGTAAGTATTAAAGCTGATGCTAATAACGGAATTATCGATAAATAGAAGAGTCTAAATTTCATTTTACATCAACCCTAGTATAGTATTAAACCAGTAATTTATTTTAAAGAATAACCGGAAGTCGTTTTTATAAATTTTATTATTTAAGAATTGTCCCTGTAAATCAAATGATAACAATTTCCATGGTCTGTAGTTGCACCCTGCTAATAGTGTGGTTAAATTGTTTTTACTCTTATCATCCGGAGAAAGTTTATATGTAATGTAAGACAAACCAACAGAGGGGGTAAATAATCCTTCTAAAAAAGAATAAGCTGAATAGACTGAAACTGCATCCAGTTCTCCGGCATAACCAAAAGTTTTTCTATAGCTGAGTGTGCCGTAATTAGTAGCAAGCGCTATTGTTGCCCTTTGAGAAGTTTCATCTTTATAAATTACATCACCGACTTTCCCGGTGATAGTGAAAGTTTTATTCAAAATATAATCCGCTCCGGCTTCTATTTCCTGGGTATTTCCATAATCAAAGACCGAAAAAATTGAATTATATCTAATTCTGGGCTCACGGTAATTATAATATAAATTTAACCTTAAGTTGGAAATTTTTTCATAGTTTCCATAGAATTCAACCTTGGATACTTCATCAAAATTCAGATCATAGTCAAGTTTTGTATTAATTGATAAAGCATCTTTAAGGTCATAGTCTATTTCACCGGAAGCAAATTTATATTGATTAGAATTGTTTCTGATTAAGACAGTAATAGGGTTCAAATCAGCATCTAACCTTGTGGCATAATAATCCTGAACTCTAAAATTTTTATTTACAAAGCTTAGAGCCATCTGGAAATTATCCAGAGCAGTGGTAGTAATCTTACCGCCGTAGATAAAATCATTGTTCCAGTCATTAGTTAATTTAAGTTTCTGATAAGCAGGTACATTACCGCCGTAATAGCCTGTAATTTTATAATCCCCTTTTTTTACGTCAAAATTTATCCCATCGTAGATTCCCCCTGCGACACTATTAAATAAAGGCTGTCTTCCTATTTTTACCGTTGCAATATCAAAAACTTTTCGTGCTTCAAAATATAAATTATAGAATCTTAATAACGGATCGTTCTTAATATCCTTTGAAAGATCACTTTCAAAATTAATATAAGATCTAAGAGAATAATTCCCCTGGTTTATATTAAGATTAAGCATCTGATACGTACGGGCATAAGTACTTGAAACATTTAATGTATCAAATCTTTCGAAAGAATAGATAGAAGAAGTAAATCTTCCATTTATACTTTGAGCAAATGCACCGGAATTCAAGAATATAATAATCCCAAATAGGAAGACAAGTCTTTTCATTTTTTCTAAATCAGTTTTGTTTGAGTTCTATTATTTCTGTGGAATAGGGTGTTTAATCTTATCCCATGATTCCTTAAAGTTAAACTCAACAAAAGTCGGGCTTTCCGGGTTATGGCATGATTTACAGAATTCTTCAGTATTATCGTGCATTTCCAAACCGTTCTTAATTGCCAGTTGTTTATCTTTCATAACCTTTATGCTCTTATAATCAGAACCTGCACCATGGCAAGTTTCACACTGAACCCCATCTTCAACTTTGAATTTTGCACCCTTAAATTCTGCTGCAAGGTTATACCCGCTTGCATGACATTTTAAGCAAGCTTCAGTCTTAACCGCAGGTGTGCTAAATCCCTTATCTTTTGCAATTTTATCAGCTTTTTCAGTTTTCAAAGTTTCATAAGCTTTAGCGTGCATTGAACCTTCCCAGACTTTCAGTTGATTTCCCTGTTTATCTGACTTGTGGCACATTCCGCAAGTCGAAGTTCCTACAAATGAATGTGTTGCAGCAGTATCGCTTGGAGTGTATCCGAATACAGTTATGGGTAATATAAGTGCAACAGCTAAAATAAATTTTGTAAACATTGCATCTTCTCCTAATGTGGTTTATAAATAAAAGAGCCCACATCTTTGCAAAGGAGTGGACTCTCCTCTGTATGATAAAAATTTAATTATTTGAGCAGAACCATTTTCTTTATCATTATGAAATTCGAAGCTTCAATCTTATATAAATATACTCCCGAAGCATAGTTCCCTGCATTCCATCTAACATTATAAGTTCCCTGTGCATAATATCCGTTTATCAATGTTGTCACTTCATTTCCCAGAACATCATATATCTTAATACTTACATTACTGCCGAATGGCACTGAGAATTTAATTTCTGTTGTCGGGTTAAATGGATTCGGATAGTTTTGACTTAATGCAAAACTGACCGGAATTTCACTAACATCCTTAATTCCGGTTGGAATATAATGACTTATTGCATCGGACAATAATTTTTGAACAAGTAAAGTATTATGAACACCATGACTTCCTTCATTTTCGACCGCTAATAAATTGTATTTGGCTTCCTTGAAAGAATCAGTTGCGGAATCTGCGGAAGAAGCACCTGCAAGTTTGTTTGAAAGTACATTTATTAAACTGTCGGTAACGGTTTGTGCTCTCTTGTAATCAAACATTTTCTCGTGATTTGATGTGTCAACCTGTGAATAAAAATTCGGATGGCAGTTTGGCTGTGCACATGCCGATGTTTTAGGATTAAATGTATGACCCGTTGAAAAGAACCCTGTAAGAGGATCAGCAGTTGACGATGAATGAACATGGCATGTTACACATCTGTTCAATACTGCATATGTATGGGGTGAATTTGGATATTTTTCCCCCGGATACTGGTATCCGAAATTCTTTGAGCCGCTCAAACATTCTGATGTTGTATGATGTGGTTCAGTGTTTATATCTACAGAATCTATATCTGTAGTATGGCATTGGTCGCATATTACTCTTGTCCCGGCTTCAATTGGAAATCTTAATTGATGTATATTCTTATTACTATGAGGATCATGGCAAGCAACACAAGTTAGAGGTTGAATATCCTGACCTGTTGCCAAGATTTCTGGTTTATAATTATCAGGATCTTTTGCAAACGCAATAAAGCTTTGAGCTACATGACATTTAACGCACTCAGGATTATTGACGATAAATGATTGTTTAGCCGAAAGTGCGTGTCCCGATTGAGACCATTCTTCATAATATGGGGTATGCACGTCTGAGTGGCATTTACCGCAATTTTCGGCTGAATAATCTAATGTAATTCCGCCTGTAAAGTGTTTAACCAGATCCAGTTGCCTGTCTGCAGTTCCCTGCGGACCATGGCAAGCTTCGCATCCGACGTTTCTGACTCTATTCCAATTAGCTTGATCCGTAATAACATAATTTGGTGTTTGTGTCGAATCTTTCTTTACATATTCATCGGCACCGTAATTATCAACCGCCGGATCCCAGCCGACATTGTGGCATCTCAAACAATCAAAGCTGAAATGGGTATTCGTCGCCGATACGGAATCTTGTGCTTGAGCGTGCAGTGTCAATTTCCATGTATCATAATATGGAGTTTCACGTGCAGTAGACCCCGCAGTATGGCATGATGCACACGATGTTGGCGCCGGATCATCTGGGGTTCCGGTTCCTAAATAATAACTTTGTTCCTGGCTGTAAGCGAAGGAGGGGCCGATAATAAATGTAAGAAACAGCAGTAAAATTTTATTCATACATCCCTCAAGTTCTATTCTGTTAAAAAATATTATCTTCTTAAAGATTGATCATAGAATCATCACAAAAAGTAAACCAATATAAAAAGTAGAATTTTTCAATATTCAAATAAATAATATTGCCATTGATGAGAATAAGAACACTGCTTTCCTAAAGTTGAGAAGCCTAATAAAAATAGCAAAACCTACAGAAAAATCAATTATTATCTATATTTTACATTTACCAGTGTGACCTGGAAGATAAAACAATAATATAAGCAAATTTAGAACCTAAACTAATACTTTTTTTAAATTTTCATAACCGCTTTTACTTACTGGAAAAGTCCTGGTTTTGTCTTTTAATTTTACTAAAAAAGATTCTTTTCCAAGCTGCTCAATTTTTTCTATCTCTTTAATCGATACAATGTAAGAGCGGTGAATCCGTACAAATTCATTGGGATTAAGGTGTCTTTCCATGTACTTCATAGTTTTCTGCTTTAAAAATTTACCCATTTCGGAATATATCATAATATAATCATCCTGTGCTTCTATGTATTTAATCTGTTCTGCAGGAATAATAAGAATATCTGAACCATCCTTTACAATTATTCTTTCGATATATTCTTTCTGCTCGTCATTATGATTTATTAACTTTTTAAGCTGATCACCTTGTATGGATTTGTCTCTCAAATAAACTTTGGCCTTTTCTATCGCTTCGTTGAATCTTTCTTTTGAAAAAGGTTTTAGTAAATAGTCGGCAGCATTAACTTCAAAAGCCTTGATGGCATATTGATCATATGCAGTGGTAAAGATAATAACAGGAGGTTCTTCAAGAATTTCCAGCATTTCAAATCCGTTTATTTTCGGCATCTGAATATCAAGAAAAATTAAATCGGGATGCAGCTCATTTATTTTTTTTATCCCCTCGAGTCCGTTGCTGCAGTCGGCAATTAGTTCAATGCTGCTGAATTCTTCCAAATATTTCTTTATGATCTGGCGGGCAAGGCTTTCGTCATCAATAATTATGGCTGTAAGTTTATCTTCCATATTTTTTTCGTTGTTATTCCGAAACCGGAATAAATAAATCAACTCTAAAAATATTATTCTCCTTTTTCACTTCCAAAAGATTTTTTCTATTATACAGGAGTTCGAGCCTGTTTGCAATGTTTTTTATTCCTATTCCCGCACCTTTCGGCTTTGAGTTTCCATTTTCAAAATTATTTTCGAGAGATATATTTATAAACTCATGTACTTTTTTGCATTCCAGCTTTAATATCACCTTGTCAATAGATTCATAGACAGCATGTTTTATTGCATTTTCAATCAGAGGCTGCAACAGCATATTAGGTACATAATTTTCCAGGCATCCCTGTTCAACATTTTCAATAAAATCAAACTTGTCTTCAAACCTGATTTTTTCAATATCGAGGTAGAGTTTTATATTATTCAGTTCTTCTTTCAATTTATTTTTTTGTCTTTCATTATTTGCAAGGGTATACCTGAGAAAATCTGCAAGCTTTAAGATCATGCTCCTCGCTTTATCGGGATCTATAGTAGTTAAAGCACTCATGGAATTTAGACTGTTGAAAATAAAATGAGGATTAATTTGAAACTTTAGTGATTTGAGCTCTGCCTGTGTAATCAGGTTTTTTAATTCCGACTCCTGGATTATCCTTTCCTGGAACCCCGTATAATAAATTATAACATAATAAAAAGTTGTAATTAAAAAATAAAAGAGGAGTCCAATCAGGAATCTCCAGGGAAGAGTTGAATAAAAAAAACTTTTATAGATTAAAGATGAAGGATAAATAGATGTAATAATATAATATCCGAGCAGAAGCCAGATTATTGAAGTAATAAAGCCGCCGAGAGCATGACTCAAAATTATTTTAGATATTTTGCTATTTTCGAAAGATATATATCTTGCTGAGTACCAGAAGCTCAATCCCAGTCCGCAAAGTATTAAATTAAAAATTATACTGTCGGCAACGGCAATTGATAATTCAATCTTTTCTCCTGTCATTAGAATAATAAAGTACAACAGCATGAGAATCAGCCAGAATAGAAGATAGAGACTAAAATTTCTAAAATTTTTTAATAAAGGGTTAGTGAGCATTTTAAGCCTTAATGATAACTTTTTATTTCACCGCCTCCGAAAATAACAATCCCTTTTATCAGCAAAGTTTTATCCTGGTCAACCACTGTGTTCGGGTCACGGAAGATTTTATTAGAGAATCCTCCGAACATAGGAAAAACATCTGTTCTGACATTCCAGTTTTTAGGTACTATAAAAGTATTTCCGCCGAAAATTGCCAGAACATCTATTACATTTTCTCCTGGTGCCAATTTACAGTTTGTAAGATCGATATTCGAACCCCCAAAGATAGAAGTAACGTTGCCTCCTTGAAAATTTTCAGAATAGATTATTTTTTCTCCCCCTCCGAAAATCGAAATTTCATCTATTTTATCGGCATTTAAATCATGCCCTTTTATGTTAAAGGCATTTACTTTTGCCGGATCATGAGAATAATCACGTCTCCGGGTAATTATAAAAATACCTAGCAAAATTATAACAATTGGAAAAACTATACTCGCATTAAAATGTATCCATGGAAATATTCTTGGAATCATTAAAAATAGACCGAAAGCAAAGAGTAATGCTCCAAATATTTTCTTCCTTGAATTTATAATAATAATTGCCCCAAAAATCATGAGAACCATAGGGAAAGAAAAAATTATTCTGGGTATATCGAAATAAAAAATATCAAGATTGTCTAAAAGAAATAACCCGCCGATTAGTATTAATATAATTCCAACAAATATTCTTGTGCCGGAAACTCCGGAGTTTCTATTTATTTTTAATTCTTCCATTTTTTCTCCTTAATTCTTTGCATCAAAGATAAAGGTTTTGGTTAAGATTATTAAGAAAAATTCGGTGAAGTACGGAAAAATACCGGTAAGATTTATACAGATTATGTATTAATTTAGTTTATATGTCTAAACAAAATACAAAAACTTCCGATAGTAGTTAGTGTAAAGGGGAAATTGTTAATAATGAACGAAGGAAATAGATTATATGGGTATTGGCATAAGTGTTGATGCAATTATTTCAAGAGCTGTTGTTTGATGAATTATCCGCAGCTTCTTTATTGAAGATGAAACTTTTGAGTTTCCGGGTAAAAGTTGTCCCAACAAACAACAGCTCAATAATATTTTTTAATTATTGAATCTCCCTTATTATAACCCAATTCCGATGCAATTTGAAAATCAATTAAAGCATTTTGTCTATCTCCGTAGTACAAATAAGATAACCCTCTTTTAAAATAAGCTTCCTTATCCCACGGAACCAATTCTAAATAAGTTGAAAAGTCCGCGATTGCTCCGTAATAATCATGCGTAACCAGTTTAGCATTCCCCCTCAAAAAATACAGAATGGTATCTTTGGGATTACTTTTAAGAGCTTCATCTAATCTTTTTATAGTCAGTTCATTTACTTCAACTTCCGATACCGGGTTATCTCCAATTATTGGGTCAGGTACATCGATAACTATAGTCGGATTATAATCGATAATAATAACCGGTTCAACTATCGGCGGAGGCGGCGGAGGACAGGGACGTATAGGATGCCTAACCGGAGGTTCAGGATAGCTTACAGGATTTGCTGCAACTGGATTACTTATTACCTGAATCGAAGGAGTTTGTCTTTCTTTAGTAATAGTTGCCCCGCCTCTATCCGGAGTATTTCTATCCGTATTTGATCCGGGAATTCTGGATGTTGGTCTGCTTTGATCCGGATTTCTTGAAACTTGAGCATTTGCTGTTTGAGAAATTATAAATATTAAGATTAAAATACTTAAAAGAATGTAAGATATGTTTTTCATGATAACCCCGCTCAGTATTTATAACCTTAACCATAAAAAACGTACCATTAAATAGCTGCTAGTTTTGCAATTATTAGAGGGTTTTAAAAATGTTGTGTATAAAATAATGTTCTACGAAGTTTAATTATTTGAACATGGATACATTAGTGTTTAACAATTAAACAATTAAACAATTAAGCAATTAAACAATTAAACATTAATATTTTATTCTTAATTTGTTATTTAAAAGTGTCCATATTTATCTTTCCCGTTCGTCATTAATATGAATCAAAATTTAATAACAAAAAATAAGGAGTTCAGTTATGGAAAAGTTTATGTTTATTTTTAAAGGTGCCGATTATGAAGATGCCAGGCTATCTGCCGAAGAAGCACAAAAGGAAACAGCCAAATGGTATAGCTGGATTAAGGATCTTTCCGAAAGGAAGATTTATGAAGGGGGTGAACCTTTATTAAAAGGAGGTAAGACCCTTAAAAAGAACGGCAGCAAGGTAGTTGTTACCGATGGTCCGTTTCCGGAATCAAAAGAATTGGTTGGAGGTTTTTTTGTTATAAAAGCAAATGATATGAATGAAGCCGTTGAAATAGCAAAAAATTATCCCGATTTTAATTTAGGCGGTACCGTGGAAATAAGACAGGTTAGAAAAATCGATATGATGTAATTTAAACCTTAAGTTGAGGCTCACCTCCAAAGTGAGCCTTTTTTTGACCTTGTAGAGGTCAAATTATTGTAGGTAAATATTATCCCGAAAACAAACATCCTTGTAGAGGATGCATAAACCCATTTATATGAATTCACCCGTTAAAGGAATATCAAACCTGGTCGAGCATCTATTTCGTCATGAAAGCGGCAAAATTACATCCGCTCTAACCAAAATTTTCGGAATAAATAATTTAGAGCTTGTCGAAGATGTCGTCCAGGAAACATTATTAAAAGCCCTGCAAAGCTGGCCGTATAAGGGAATTCCTGATAATCCTTCTGCATGGCTGTACAGGGCAGCTAAAAATAATGCAATAGATATTTTGAGAAGAGAGAAATTTGCAAGGGATTATTCCCTGGAACTGTCTGCAGCTTTAAAATCGGAATGGTCTCTAAGCGGAAGCGTTAAAGAGTATTTCTCAGAAAATGAAATAAAAGATAGTCAGCTTAGAATGATTTTTACATGCTGTCATTCCGATCTGCCTGTAGAATCACAAATAGCCCTTGCTTTGAAAACTTTATGCGGTTTGAGCATCAAAGAAATTGCAAACGCATTTTTAACCAATGAAGCTGTTATAACTAAAAGATTAACCAGGGGGAAAGAGAAAATTAGAGAAGGGAAAATAAAGTTTGAAATTCCAACAGGGAGTGAACTTGAAACGAGACTAAATAATGTCTTATCTACAACCTATCTTTTGTTCAATGAAGGATACAATTCATCAAATGAGGATACTCTGATAAGAGATATTCTTATTGAAGAAGCAATAAGATTAACGGAATTATTAACGGAACATACCATTACTGATAAACCTGAAGTTCACGCATTGCTTGCGTTAATGTTTTTCCATTATGCAAGAACACCCGCAAGATTAGATAAGGATGGGAATATAATTTTAATGGAAAACCAGGATCGAACCCTCTTTGACAATAATTTAATCGTAAAGGGAATAAAACATCTTGAAAAATCATCAGGCGGAGACAAAATGACCGGATATCATATCGAAGCCGGAATTGCATATTTTTATACTACTGCAAAAAATATGCATGAAATTGATTGGAATAAGGTTCTGGCAATGTATAACCTTTTATACGAAATTAAAAAAACTCCCGTTGTTGCACTTAACAGAGCAATCGTTTTTTCCAGGGTAAACGGACCTGCGGAAGGGATTGATGAGATCAATAAGATTGAAAATAAAGAAACCCTCGAAAATTATTATCTATATCATTCGGCTCTTGCCGATTTATATGTTAAAACAAATAATATCGATAAATCAAAATACCACCTGGAAAAGGCTGTTAAGTTGACTACTTCGAAGGCTGAAAGGAAACTGCTGAAAGAGAAGATTAAAGAGCTGAATTTACAATAATTGAATTAAGATGCTCAGTCAAAGTCTCCTCCCGGGAGGAGATTTAGAGGTGGGTTACGTTTTAAATAGGCTATTCAATTATAACTCTTGTTTGAAATTTCATTGGTATCATCAGGCTTAATAGGGAAATGAGCACTTAAAATTTTTCCAACTTCTTCAACACCGTGAATAATTCCCTTACTGAAATTTCCCTTCAAAAACATTCTCTGCATTTCATCTTTAATGGAATCCCATGTTTTAGGTTCAACCTTTTCATTGATCCCCTTATCTGCAAGAACATAAAATTGCCTATCCTCAAGGAGAATAAGAATCAGAATGCCGGTATTATCCCTTGTCTTATTGATTTCTAATTTAAAAAACTCCTCTTCGGCAAGCTCCCTTACTGATTTTTTCCTTTGACGGAATGATTTATGCTCTTTGATGCTTACGCATATTTCTCCGGCTGTAGTTTTTTCGGCTTGTTTGATTCTATTTGAAATCCGGAGAAGCTCATCATCATTTAGGAAGTAATATATTAATTGTTTTTCCATAGTGTTAAACCTATTAAACATTAAGAATAAAAACAAAAGACCTTGTTAACCGCAGAGAGCGCTGAGAAGACGCAGAGGTTCACAGAGAAAATTTCACTGATAATATCTCATGAAGGGATGGTACAGGTTCGATTATCTTTAATTGCTTAAAATTTTATTAATTGAAGTTACACAAACATTATCATTCTGAACGCCTGCCAGTTGGAACTTTAGTATAGGCTGGAATCGAAGTGTAGTGCCTGTCTTTCTTCCTTCCTTTTTAACTCCAATTGCATCTCAGTTCCACCTCCGCTCCACCTCCGCTATAACTCCAAGGTAACTCCAAGGTAACTCCAAGGTAACTCCAAGGTAACTCCAAGGTAATTCCAAGGTAACTCCAAGCTAACAGAACCCTAAAAATACCAAAAATATCCCCCCAAAAGCTCGAAAAAATTTTCCCTGCTTGCCAAATGTCACGGATAACCTCTTTGAAATTCTGAATTTCGAGATTGCTATTTATTTGAAATTTGTATTTTGTCAATCCGGAACTATTCCATTTTGAAGTTGAAAAAGGGAAAAGCGGAAAGTCCGGACGAACTAACACCACAGCTTGAAATAGATGATAAAATCTTAAAGGAGATAATTAAAAATCTTTACTATCCTGATTCTCCCTTTGAATTCTCAGTATTGCCGGCAGATATACTTGGACAGGTATATGAACAGTTTCTTGGCAAAATAATAAGATTAACAGAGGGTCATCATGCAGTTATTGATGACAAACCGGAAGTAAAGAAAGCCGGTGGATTTATTATACTCCGACCTATATTGTAAAATATATAGTTGAAAATACTCTTGGAAGGCTGCTCTCATTTCGACCGGTTTACCTCGAGGGAGAAACCTCCTCCCCTTTACCAAAGGGGAGGATAAAGGAGGGGTTTCTTTCCCTCAAAGAAGTAAGTAAAATTAAAGTCCTTGATCCTGCCTGCGGTTCCGGCTCATTTTTAATTGAAGCATACCAGTATCTGTTGGACTGGCATTTAAGGATTTATACTTCTGATGATGAAGCAATACAGAAAAACCTTTCCGGAAAGAATCCAGTAACGCTAAAACCCCTCAAGAAAAAACCTCACACCAAAGACAAATAGAAGCTGCAGATAAACAAATAGACCAATTAGTTTACCAGCTTTACGGCTTAACAGAAGAAGAAATAAAAATAGTTGAGGGACAATAAAATAGATGATCTATTCTTAAAATATTTTTGAAGTGTTTTATTATTTTATTTGTGTTCCAATCAATACAGCGGCTTTGCCAACCACACCACCGCTTGATGCAAATCCTACTAAAACTATTTTGTTATTACTACAGTCACCGGAAACTATCACTAACCCTTCGGGTCTAGGTTTTATTATTTGCCAGGTTGAGCCGTTAAAATGTACAGTTCCATCCGGTCCAATTCCGTATATATTATTGCTATTAGTTCCTTTTACTCTTGTAAAAAAATATCCGGTTGAAGTTTCTTGATGCCAGATATTATTCCTATTTTTCCAGATTTCATCGCCTCCGGCATAAGTGTCTCTGCCATTAAGCCATATCCCGGACAAGCTTTTATTGGTTGGCCAGTTTAATGTATCCTTTGCGAATGAGTAATTTAGAGTTAATATCCTATAATTATTAATTGCATTTGTTGCTGCCAATATTTTAAATATTCCTGAAACAGGGGTAGTTGTTCCGTAGATATCTCTTATATTAGCAGTTGTTCCACTTTCTATTTTACTCCACCTTCCGTTCTGGTTGTGGGCAATATTTCCGCTGTCTCCAACAATATAAAAATTGTTACTCGATGTTCCCCAGATTTTGTTGATTATATAAGGACCCCAAACATAAGATGGATAGTTGAACGGATTAAATTTTCTACCATTCCAGTGAATCTACCTCCATTCCTAAATAAAATATCATTTTGAGTAAAAGCAGAAAACCGATCTGTATCGGAGATAAGATGTTTTCTCATTGATAATATATAAGGAATTCTTTTTTAAATTCCCATTAATCCCATCCCAATGTAACAGCATTTATAAGTTGTGATAACCATTTTCACTGCGTGTCATTAACATTTACTTCTCCTACACACCAAATATTATCTTCAGAAATTATTGCAGCGTCATAAATTTCACTGCTGCCTGCATCAGCATCTCCAAAAGTGAAAGTTTGCCAGGTAAAGTTGTTACTTGTTGTATCAAGTGTTCTTACTTGCAGTGTATCACTCTTCTGTTCTTCACTATTTATCACTGCAGTTGTTTGATATATGTAAGTTTTGCCTGACTTGGAGCGTTGTATCTATAACAATTGTATCTATTTTGGTAAGTCTAAAATTAAATAGGGCTGCATTATCTTTGTTTAATGTTATATTGACTGGTAAAACAGTATCGCTTACTGTAATATTTATAAATGACTCTGTACAGCTTACATCAAGAAGCTTTAGTTTAATATCTTTCGGCTGCTCCTTAGTAGGCGGCGGGGAGATAGGATTGCTGCAGCTTAAATATAAAAAAAGAGTAACTATGTAAAGCCAAATTAACGGAATCCGATGTTTCATATAATTAAGCATAATACTAAAAATGATCTTCAATCAAAATAATAAATAATATTCCTCTCCTGGAGAACAGCTTACTTATTTTATACGCAAAAATCTAGATGGCTGCAGGTAGTAAGCTGACTGATAAATATCAAAAAGTTATTATATTCTTTATAGTATTTTTCTATTTACTTTATAAATATCTATCACAATGGTAAAATTCCACTTAAAGCGGGGTGGGTAATATCTAACCAAATAACCAAAATCAAATTTTTATTTGACTTCTTTTTTCTCTATCATTTTTATTTTTTATCATACAATTTTTTCATGATAGTTCCCCTGAGATCTTCTCAATATATCCATTCATAAAGCTTTTTATCAATTTGTACCGAATTCTAGTAACCTAACTCTGTAAATCTTTACGAAATAGCGTAGGTTTCATGCCATTTTTTCCCCTCTAAGCTCACTTTTTTATCCCGAGCCACTATTTATCCCTACTTTTTAAAAAACATCCCTTAAAATCGATTTTCTCCCTTTTAGCGTTTGCCTATTCCCTCAGCAATTGCTTTTCCGTCTGCTGTCTCTCCCACAGCACAAACTAAATTTCCCTTTATTGAAATTGAATAATAATTGCCTGCAACTTGTTCTAATTCTGTTTCCTAAATAGTTAATTCAGGTGCTGCCATTAAAATGACATATATAGCCTAAACCTCCACAAACAATTATATCATTTAATCCATTGCCTCTAATTGAAAAAATATAATAGGAAGGTAAATCAATTTTCCTCCATACATTGTCCTGCTCATATTTTACAAATAATCCATCTCCTCCTGTATATAATTTATACATATTGCAAAACCAAACACTTGCCATACTCCAGGGTAATCCATTATTAGATAGTTCAGTTATCTAAGTTGAATTAACTGATAATAACTTTTAATCTTCGACCTGATAAATATTGGAAGCTAATGCTAAGATTTTCGTTAGTCCGTTATTATTTATTCCCCATATATCATTTATATTCAGACTCGTCCTGCTTTTCTATTTTGCGCCAATGACCATTCAGGTAATAAGTAATGCTGCCACTAAATCCCACAGTAATTAACCCTGATAACTGAAGTTACGCATTTAAAGATGACATCTTTAAAAAAGCAAAATTACTTCAATTTTCTTATTAAAATGTAAGCTTAGATAAATCATATTTTTATAAATTAAAGATGTCATCTTTTTATTACAGCTTCATGCGTAACTTTGGTAATAATTAAAATTATCTTTAATTGTTAAAAGCCGCAGATACTAAGCAGCAATTCAAAAAGAAGTACAGCTTAGGATAATTAAACGGGTACTAAACAACAGTAATCCTACTATTCAATATCATAAGAGGAAAATTTTTATTTTAATCTGTCTTTGTAGTGTTCAGGATTTCTATGAAGATTAGCTACAGCAGTAATAAGAATTTCTTCTTTTTTAGGTACATATAACAAGGCATAAGGAAAACCCTTTAATATGCAGCGCCGTGTATGCTCACTTATTTTTGTCCATCCTTCCGGCATTAACTCAATCCGTTCGATAGCTGCTGAAATTTCCTGAAAGAGTCTAAATCCCAATCCCGGCAATTGATGATCATAATAATTAATTGCTTCATCTAATTCTATATTTGCCGGAGATATAAAACGAATTTTCAAGAATTATATCTCTTTTTTATTTCATTCCAATCGGTTGCCTGAAGTTCACCTTTTTTATAAGCTTCATATCTCGCTTCTGCTTCAGCAATCCAGCTTTTTTCTATTTCCGGGTCAGGTTTATCAAGGCTGTATAAAATAGCTTCAACTAATTTTATTCGTTCCACAGGCTTAAGTTCAATAGCTTGCCTGGCTAAATTATCGACAGACTCCATTATCGTTCTCCATTAATTTCTTAATAGGAAATTAACTAATCATTTTTATTGAAGCAATAAATTAGACAAATAACATAAAGTAACAATTAAAATCCTTTTTCTGCGGTTAAAGATTATAAAAATAGACGTATTAGCTCTAAGGGGAACAAGAACAAACATGTACGAAATGACCTCCATCCGAAAGGATCCTTTGGAAAAGATTGTAAAAGTAGACACGTTAATGATTCAATTCAAGTGATTTTATAATTATAATATAATAGAAAAGTAAGCACATAAAGATATAGTTAGTTACTATTTTTTCAATATAATTTAATTCTAGCTCATATTTTAATAATGAGTAATCTTTTTAACGTCTTCCTATTACGGCAATTGCCTTTCCCTCTGCTAAAGCCCCCACTGCAGCAACGGAATTCCCTTTTATACTAACCGAATAGTAATTCCCTGAAATTAATTCCAGCTGATTTCCTGTATAATCTTTCCATGTTTTTCCATTAAAATGACTTAAGTAACCATTACCACCGCAGGTTATTATATCATTCGAACCATTGCCTCTAATTGAGTAAGTATAATACTGAGTATAACGAATTTCTTTCCAATTATTTTCATTATATCTTTTTACATATATTCCACCTCCGCCAGAATATTCTTTATATTCATTGCAAAACCATATTGTAGCCATACTCCATGAAAGTCCATTATTTTCCAATTCCGTTACTCCAATTGAATTTATTGACAAGACTTTTTCGCCCTTAACTTCAAATATCTCTGAAGCTATTGCTAAAATTTTGGATTCAGTCATATCAGTAATACCCCAAATATCATGTATTGTCAAGTCTGTTCCGCTTATTATTTTTTTCCATTGACCGTTATGATAGTAAACTATATTACCATCGTTACCTGCTGTAAAGAAGTTTTTACTGTCTGTTCCCCAAATTTTGTTAATTGCCCCAGTTAATAAAGGATTAACATCACAATCTAATTCAACAGAATCACCGTTTAACCAACCGATACTTCCTCCATTTGTTACAACAATTTTATTATCCGGAAAAACAAAAATTGTTTTCAATGGTGGATATTCAAGAGCGCTGCAGTTTCCGTAGTAATAAATATCTTTTAGTTCCCAGCTGCTCCCATCCCAATGTATGGCATTGTATGTTTTAAATCCATTTTTACTAGTGTCTTTAACATAAATATTCCCTACACACCAGATATTTTCATCAGAAATAACAACTGCATCATTTAAACTGCTGCTTCCTATATCCGGATCTCCAAATGTAAATGTCTGCCAGCTAAAATTGTGGCTTGTGGTGTCAAGTGTTTTCACCTGCAAAGTATCACTGTTTTCTGTTTCTCCTTTTATTTCCTCTGCTGTTTGGTAAATGTAGGTTTTACCCGGCTGGAGAGTTGTATCTATAACAATTGTATCAGTTTTCGTAAGTGTAAAATTAAATACAGGCTTCTCATCTCCCGAAGTAGCTAGTTTATTAAGAGTAATACTCAATGGTAAAATTGTATCATTTGCAATAATATTTATAAACGCTTCTGTACAGCTTACATTAAGAAGCTTTAGTTTTACCGCTTTAGGTTTTTCTGAAGAGGCCGGCGGAGATGTTGGATTGCTGCAGCTTAAATCAAAAAAAAGAGGAACTATGTAAAGCCAAATTAATGGTAGCAGACGTTTCATGTAATTAATTTTTATTAACCTCTTATAAAGAATCTCTTTTTACTATAAATAGAATAAGTTTTGCATCAGATTTTCCTTTCCGGTCTCTGGCAAAGCATTGAACCCAGGCTGTATCTATCAGCGGTCTATTATTAATATTTCTAGCGTAAAATATATGCGAATTTTCAAAGGTATTATATAATCTTTTACGGGGGAGAATCTCATGAGTTTAATTTTGCACATTGATAGAATTTTAATAAGAATAGCTATATTCTCCCCATCGATTATTATCTTAAATTCTAAATTATGCCAATAAATATAATTTTACAATTGATTTATTTATCCAATTATTGTACCTAATAAAAAAATCAATATTCAATAGTAAATTCTATTTACATAAACAAGGGCATCCTATTTAGCTGTTCAGTCAATTTACTTCTTTACTAAACATCTTTTCACCTATTGATGACTACATAAATACTTGAGCTCAGCCTTTTAACAAAATATCTTGCTTCTTATTAGTCATAGGGTACTTTGGCACATAATATAATGAAAATAGTTACTTATCCCCGGATTTTTACCATTAAGTGAAAATTTAGAACCATGCAAAATTTTCTCCATTAATATACCCGGAAATTTCTATTGC
Source organism: uncultured Ignavibacteriales bacterium (assembly GCA_963742995.1). GTDB lineage: Bacteria > Bacteroidota > Ignavibacteria > Ignavibacteriales > Ignavibacteriaceae > CAVQBP01. The sequence goes on from CAVUOL010000014.1 coordinate 129,343, forward strand.
ATTATTCATTTTTTAGAGATAATTTAAATTTAACATAAAAATAAGTGGGGAAAGGGAGAACCTTTCTACAAAAAATTAGATAATTCCAAACGCTCAATGTGTCTCAAATGGCGGAGCTATGTCTGAAAGTAGCTGCGGGTTAAGCACAACGTTAGGTGCTGAAGGTTAGATTATTGAATAAGACATAATAAAGGATTAAATTAAAGTCATAATTATGACAAATGAAGGATAAAATAGGATGAGAAATATAGTCGTATCTAGTGATATCATTCCTGTTGGTCAATTTAAATCAAATTTAGCTAAGTATCTTAAAGAAATTCAAGAAAATAAAAGCTCATTGATTATCACTCAAAATGGAAAGCCTGCAGGTGTTCTAATATCGCCTTCGGAATTTGATGAATTACGTCAAACAAAATTATTTATAGATTCAATATCTCGCGGATTAGCAGATTCAGAAAAAGGTGAAAGATATACAACATCCCAATTAAAAAAGGAATTAAAAAAAGCCAGAGAAAATAGAAGTTGATTAAACTATATTGGACAAAAGAAGCGTCCACCCGAATTCAAGAAATTGAAGAATTTATTTCAAAAGATAATCCACAAATTGCCATAGAATTTTCTGATAAATTAATATCTATTGCAGAAACAATTCCTGATAATCCAGAAAAAGGCAGAATAGTTCCAGAACTTGCTATAGAACAAATTAGAGAAATATTATACAAAGGCTATAGAATAGTATATTATCGAAAGGAAGTTTCAATAGAAATTCTCACTATCTTCGAAGGTCATCAGCTCTTAAAAAAAGAAGAGATACTTAAAAGTATATAAGTTATGAGAAAAACAATTGCAGCAATCAATATGACAATTGACGGGTTTTGCGACCACACAGCTGGGATTGCAGATGATGAAATACTTCAACATTACAATGAGCTGTTAAGCAGCGCAGACACCATTATATACGGGAGGATAACATACCAGCTTATGGAATATTGGCCTACTATAGTAAAAAATCCTACCGGTAACAAATCAATGGATGAGTTTGCAGTAACAATAGACAACATTTCCAAAATTGTTTTTTCCCGCACTCTGAAAAATGTAGAATGGAAAAATGCAAGGGTGGCAAAGCGGGGTATTGAAGAAGAAGTTTTAGAACTCAAAGAAACAACCGGGCAAAGACATTTTAGTCGGCAGCCCGGGTTTAATAGCTGCCTTAACGCAGCTTGAATTAATTGATGAATACCAGCTTTGTGTTCATCCAATTGTTTTAGGGAGCGGCTTACCCTTATTTAAAAACATTATTGATAGAGTTAACCTTAAACTCTTAAAAACAAAAACATTTCATTGCGGTGCAGTAATTCTTTACTATGAGCCGGCAAAGAAAGATAAATAATTTAATAGCTGAACTTACACAAACATTGTCATTCTGAACGAAGTGAAGAATCTCAAGGTTTATAATTTGCACAATTTTGAGATATTTCGCCTTCCTCAATATGACAAAAATAATAATTTGCGTAACATGAGTTAGTAATTAAAAAAAAGTTTATTATAAAAGCTATTGGAAACTTTCATAAGGGGCAATATTATGAGAATAATATTCTTATTTACGGTTTTGATTCTAATTTTTAATAGTTGTCAAAACCCTACTGAAACAGATAATTCATTAAATAGAGTCTATTTGGAAACCGATAAAACCTCCTATTCAAAATCGGATAATATTAGTATCTTAGTAAATAACAAATCAAATTCTGAAATCCAGGTGACCCTGAGATGTCGTACTTTTCTTGAAATGTTTTATCAAATAAAACAAGATAGTGTTTGGTCTGATAATTTTATGTTTCAATATATGAACTCCAAATGTCTAAACTCATTAGATACAATAAAACAAGATGATATATTTAGCTATGCCTTACAATCTGAAAAATCTGAAATTGTTGATTCAACAGGGATATATCGTTTTGTACTTAAATATTATCCATTAACAGAGAGTGTTGCTGAAACAACATACTCAAATTCCTTTGAAGTAAAATAATCATTGAATTTATGAATGAAAAAAATAATCTATTAACTTGCGAGGTTTGCAGTAAATATAACCCGCATGTTCAATAGTTCTTCGGGATTGGAAGGCTGTACCGGAGGTTATTAAAAATAGTACTTATGAAGATTCTCAGTCTAATTCTATGTAGCAATTTGCTACTTTAAAACAAATACTAAAATGATATCAGACTACCGTTCAAAGCTATTAATTTTGGTTAAGGAGTTCTATCAATCTGCAATAAAAATAAAGGGGATTTATAGAATTGCATTAATGGGTTCTCTTACTACAGATAAAAAAAAGCCAAAAGATGCAGACATGCTCGTTACTATTTCTGATGACATGGATTTAATTCATCTGGCAAAAATTGGTCGAAGATTGCAAGGTAAAGCTTGTAGCATATCAAGTGGTGCAGATATATTTTTAACTAACCGGGAACTGCAATATATTGGAAGGATTTGTGAATGGAATGATTGCAGACCGGGCATAAGAATAAGATGTGATGCTTTAAACTGTGGTAAAAGAAAATATTTACACGATGATTTAAATACCGTAAACCTTTCGAAAGAAATAACGACAAATCCCCCACTAATATTGTTCCCTGAAGTTAAACGAAATTCTAAAATACCGATAGATGTTGAAGAAGAATTAATTATGTATATGAAAAAAGAATTTGTTCCAAATGATTTTGTAATACCATTAGAGTATAAAACTGAACATTATAGATTAGAAGTTCTAACTCCAAAAGTTGGAGAGATGGATTATGAAGCAGTAATGACCAGCAAGGAAAGACTGCGATCCGTATTTGGAAAATCAACGCAATGGCCAACAGATGAAATGACATTAGAGGAAAATGTAGCAGATCTCAGGAGACATGAAAATGAGTTTAAAGAAAGAAAGGCATTTGCCTACACAGTCTTAGACTTATCAGGCAAAAGATGTATTGGATGTGTCTATATTAAACCCGCCAGAAAAACGAAATATGATTGCGAAGTTTATTTATGGGTTAGAGAAAGTGAATTAAAATTAGATGAAGATTTATATAAGAATATAAAATCCTGGGTAATAAATAAATGGCCATTTACCAATATAGCTTTTCCCGGAAGGGAAATTACCTGGGAAGAATGGGAAAAGTATGAATAATACAAATTATATAATATAATTAAGTATTTCAAAGTATCTTCTTAAACGGCAAAAACTGAGAATAAAGTGGATTGATAAATAGTTGTAGAATGGATGGTAAGTACTACTTTCTATATTAGACCGAATAGAAAATAAAAATGATACAAAAAAGAATAGAAGATTTCTTTTCACGAATTGATAAATTGACACTTCAACATAAACCGTCATTCGGTAAAATGAACGTTCACCAGATGATTTGTCATTGCACGGACCTATTTAGATTGGCATTTGGAGAAAAAGAAGCAGAAGAGTATGGTAAAGTAGATCCGAATGAAATAATTGCTTTAGCTCGTAAAGGAAAAACTGTACCGACACCCAAAGGATTCAATCAAACAAAGGGAGAAGGGACAAAACCGGTTGACTTTGCAGAAGATAAAATTATATTAAAAAAATATATTACAAGATTTGCGGAACTTCCACAGGATTATAAATTTAGCATTCATCCATACTTCGGAGATATGGAAAGACGGCAATGGGAAAATCTCGTAACCTATCATCTGGATCATCACTTAAAACAGTTTGGGGCCTGAAAAACAGGATTACTTACCCAGCATTCGGATAGTAGTTTGTGGCATGTGAGATTGATGACGCGAAGTGATGTTATAATTGAGAAAGCAATTGAATACTTAAAATAACTTGAAGGGGATTACAAATGGAAGTTTTTGAAAATCAATATGAATTAGTAAAGGACTGCAGAAGATAATGAGGTAAGGCAAGTTTCCTTTGAGCAAATAAAATTTATTTTCAAATAAGTGCGGAATAAATAAGTAAAAATATATAAGAAGTAGAAATGAGATATTTGTAATGGTTCACAAATATGTTAACTTTGTATAATGAAAAAAATAGTCTTTTACAAAAATGAAAGAGGCGATTCCCCGGTCGAAGAGTTTTTGGAAAGATTACCTGATAAGCAAGCTCAGAAAGTAGCTTGGGTTTTAAGGATTATTAGAGACTTAGACTTTGTCCCCAAAGAATATTTTAAGAAATTGGTTTCTACTGATCTATGGGAAGTAAGAGTTCAAATTGGAAGTAATGCAATAAGAATATTGGGATTTTTTGAAGGTAACAATTTTATTGTTTTAACAAATGGGTTTCTTAAGAAAACTCAAAAAACACCTAAAAAAGAAATTGAGTTAGCTGCAAAAAGGATGAAAGAATATTTAAATAGGAGTAAAGGTAATGGATGATCTAGAAATATATATAGAAAAAAGGAAATCAAAGAGTAAAAAGTTTGCAAAAGATTTTGAAGCTGGCTATGAAAACTTCAAAATAGGTGTTGCCTTAAGAAAAGCGAGAGAAGAAGCTGGTATAACCCAGGAAGAACTTGCCCGTAAATTAAAAACAAAAAAATCAGCAATATCAAGAATAGAGAACCATTCGGATGATATAAGAATATCAACATTAAAAAATTATCTTGAAGCAATTGGAAAGAAACTCCAATTAAATATTAGATGATAGATTTTTCATTCAAAAAGGCTTTTATATATTAGAAATTGGCAATTCTTCTTCCAGAGAACTTGAAATTAGAAGATAATCAATGGAGAAAAGATAAACATTATTGGCCATTGTAAACAAATGTAGAGGGAGATATGGGGAAAGAATACAAATCAAAATATATCATCTTAATAATCTTATTATGTCCTTTTATTGTATCAAGTTGTTACTCCTATCGAGAAATATCAAAAGCAGATTATTTAAAAAATGAAAAGCATTCTAAAACTAAAATAATTTTGAACAATAAAAAGGAACTAATATTAGATGAAAGTGATAGTACTAAAATAATAGCCGATAATGAAAAAATTGTAATTATAAACGATAATAAAAATAAATATATCTTTTTCAGATATTAATAAAATGATGGAGAAAGGTTTGATATAATTAAAACTTTTTTTGGTACATTTTGGTTATCACTATCAGCTTTTGTAATTCTCGGGCTAATTTTTATCGCTGGTGGTTTTTTAGGTCCCTTTGGTTAATGTAAAACGATATTGTTAATAAAAGAGTAAAATATATTGTTAATAATAAGGGTATGGCATAGTTTACAAATATTATATCTATTTTTAATTTTATTTGCAAGAAAATCAGAGAAGTGGATTATCTTGCAATGTAGAATATCAGATATGAAATGATTTCGGTAAAATCTTCTTCTGCAATTCTAAGAAGATGGATTTGATATTTATCTGTTGGCATTAATTGTTTCTCTTATATCTGCCATTACTTGTTTTAATGTTTTACCTTTATCACCTTCAGATTTTTGTTTTTGTGCTGCAAATAATTTACTTAGTAAATCAATTTTTAATTGAAGCTTAGAATAATGAGCCATAGACATTACAACTAAATCACCTTCACCATTTTTAGTTATAAAAATAGGTTCATTAGAATTATTGGCAAGTTCAGAAATTTCATTAGATTTATTTCTTAAATCAGAAATAGGCTTTATTATCGGCATTGTATTATCCTTAATTTTAGTATGTCAAAAATTTATCATTATTCTGATAAACACAATATAAATAAAAAGTAATATAACCAGCTTTTGCTTCACCTTTACTAGTCAAATATGTTTATCCAAGTTTTCTCTCATCTCTACGAATCGTATAGAATCGATAAAAATAATCTCTATATTTTTTATGGAAATAATTCCAAATTAATTTTCAAAGGGGAATAATTATTTTAAAAAGTCATATGGGAAGTGACTGTTGTAATAAGGAAGAATGTTAGTTGCAAAGAGAAATATTGATTTTTATAATTCTTAAGTTTATATTTAGAAGTATAAACTATGAAAGGCTAAGAAATGCAATCATCTGCAAAAGAATTAAGATTCCATACGAAAGAGATACTTGACTCAGTAAATAGAGGCGAGGAAGTAGTTATTACATTCAGAGGTAAACCTTATGCTAAAATAGTCCCTCTAAAAGAATCTAAAAAGGATAAAGATTCAAAAAATGAATTATTTGGAATCTGGAAAAATCGCAAAGATATGGAAAATGTGAACGAATATGTCCGTAACTTAAGAAAGGGAAGACTGCATGTTAATGATTGATTCTGATGTATTAATATGGTATATGAGAGGAAATCAAAAAGCTTTTAACGTGATAGAAAAACAAAATGGATTTTTTATCTCAGTAGTAAGTTATATGGAATTAGTTCAAGGTATGCAAAATAAAAGAGAACTTACTTTATTGAGAAAAACCATGAGAAATTGGAATGCAAAAATATTATATATAAATGAAGATATTTCAACAAAAGCAATGTTCTTTGTAGAACAACATTTTTTAAGTCATTCAATAGTTCTCGCAGATGCATTGATAGGGGCAACTGCAATATCAAACGGATTGAAAATATTAACGTCAAATATTAAACATTATAAGATATTAAAAAATATCGAACTCGAAGTTTTCAAACCATAAATAAGAAATTAAAAAAGGAAGCACATAAAAAACATTTGCTAAGCCGACAGCGTATACACACCTGGCATCCGGCTAGTAAGTTTATCGAAGATGAACTAGAAAGATTGAAAAAGAAGGAGTTTAATTTTTCAAAAACTAAATCAGATACAGAAAAGCTAAACGAATTATTTCGTTCTGCATTAAAAGAAGTATGGCAATAAAAATTCAAAGCATGTCTTGTTCGAAAAGATTGATTAAACATTTTTATCACGACTAATGCAAGTATTGTAACTATTTGAAAGGAAATTAAAAAGTGTCAGATATTATGAAAAAATTTTCAGGAAAATCAGAAATAATAGTTAGCATTTCTGCATTCTTAATAAGCATTGCTACATTTTGTGTCTTGTTCTATCAAACTCAATTATGGAAAGAAGAAAACCAATTAATGCTTAAGCAGCAATATGCATCAATACTCCCTTATTTAGAAATATGGTATAGCGTTCAAAACTTGACTCGATTCTCACTTGTTGTGGGAAATAACGGCGTCGGTCCCGCATTCATAAAAAGCATTTCCATACACTATAAAGGAAAAATCTTTAATGGTGATCCTGCACAGTTTTTAGAAAAAGTAATTAGAGCCGAGGGAGATACTATCCGAAACTTTAGTTTTTCACGTCTCACCGCAGGTCGTGTTATTCCAGCCGGACAAGAAGTTAAACTATTACATATAGAAAACGATGCCGGCGCAATAAATAAACTGATAAATTTGTTTGTCAAAGATACTGCTGAACTGGAAATAACTTATGAATCTGTTTATAAAGAATCCTGGCAAACCAGAGGCATACTTAATCCTCCAGTAAAAATTTCGAAATAAATTGTGGCCTGACGTTGTAAGAGACTCATGCCCGAACCAACCCTCACAATAAATTGTTAAGACTATAAATGAAAATAAAAGATCCTTCCCCAGGAGGTATTTAGGGGTGGCTTATTACTGAATATCTGGTCATCACATAAGTTTCACATACGCTCCACATACGCTTCAGATACGCTCCACATACGCTTCAGATACGCTCCACATACGCTTTTCATCCACTTTCACATGCTATATATCCTTGAAATCATTCCATCACTTAAAACATGTTAATCGTTTTCGAAATGGAATTTCGTGCTGCATATACTCTCAAATGAATATTTTTATCAAAAGAATTGTATTGAAAATCAAATTTTTTCAATATAAGTTGAAATATAGATAAAATATGTCGGGGAAAGGGTAAGCCTTTCTATAAAAATTAGATTAATCCGAATGATTAGTCTTAGAAAGCGAAGCTGTGGTAAAAACATTTGCGTTTGCGGTAATAAGCCTTCTTTGAAGCAATTGGAAAGAAACTCAAATTAACATTAAATAATAAGTATTAATATGTTAACAAAAATCCTATTAGGTATAATTCTAATCTCAATTCTTGCGTTTTCTTCTATAGTAAATGAGTAAATATTTAACAATAATATTTATTGGACTTGTTTTTATTGAAAGTATCCAGTCACAATCCAGTTCTATTTCCGACCATAATTGGTTCTCGATAGGAGAGGGAATTGGTTCAAAGAAAATGATTAGTAATTTTATAAGTTATACATTTAATGGTGATAATATATGGCAAATATCTTTAAATGGGAATCAAGAATTTTCATTTTTCAAATCTCGAGATTATATAGTTTCAACAACTTTTGCATACGGTGAAAAAGCAGACTGGTCATTTATTCTAAGTGAAGTATTTTATGGTTCCTTCTTTTGTATTTGGCAAAAAGAAAGGAGAAAAGATTAGATATACAATAGGAATTAATATAGAAAGCCAAATTCTTTTTTCACCTTCAGACGTTTTGGGAATAGATATTTTCGGAAACCTTAATTATTATGAATCGTTTTGGGGCTTAAGAATAGCAATTTTCATTAAATGAAAAAATAAGTATAAATGCAAAAAAAATATTTTTTAATAATTTATTTTATTCTTTGTTCAATTTCTTTTATCAAAGCACAACCCAAATTTAGCTTATCGATTGGCGACGGTTATATCCTAGATTTCGATAATAAACAAAATAGTAATTATTGGGGAAGGGGATATTTAATAAATTTGTCTTCAGAGTATTTTGTTTCTAAGGATATATCAATATTCATTAATTCATCTTTTCAAAGTCACTTCTTTAATATTGAGTTATATAAGCAGCATAGACTCGTATATGAAGGTGAGTACCTGGTTGATGGCAAAAATAGAAAAATGTATGAGTTAACATTGGGATGGCGTTTATATGATTCATTCTCTGTTTTAAGGCCCTTCGTTAGTCTTGGCGCTGGAATATTGGCAGTAGATCAAGGTGAAATATTTTTGACAACAGGGATTGAAAATTCAGATGAAGATATAAATACAAAAAAGCTTGTTGATAAAAGTTATTCATTCGGTCAATTTACTATGGGAATTGGAACCGAAATTTTATTAACAAATAAAATAAAGATTGTTATAGAAGGGAGGATATTAGAACCTATAAATATAGGTTCAAGTTATGCTCCCATTTCAACTTCAATTAAACTTGAGTTATGAAAAAAGCCGCATATGGAATTACATGGGAAGAATATGATAAAATAAATAATGAATAAAATACTTTTGATATAGTGGAAAATTGTCAGCATTTCCTACCAATACTTGATAGAAATCCTAACATTTATTATTTTTGTGCTGCAAGGTTTTAAGTCTTTTAACTAAAATAAGGTAGTGGAATGTCTGATATCAATAAAATAATTGGTCAAAAAATAAATCATCTTCGTACATATAAAAAAATAAGTCAGCAGGAACTCTCCAATTACTTAGGTGTTTCTCGTCCGACCATTACTCAAATCGAAAAAGGAGAACGAAATCTAACTCCGGAAGATATATTAAGACTATCTGAGTTTTTCAATATTTCTCTTAATGAACTGATAAACCCTAAAGTGAAAGGTGATGTTATCCTTAGCATCGAAGAACCAATACCTCATTATGAAGAATCTTTGCGTATTTCGGTTCCTCAAAAAAACCTGAAAAAATTCAAAGAGGTGCTTCTATATGTTCTAACCAAAGTGGGTGCAAAGCCAAATATTGGCGAAATAGTTCTTTATAAGTTGCTCTTTTATATTGATTTCGATTATTACGAGCGATATGAAGAACAATTAATTGGTGCCACTTATATTAAAAACCATTTTGGCCCTACTCCTAAAGAATTTGTTAAGATTGTCGGGAAAATGGAGAATGATAAAGAATTAATTCGTGTCAAAAACAAATATTTTACTCATCCTCAAACAAAATATCTTCCGTTGCGCGAACCAGACCTTTCTATAATTAGCGGAAGAGAAATTGAATTGATTGATGAAGTATTAAATAAATTATCGGATATGAATGCAGCTCAGATTAGCGACTACTCACATTATGATGTTCCCTGGCTTACGACTGATGAAGGAAAAATAATTCCTTACGAATCAGTTTTCTACCGTACACCACCATATTCAGTTAGGAATTATTCTAATCAGCTGGAATAACAATAAATGCCTCATATATTTAAAGAAATAATTTTTCTCTCTAATTTTGAAAAGGAAAAGAAAAAATTATTGAAACGTTTTCGAACACTCGATGAAGATTTACGGAACTTCATTGACGTTCAGCTAAAACTATTTCATAAACTTGGAATAGATAATAGCGCAGTTGAACAAATAAGCGATTTAGATATTGATGAACCTAAAGTCTATAAAGTAAAGAAATTTGCATGTAAAGCACTTAAAGGAAAAGGAGTTCAATCAGGAATAAGAATCATTTATTCATTTTTTAAAAACGTTGATAAAATTGAATTTATAGAAATTTATTACAAAGGTGATAAGGAAAATGAAGATAGAGAAAGAATCATAAAATTGTATAAATAGTATTCTATAATTCTTTGAAGAATATTTTAAATAAACAATTTGGAAAAAAGGGACATATGATTCTTTGGCGTTTTGATTCAGGTATCAATTTCATAATCATTATGCATAATATTACCATATCCCTTTTGGTATTTTGAAATACCGAAAAAAATGTTATTATAGCAATACAATTATGGAGAGGCTGCATTCGATTTAAGATACCATTATTTCTCAGTTTATCATTAAACAATAATAATGGGAAAGGGGTTCGTAATGAAGAAGTATCAATTATTCCTTATTCTTTCACTAATATGTAAGCTTTCTTTTGCTCAGGGAGAAGCAGCGGTACCCTTTTTAAAGCTGCAGCAGTCACCTCTTTTGTTAGGAGCCGGACAGATAGGTGTTTCAATTCCAATGAGCGATCCTTCCGGATTTTATTTTAATCCATCCCAGCTCGGGTATTATTCACGCACAAACAACTTATCTTTTCTAACTTTACCTCAAAAGACCAGATTGTTAGAAAATTTAGCTCCCGGCATGTCATTCCAGACTTTTGGATTAACAGCGGGATATAATTTCAAAAGAAATGAAAATAGTATTCCATTATCTATCGGATTCGGGTATATTCATAATAGAGTAACATTTGGTGAATTTGTAAGTCAAAATAGTACCTCTGAGGTTTATGATGAGTTTGACTGCTTCAGTATCGGAACAAGCTATGAACATTATCTAATTTTTAATTTGGGCTTTTCAATTAAGCCCTTTAATTCTCATCTTGGTCTAAGTTGGGAGGAAAATACACCCATCGAAGCAAGCGGGACTGCATTCGATTTTGGAGCCTTAGTTATTGCACCAATTTCCAAATTGTTTTTTAATGATGTCGAATATAATTTAGACCCCAATTCGTATATAAAACCTAAGTTTGATTTCTCACTCGGTTATTCAGTATTAAATATCGGAAAGAAGATTTTCTATATTGATGCTGCTCAGGCAAATCCAATACCCAGAACTGCCAGATTTGGATATACTTTTGATTTCGGTCTGGACTTATTTACAAATAAATACCAGTTGAATACACTGGATTACTCATTTACCGCCGAAGCAGAAGATATTTTAATTAGACGAAACCTAGACAATATCAGTGAATATCAGAATATCTGGGGGGATATAAATGTTGGAAAGAATTTAATTGAATTAAAAGGGAGTGAGAATGTGGTTGTACACCGGGGTCATATCTTCAAATTATTTGAAACAGTTGTAATTACCTCCGGCAGATATTACGGGAATGGATATGACAATCCCAAAACAAATGGATTTGGAATTTCATCTGAAGGAATATTTAAATTATTAAGTGCAACTATTGACAATGGAGTTGTGAATTTTATAAACAATCATTTAGCATTGCAGTACTACGATACCAATATTTTCGCTGATTCCGATATTGAAACTAACTTTAAGGGTGTCGCTGTTTACTTCAAGAACTTTGGATTATAGCAGTCACAGAGATGCAGGATGCTCACTGCAAGTAAAGTGAGGTTCACCTTCAAGGTGAGCCTCACTTCTAGACTATAATATTCACATAACCTGTGGAAAGTCCTGTATTTACCTTTAGTATGAATCAGTACGTTTAATTATTTTTTCAAAACACTAATATCACCGCCGGAGGTTTCTACATATAGAGGATTACCCCCTTTATTCAAATCGGCTTCAAACTTAGATGATGATATCTTCTTTGCATTATTTGCAGTTAGTTCACAGCTAATTTCACCTCCGGATGTCTGCATTTTTGCAGAAGCATTAAAATCAGCCGGAAGTTTTAGCTGAATATCACCACCTGAAGTGCTCAGATCTATTCCTTTATTGGAACCTTGATAATCGAGATAAATATCGCCTCCGGAAGTAGATGCTTCTATCTTCGAATCACTGCCGGCTAAATTTATATCTCCTCCCGAAGTGGAAGCATCCAAATTCCCCTGAAAGTTCATCCCGGAAATATCCCCCCCTGATGTGGAAACGTCAAACATACCATCTACATTATTAAATTTAATATCACCGCCTGAAGTTGAAATATTCAAATTTCCCGATACATTAGTTGTATATACATCACCGCCGCTGGTATGAATCTTCTCATTAAATTTAATGGGGACTTTTATTTCAAATCTTAGCCTGATACCCCCTGAAAACCATCCCATTAACCAATGTTCTCCTTTTGCAACTACTTCAACCTTATTCTCATCATTATAGAATTCGAATTTCATTTTATCTTCAGCTTTCTCATTCCCTAGAATTTTAATATAAACTTCGTTTTTATCCCATGAAGAGACCGATACGTCACCGCTTGAAGCTTCAACTTTTAAATCTTTTCCAGGTGATATTTGAAATGTTCTTTCTTTAATTACTTTTAAATCCCCTGCAAAAGCATTTATAAAGGTAAAGGATAAAATTAAAACAAAAAATAAGATTGGAATTCTTTTTCCCATTATACACCTCTGTTTTTTATAATATATTAGACTTTAAATTTAAAAAAAGGTTACTTTTTTAATTTCTTATATGTGCCAGTCACTTTGGAAGTGACTGGCACATTAAAAACAATAAGCAATTTATGGTGAATAATAATAGACTTCTAGAACTGAATGATAGAGGGCTTTATTGCAGTACGGGCGGTTTTTATATCGACCCATGGAAACCTGTAGATAAAGCATTAATTACACATGCCCACTCGGATCATGCAAGATTAGGGTCGAAAAGCTATCTTGCTGTTGATAAAAGTGAAAATCTTTTAAAGTGCAGGTTAGGAGAAAATATAAGTTTACAAACGGTAAGATATGATGAAATCATTAATTTAAATGGAATTAAAGTATCATTTCATCCTGCCGGACATGTATTAGGTTCTGCTCAAATTCGATTGGAATATGATAAAGAAGTTGTGGTTGTTTCAGGTGATTATAAAACAGAAGAAGATTTTACCTGCGAGAAATTTGAACCGGTTCCATGTAATACATTTATTACCGAATCAACATTTGGTCTCCCTATTTATAAATGGTCTCCTCAAAAGGAGATTTTCGATGATATAAATAGTTGGTGGCGGCAGAATATTAATTCAGGTAAAACGAGCCTGCTTTTCGGGTACTCTCTTGGTAAGGCACAAAGGTTAATTTCTGGTCTTGATCCTTCTATTGGACCAATCTTAACTCACGGTGCAGTTGAAAATATAAATAATTGTTATAGGCTGTCTGGAATTAATTTACCTGAAACTACTTGCCTTGGAAATATTAAAGACAGCGATATTCCAAAAGAATCTATTATAATTGCTCCTCCTTCAGGAGATAATCCTATCTGGATGAAAAAATTTAATAGTGTTTCCCGTGCATTTGCATCAGGCTGGATGCAGGTTAGAGGTGCAAGAAGACGCAGATCAATGGATAGAGGTTTTGTCCTTTCTGATCATGCAGATTGGAACGGATTAATTGCTGCAATAAAAGAAACTGGTGCAGAAAATATTTTTGTTACTCACGGCTACACTTCTGTCTTTGTTAGATGGCTTAAGGAAAACGGCTGGAATGCTTTTCCCCTGAAAACAGAATTTGAAGAAGAGAAATAAAGTTAAAAGTCAAAGGTCAAAAGTCAAAATATTTTGATTAATTTCCAGCTTGATTTTTAACTTTTGACCTTTGACTTTTAGTACTATATTTGAAACTAATTTAAAAATGATTCCGGAGGATATTATTAGTAAGCAAAATAAAGAGCAGACAAATGTTGAAAAAATTATTTCTCTTGCAAAAAGAAGAGGGTTTGTATTCCAATCAAGTGAGATTTATGGAGGATTGAACGGATGCTGGGATTACGGTCCGCTTGGCGTTGAACTTCTGAAAAATATAAAGGAAGAATGGTGGAAATTCATGACCTACAGGGATGATATTGAAGGTCTTGATGCTTCCA
>CAVUOL010000015.1:0-14328 GCA_963742995.1 uncultured Ignavibacteriales bacterium
AACGTAATGTTATTCCACAATGAATTGACTTTGATAAAATAACATCTTACATTTGCCTTGGGTTTTAGAAGGGGTTCTTATGGGACTTAAAAGTTCAAATTTTCTTTTCTTAATAATTATCTCGCTATATTTTTTCATTTCCGAAACCAACGCCCAAGACAGCCTTTACCTTGTTGGAACAATTACAGGTGAATCATATGAAAACAGAATAACCGATGTAAAAGGAATTGGAGATATAAACGGAGATGGCTATGATGATTTTATGATCTCAATGAGAACGGGTAAGAAAGTAAGAGATGAGGGAATTGTAAAATTGTATTTAGGTTCTGCCGATGGAAATTTAATACCTGATATAACTTTCCATTATCCTGGGAAAGATAGTTTGAATGATTTCGGAGAGAACTTTTCCGGTATAGGGGATGTAAATGGTGATGGCTATAATGATTTTATAATATTAGGTATTTTTGCTGATTGGGGATTTGTTAAAGGGAAAGCTTTTTTATACCTGGGCGGAGCAGTAATTGATACAATACCCATAGCAGAATTTCACGAGCCCTGGATTGAAGATGGTTTTGGAAATTCAATAGAAGGCGTAGGAGATATAAATAAAGATGGATATGATGATTTTGAAATAACTTCTGACTATAACTGGACAAATGCCAGGGGCTACGCATACTTATTTTGGGGAGGAGATACAATCTCCTGGAATAGAAGCCTGACATTTACTAGTGATACCCTCGCAGATTTTTTTGGAGAAAGTGCAGCCAATATTGGAGATGTAAATAATGATGGATTTGATGATATTGCTGTTGGTGCGACAGTCTGGGCATCGGGACACGATACAGGTAAAGTATATATTTTCTACGGTGGAAGTCAAATGGACAATAAACCAGACGTGGTTCTCTCTTCAAATAATCCGGGAGATGAATTTGGTAGAATAATAAAGAATGCGGATGATATAAATAATGACGGTACAACTGATTTTTGCATAGTGAGCGACCCCAAAATATTTATTTATCCCCACGTTGATTTAAATAATTTTATTTCCATTGATGGTTCTCTCTTAGGTTTTGGCGGATATGTTAACATAGAAGCCGATTTAGATATAAATGCTGATGGATATAAAGATTTTGTAATTGGAAATACAAATCATGAAGATTCAGATAGTGTAATGGTTGGAGGAGCTTTTATTTATTTAGGGAATAAAAGCATTGATACTGTATACAAATATAAACTTGAAGGAGAAAATAAATGGGATGAGTTTTCTAAAATTATGTCTCATGCAGATATAAATGGAGATGGATTTGATGAAATTTTAATTATGGCACCTGGTTTTCCAGATTACGAAAATCCGTTGGGTAAAGTATATATATATTCTTACAAAAAAATAACAGATGTAAAAGACAATAGAAAAAATATTCCCGGTCAATTTAAACTTTACCAGAATTATCCTAATCCATTTAATCCTACAACGACAGTTCAATATTCAATGGACAAGGAGCAATTTGTTAAAATAACCATATATGATGTACTCGGTAGAGAAATTGTTACCCTGGTTAATGAAGAAAAACCTGTCGGGGAATATAAAGTTGAGTTTGATGCATCAAAGTATAATTTAAGCAGCGGAGTTTATTTTTGTGAATTAAAAATATATGGAGGTAATACATCTGCAAATGGGGTAGAATCCCAAAGAATAAAAATGGTTCTTATAAAATAAAAAGAGTTAAAAATTTATTTTTTAAAGAAAATGAAACAGATAATAGTTGTAACAATAGTTTTGTTGAGTAATATTTTGTGGCAAACCAAAGCACAGGATAGCCTTTATCTCGTTGGAACAATTACAGGAGAAGCATACGAAAATAGAATAACCGATGTAAAAGGAATTGGAGATATAAACGGAGATGGCTATGATGATTTTATGATTTCTGTGCGAACCGGGAAGAAAATAAGAGATGAAGGAATTGTAAAATTGTACCTGGGTTCAGCAGATGGAAATTTAACACCCGACATAACATTCCACTATCCCGGGAAAGATAGCTTGAATGACTTCGGAGAGAATTTTTCAGGTATAGGGGATGTAAATGGTGATGGCTATAATGATTTTATAATATTAGGTATTTTTGCTGATTGGGGATTTGTTAAAGGGAAAGCCTTTTTATACCTGGGCGGAGCAGTAATTGATACAATACCCATAGCAGAATTTCACGAGCCCTGGATTGAAGATGGTTTTGGAAATTCAATAGAAGGATTAGGGGATATAAATAAAGATGGATATGATGATTTTGAGATAGCTTCGGATTATAACTGGACAAATGGGAAAGGTTATGTTTATTTATTCTGGGGAGGGGATACAATCTCGTGGAATAGATGTCTTACATTTACCAGCGATACTGCTGGATATTCTTTAGGCTGGAATGCAGCAAATATTGGAGACATTAATAATGATGGTTTTGATGATATAGCGATGAGTGGGAAACCACCAGATATTAATAAGGACTTGTATAAAGTATTTATCTATTATGGAGGGAATAAAATGGATGATAAACCCGACACCGTTCTTTCGTCAGGTAATCTGGGAGATGTATTTGGACGTATAATAAAAAATGCAGGAGATTTAAATAAAGATGGTACAATTGATTTTTGCATAATGAGCAATCAGAAAATATTTATTTATACAACTCAATTAAAAAACCCTCTAATAGTTGACGGATATAGCGTTGATTGTAACGGAGATATTAATAATGATGGATACAATGACATAATCATTGGTAATGATAGAAAGATAAATGTCTATTTAGGATCGGGAAATTTTAATGCAGTAGCTCCCAACATCATTATTGATGACTCTTTAAGATATTCAACGGCTTATATTTATATAGTTGGGGACTTAAATAGTGACGGCTGTAATGAGATTATGAGTTTTGCTCCGAATTACCCGGATTACGATCACCGGGTGGGTAAAGTATATGTCTATTCTTATAAAAAAATAACAGATGTAAAAAACGACAAAAAAAATATTCCCGATAAATTTAAACTTTACCAGAATTATCCAAATCCGTTCAATCCCTCAACAGACATTCAATATTCAATTACCAGCAGACAGTTTGTTAGAATAACAATATATGATGTGCTCGGTAAAGAGATCGTTACCTTGGTTAGTGAAGAAAAACCTGCAGGGGAATATAAAATTGAATTTGATGCATCAAAATATAATTTAAGCAGCGGAGTTTATTTTTGTGAATTAAAAACAAATGGAGGCAATACATCTGCAAATGGGGTAGAATCCCAAAGAATAAAGATGGTTCTAATTAAATAACTTTTACTAACAACTTTTAAGGGGAATAAAATGAAAAATTTAATTTTTGTTTTATTAGCTTTTCTTTTCATATCATTTAACACATACAGCCAGGTTTCTCACACAGTAAATTTTTCGGAGGGAAAAATTAATCTTTCCGAATTGAAAGCGGCTGATCAGAATAATTATGTAAGAGTAAATTTTAGTGATTTCAGGATGTCCGATGAAGTAGGCAAACCCGAATTGCCTGTTAAATACATTAGGTTAATTATTCCTTCAAACCAGGATGTAAAATCTGTTAATATAGTTAGTGCTGGACAAAAGATAATGAATATTTCTAATGCGGTATATCCTGCTCGACCACCCGTAATAACCTCTTTGGAATTTTCTCAACCGGATTTCGTTAAACCAGATCTTCAGGTATATGATTCGGATAGTCCGTATCCACCAGAGAATGTTAAAGTAATTAATGATGGATATTTCGATGGAAGTAATCATATAGTTATAGTTGCAGTTTATCCATTTCAGTATTCTCCCAAATCCAACCTGTTAACATTTTATTCAACTATTAATTTTTCACTTGAATTGATGTCCGCTACCAAAACGCTTATTAAAGTAAATAATCGAAATTCGTCTGACCAGGAGATGTATGATGATATTTTAAGTAAAATGGTTGATAATCCTGAAGACATCTCAAAATATCAAATTAAGCCAACCGGTAATGGTACGCTTAATAAAATAGAAACACAGCCGGCATTTTATAAATATGTTATAATTACTTCAAATGCGCTGAAAAGTTCATTTGATAAATTTGTTGAATGGAAGAAAAGAAAAGGAATCGATATTGGAGTTGTGACTAAGGAAGATATATTCTCGAATTATACCGGAGATCTAATTCACTCTTCGCATCCAATCTACGACGATGCCGGTAAAATCAGACAATATCTTTATGATGGATATTCCAGCCACGGAACAGTCTGGGCTTTATTAGGCGGAGGGTACGATCCGAATACAAGCGGTATGGTTGTTCCGTTAAGATACGGATGCGGTGGTGATTGGTTAGGAAATAATAATACTTGGGATTATGATGCTCAACATCCCAATCCAGGAAGTAAAATACCCACAGATCTTTATTTTGCCGACTTTACTGGTGATTGGAATGTTGATGGGGCTGATCCAGACGGAGTAATAAGGTATGGTGAAAGATATGCTTCAGATGGGGATCATCCAGATTATTATCCCGAGATATTTGTTGGAAGATTGCTTTGTTCAAGCAGCCAAGATATATTAACCTGGACGGCAAAGGTTATACAATATGAACAAAATCCAGGTGATGGGAATACGACTTATCTCACCCATTCCTTTATGGTGGCTGCAGATGAAATGGCAGATCGCACACCCGATAACGATCCAAATATTGTTGCTCCTTATCTCCCTTCTTCATTTTCTAACACTATATGGACAGAACAGCCAAGTGGTGGTTCCACAAGTCCAACACATTATTATGGTGCAGGAATGATTAATGAAATGAATAATCATTATGGGTTATTTGGCTTGTTCTGTCATGGCGCCCCCATATCAGCAGTAACAATGTCAACAGGTAATGAGGGTGCCCCTCGTTGGTGCGTAAATGCAGTAGATAACGTAGCCAACGGTGAAGAAGAAAGCGGAAATGGATTGGATAAATTGACGAATGTCAAATTTCCCTCTATACTATATACAATTGGCTGTGAACAGACCCCGTTTGATTATGATGATCCCAATGGGTTTTTTCCCCGGTAAAAATATGGGAGAATCTTACACTTGTATCTCTAAAGGTGGCGGCCCAGCATTTTTAGGTAACACAAGACTTGGTTTAAGTCCTTCTTCATCTTATATATTTAAAAATTTTGTTAGCTTAACTTCATCTGGTGGATCTTACCTTCATTTAGGTGTTTCAGAAGCCATTTCAAAGAATAATTATGGATACCATTATTTAACTTATTCTCACAACTTAATTGGTGATCCCGAAACCGAAATTTGGACAAATACTCCCAGCCAGTTTACGAGTGCTTCTGTAACCGATGGAGGGACTTATGTTACAGTAAATGCCGGCGTAAGCGGAAGTACTATAAATGTTAGAAGTATTGATGGAGGAACAAGTTATAATTTAACAGTGAGCAGTGTGACAAGTTATACCTTTAATACATCTGTTAGACCTTTATTTGTTACTATAACTAGAGACCAGTACTTACCTTATCCAGCTATTACCGGGGGGACATTAAACGTTAATGCTACATTGTGGGGGAAGTTATATGTTCTTAATACCATAACTGTAGCAAGCGGAAAGACATTAACTATTGAACCCAGCACCATTTTGAATTTCGCAAACAACGCTTCTTTAGTTGTAAACAATTACGGCACATTAACTGCCAATGGCACATCTTCTCAACCAATTACATTTGATTTTACCTCACCAAATTCAACAACAGCAAACGGAATAAAATTTATTGCATCCACTTCAATGGGAACCATTAATTATTGCCAAATACGTAATGCATACCGGGGTGTATATGAATATCAAACGGTTGTAAATATCACAAACTCTGCAGTAAGCGGCTGCTATAATGGTATTTATTTGTCTAATTCCTCACCGACAATTCAATATTGTAATCTTCATAATAATGCTAATGCCGGGGTATATTCGATTAATTACGCTTCTCCATATTTATACAATAACTACATGACTTATAATTATTATGGAGTGTATTGTATATCTAATTCAGATCCAAAATTCGGTAACAATAGTACTCAAGGTAAAAATAGAATCACGGATAATTATTGTGGTGTTCACTGCTATAATAATTCACATCCGGTTCTGGGTCAAAGTTCTCCTCCTAACGGAGGATATAACAATTTTGTAAACGCCGCCCATAATATTGATAATGGATCATCCGGTACAGTTTATGCGAATCATATTTATTGGGGCACCACTCCGCCGGGAGATTTAAAAATTAATGGAAGCGGGACAACCTCATACACGGATTATCTTAGTTCAAGCGTAACAATTAGTCCTGCACCCCCTTTGAGTAAAACCAATAGTGAATTATATACAAGTGAAAATAGTGTTATACCGATGTTATCTGAACTCGATAAAGCATATGAATTATTGGCTTCGAATAATTTAGCGGACGCAAGAACCGTATGTTTGAACCTAATCAATAATTACCCTGATTATAGTGTTTCTTACAATGCTTTGAATCTATTGAAAGAAACGTATTCGGATAATGAAATAACGGCAAAGAAGGATATTTATACATCTATGTTTAACAAAAAGAGCAAAAAGGATTTATATGCAATTGCCGGATTGATACTATCGGATATAGATAAAGACAACAAACTCAAACACATTGACGAAGTAATAACCGATTATAAAGGAGAAAGCGTAATAGAACTGGCTTTGTTTGATAAATTTGTTTATTATTATTTCGATATGAATGATGTAAAAAATTCGAGAGACATATCTAATGTACTCGATTCACAATTCCCAAAGTCAGTTAGTTCAATTGAGGCGCATAAGGTACTCGGAGATGAGGAATATTTTAACGTCAATCCCAAACAAGAGGCTTCACAAAAAACCACTGAACAGACTCCTGGTGAATATTCACTGCTAGGCAACTATCCGAACCCGTTCAACCCAACAACAACGGTAAGCTATACTCTGCCATTCCAGTCTGCTGTTGAATTAGTAATTTATGATATAATGGGAAGAGAAGTTAAATCATTCAACATTTCTTCGCAATCGGCAGGGTACCAAAATATATTTTGGGATGGGACAAATAGAAACGGTAGTTCGGTTTCAAGTGGTATTTATCTATACAGGATTAGTATAAAGTCTCTTGAGAATGGCAAAACATTTGTAAAGACAGCTAAGCTGATTATGTTAAAGTGAGTAGAACCTCTTTTCTTTTTACACGGCGGGTGTTAACCCGCCTTTTTAATTTAATGTAGAATATGCTCAAATCTAAGATTTAACCGGATTGCTTTTTATTTTTGTTAATTTTACCTTTCTAAATAAAGTAAACATTGGGTATTGGATTGGAGTCAGTTTTTCCCGTTTCTGAATTAGAATTAATGCAGAAGATTTTTGAATCTGATGCCCTGGCAATTGAAGCTTTGTACGATAGGTACGTTCTGCTTCTTTATACTTTTATTAAGAAAATTGTTAAAGATAAAAAAGCAGCTGAGGAAGCACTGGAGAGTGTCTTCCTTACTATTTGTAAAAAAATAAATTATTTTGATTTTGAAACAAAGAACAGTTACACCTGGATAATAACTGTCGCTAAGAACAAAGCCGTTTATGATTTAAGAAAAGGAAAAAGTTTCGATTCCGTCGAAGAAAATTCAAACGGCTCGGAAAATGATTTTATAACACCAAGGCTTTCTCATCTAAGTGAACCTCTTGATTTAGAAAAAGCATTAGAGTATAAGGATAAAATTGAAAATGCACTTAACAGTCTGACTGACGCACAGCAGTATGTAATTTATCTTGCGTTTTATGAGGGACTTACACAGGATGAAATTGCAGATAGATTGAAGATCCCGCTGCAGACAGTTGAATCAAAAATAAAAATCTCTTTAATAAAACTAAATGAAAATTTTGCCGGAGGTTCGTACTCGTTTTCAGTAAAGAACCAGGTAATCGATTTGATTTATCCATTTGTCCTTGGCTGTCTTAAAGATGATGAAATAATAAATGCTTATAATGGCTTTAAGTCTTCTGAAATATTTCCGTGGAAGTTATTAGGGAAATATCAGAATCTTGTTTCCCTTCTGCCAATCATACTTGATCTTGAAAATCCACGGGAAGAATTAAGAGAGAAAATTATTAGTCAATTAATAAAACCAAAAGAAGAAATAGATAATTCAACACTGCAAACAAATTCCATTATCGATGAATCCCGGATGGAAGATATTGAACCACAGGATGAAACTACAGAACAGGGAGAAACTGAAACGATAGAAAATTCAGAGGACATTGTGTTGACGCTGCATCATAAAGAAGAAAATGATGAGGCTGAGCAGGCTGAAATGTTTAAAAGTATTGAAGAAAGCATTGAAGGAATAAAGCATATTGATCCTGAGTATATCAGGTTTGAACGGCACAAGAATTATACGGGTTTAATAACATTTATTTTTGTCCTGATATTTATTGTTGCCACAACAATAGCATACTTGTTTTATAAAGACAGGTCGGATTATTATGAAAGCCAGATTAATTCTCTGAATGAAAGTTTACAAGAATTTGAGAAAGAAAATTTAAACAAACCCGAAATACCCGGCATTGGTGAATTGAATAAGCCTCAAACAGTTGAGCTTAAAAATACCGGGATTGTTTCTTCCGCTGATGGAAAGATTATTTTTAGTTTCCAGGATAAAAAAGGATATCTTTATCTGCATCATCTTCCTTTATTGACTTTCGACAAGTCATATCAGCTTTGGGGAAATTTTAATAGAGATTTTGTTTCTCTTGGATTGTTTAAGGTTTCAGCTGGAGCGGATTATTATCCATTTACTTTACCCGCAACTGTTGTTGAGGACCCGGTAGAGTTTTATTTAATTGAATCAACTGCATCAGGATCCAAAAGACCGGGTAACAAAATTTACCTCAAGGGAAAATTCGAATAACTACGGATTCTTTTTATTCTCCCTGTGAAGAATAATTATTAACCCGATAGTAATAAGTGCCACAGGCCAATACTTCACTGTTATTTTTATAATTGTATTGAAAAAGAGGCCAACCGTCAAATTTCCAAGAAGGGCAGTGACGATTATCGCTGCAAAAATTAATGTAGCGGAAATAAGAAAAAAGTTTTTCTTTGAAGTATCATCGAAGAAAATCATTAAGAAACTAATTCCTGCAATAAAAAGTATTGAAGGAAAAATAATTTCTCTTTCATTCAAAAACTCAAAGTGATTTGTAAGAAAGAGAAGTAGCCCGATCAGGAATAAAGAAGTCCCGGTAAATAATATTCCCCGTTCTTTCTTGCCGAAAGAAATATAAACAAGATTAATACCGTAAAAAATCATAGCATAACCTAGAAGTTCTGTGCTTTGAACATCAATTACTCCCAATAATTTTAGTGCAGTTGCCAGTGCAAGGAAGATAAGCAGGTATAGTAAAATTGGCTGGTTATTCAATGGTTACTCTTTATAATTTTTATTCAAATTTATAAAATTTTTTGTCCCATACTTGATGAAATTAAATCGGCAGCGAATATTGCACTTTTATTTTTATCATCAAGAATAGGATTTACTTCTGTTATTTCAAGAGAAGACATGCAACTGCATTCGGCAATAGATTCCATTAAAAGATGTGCCTCTCTGTAGCCAAGTCCTCCCGCAACAGGAGTTCCAACACCCGGCACAATAGATGGATCTATCACATCAAGATCAAAACTTACGTGAAGATGATCAACTTTTTTTCTGAACTGTTTTAATATTTTTTCGATTATTACATGAATTCCCTGCTTATCAATATCAGACATTGTATAGACAGGTAATTTTAATTTTTTAATATTTTGTTTCTCAAGCGTGTCAACACTTCTCACCCCAATTAAAGCACAGTTTTCAGCTTTTAATTTTGGAGCGAAGCCGTAAAAGTTTACGAGCTTTTCATTTCCTATTCCTAAAGATGCAGCGAGAGGCATTCCATGAATATTTCCGGAAGGAGAAGTTTCATCAGTGTTCATATCAGTGTGAGCATCTACCCAGATAACACCAAGCTTTAGTTTATGTTTTTTACAATATGAAGAAATTCCTGCAATAGAACCCAATGCCATTGAATGATCACCGCCGAGACAAAGAGGGAAATGTTTTTTTTCAAGAACGCGCTCGACTCTGCGAGCAAGAATTCTCGATGTCTTAAGAATTTCATTTAAATATTTAAGTTTTGGATTTGTAATTTTCTGCCGTTCCATTATCTGGATGAAAATATCGCCGCGGTCGATAACCTGGTACCCCAACTGTTCCAGCTTTTCTCTCAGGCCTGCAATTCTTAAAGCAGAGGGCCCCATATCAACACCTCTCCTGTCGGCACCGAGGTCCATTGGAAAACCGATAATATTTACGATTTTAGAGGTTTCTTTTTTCATTAAGTGATAGTTATAAGAACCATAGCAAATTAAAAAGTTTCCTCTAATATCCCAAAAGTGTTACCCTTAAGGAATGTAAATTAAAATTGCTATTGCTTATATTCTTTTACGGGAATATTTTATTTATCAAAAGCTTTTATTATGTCATTCGATGAACCGGTAATAAGTGTAGGTATTTTGTCCGATCGCCAGGTAAACTTTGAGCTTTACGGTGACTTTAACATCCATGGTTTTAAGCAGAAGTTTAGCGGAAGATTTTCTGCCGAGCTTGATGGTGATCGTATAATTTGTAAAAGCGCTAAAGATAGAATTGAAATATTGAACGAAATAATTTTTGAGCCCGAAGATTTAGCGGTAGATTCTTTTCTCATCATAGATGTTCCAATCGGGAAAAAATTTCATTGGGAAAGAAAGCAAACACTAAGGTTCAATGGTTCGCTTAAGTTTCTTAAAGACGGGGACGTTATTTGGGTGATTAATGTTGTTTCTATTTCACAATATCTCAAGAGTGTTATTTCCTCGGAGATGAGCGCCAAAAGTTCTTTACAGCTTTTGAAAGCCCATGCGATTGTTTCAAGAAGCTGGCTGTTAGCTCAGGTCGATAAACTTAAATCTTCGGAAGGAAAAAGCAAGGAGAGTCATTTATATCAAACTGAAGCGGAAATAATAAAATGGTTGGATAGAGACGAACATCTTTTATTTGATGTCTGTGCCGACGACCACTGCCAGAGATATCAGGGGATTTCAAAAATATCCACCGATAATACAAACAATGCAATCGAGCAAACAAAAGGAATAATCCTTATGTTCGGTGGTAAAATTTGCGATACACGTTATTCAAAATCGTGCGGAGGAATTTCGGAATCATTTGAAAATGTTTGGGAACCTGTAAAGCATGAATATCTTTCTTCCATAATCGACTACAAGTTTGAGCCGGAGAATTACAATCTTGATTTTTCCTCCGAGGCGAATGCAAAAAAATGGATACTAAGTAATCCCGCCGCTTTTTGTAATACAAATGATGAAAGAATTTTATCACAAGTCTTAGTTGACTATGATCAGGAGACCACAGATTTTTATAGATGGAAAGTCGAATACTTTCAAAAGCAAATAGCCGAATTAATAAATAAAAAATCCGGGATTGATTTTGGAGATATACTTGATCTTGTCCCAATCGAAAGAGGAGATTCTGCAAGAATAACAAAACTTAAAATCATCGGCACAAAAAAAGAAATGGTAATAGGTAAAGAACTTGAAATAAGAAGAATCCTCTCCGCTACTCATCTTTATAGCAGTGCTTTTGTAGTTGTTAAAGAAGATGACGAAAAAGAAATTCCGCAAAAGTTTATTATCTCAGGCGCAGGCTGGGGACACGGAGTAGGTCTTTGCCAGATTGGTGCGGCAGTAATGGCTTCACGCGGCTATCAATTCGATGAAATTCTGCTTCATTATTTTAAAGGGGCTAAACTGAAAAAGATTTATTAAGAGTGAAAAATATTTTATTCGAACACCCGGCTTTAGATAAATTAATTTCTGTAAAAGACTATTCCGGCGCTACAAAATTACTTCTCGAAGAACAAAAGAAAAGCTGGGCTGCTTTAGCTAAGAATTATGATTTGCTTAATTCTGCAAAAGTAAAAACTTTTCAGTTTCCAGGCTTTGTTATTAAAATTCAAAACAATCCGGGCAGAATTAAATCTACCTCTGCCGAAGTTGATGAGAAATCTATAAGCCAAAGAAAATGTTTTCTATGTATTGATAATCTTTATGAAGAACAGAAGGTAATTCAATATGACGAAGATTTTCTTATCCTGGCGAATCCATTCCCGATTTTTCCAGAACATTTTACAATCCCACATAAAGATCATATACCGCAGAGAATAAAAGGATCGTTCACAAAGATGCTTTCACTTTCCAAAGATCTTTCAGAATATGATATTATTTATAATGGACCGGAGTGCGGGGCTTCAGCTCCGGACCATCTTCACTTCCAGGCAGGTAACAAAAATTTTCTTCCGATTAATGATGAATTTCATTCACTTAAAAATGAGTATGGGAAAGTACTTATTGAAAAGAATTCTCTTATAGTAACAGGGATAAACGATGGATTAAGAAAAATTATATCAATCGAAACTTCGGAAATTACGATTGCAAAAGAAGTTTTTGATTTGTTTTATGATATCTATTCTAAGATTTCAGAAAACAGAGTAGAACCCTTATTAAATATTCTTTCTTTTTATGAAAAAAAATATGGGTGGAGAGTTTTGATTTTCCTCAGAGAGAAGCACAGGTCATCGCATTATTTTAAAGAAGGAAAAGATAGAATACTCCTCAGCCCCGCTGCTGTTGATCTTGGAGGAGTATGCATTCTTCCTTTGGAAGAAGATTTTGAGGAAATAAACCAAAAGGATGTTGAAAATGTATTCAAAGAAGTTAGCCTAAGTAAAGAACGGTTTGAAGTTATCGAAGCCGAATTAAAAAAATCTTTGAAATAATTTTATACTTTTAACTACTGCAAACCCGATGCAGTTTGCGGTGTAGATATAATATATTCAAATACTTTCCACCTTTTTTCAGGATTATCTTTTGTTCCTCCGTTTTTTTCAACATAATTTTTTACTATGTCCTGACCGAGATTATAATTAATTACATAGCTCCTGTATTTCTCGATGAATTTTATTCTTTGTTCTGCTCTTTCTGGGGAGGCCAGGGAATATTTAACTAACCAGTTTTTTGCTTTTTCCATATCCCATCCTGCCTGTCCGGTAGGCAGGTTTCCATCGAGATAATTTCTTGCTGCCTCATTCCCTGCGTAATCGAGTTCACTAAGTAAAGAAAGTATGTGGTAATATTCATCTGCTTTACTTGGGTCTAATCCGGCAAGAGGAAATAGAACTTCTTTTTCGAATTTAATCCTTTCTTCTCCCGGGAGAACAACGTGAATGCCATAATTTGCGCTTCCTTCCGCAATGAGTGATTCTGGACTATTCAAAGGGTAGACACAAAATTCAGCCCAGCCGTTTTTCCTGTACATATTTTGTTCAAGCAGGGTGTTATAAACATGATGTCCCGGGTATCCTTCGTGTGCTGCAAGATCAACTGCGCGTTCGATATAAATCGGCAAATCGGTGTTTACCTGGATAAGACTGAAGCTGTTTCCCTTGTACCAGTTGTAACCCGACCACGCTTTGTTTGTTACATATTCAACTTTGAAGTTTTCATTTGAAGGAAGCTTAATATGCTGCAGAGTTCTTTTTCTGCATTCGCTAATCGCCGCCTTAAAAACCGTGTCGAGTTTTTCTTTAGGAATTATAAATTGATTTTTATAATCATTTACACGTTTTGAAAGGTCGCCTTTGCCCGGCAATAGTTTGTCTAACCCAGTAAGGATTTCTTTATAATGATCTTCGGAATAGTGAGGCGAAACTGCATCGTAAAGAGCTTTTGATTCCTCATCAAAACTTAGCTTGCTGCCGGAGATCATAAATATTTTTGCTTTTGCTGCAAGAATTTGTTTGTAAAGAAAACGGTGTCTCAGGGCTTCTAATTCAGTTGCTTTATAATTTGATAAACTTTCAAGTTCATCTAAAAGGCTATCGGCTTTCTGACCAAGCTGCCTAAGAATTAAAGTATCGTTTTCACTATGAGTTAACGGAGCCGGTTTCCATTCATCAGGACCGTAATAGGCATCAACATAATCGGCATCGTGCTGCCCGATCTTTAAGACAAGCTTAACGTAATCTTCTGCAATGTTGTTCATTTTTAATTCCAGTTCGCTTTTAGGCTGATTATATTTTCTCTCACCACAGGAAAAGAAAAGGATTCCGATAGTTAAAAGTAAAAATAAATTTTTCATTATATAATTAGATTTTGTTCAAAGACACTAATTAATTTACCAAA
>CAVUOL010000016.1:0-83396 GCA_963742995.1 uncultured Ignavibacteriales bacterium
ACTTAAAAAAATAAATTATGACTGAACATTTAATCAATAAAAATTTATATGCCGAGATCCAAAGAACAATTTCAGGAAATGAGGGAAAAGACAAGGAAAGCTATCCTTGAAAATGCGTTGAAGCTTTTTGCTACAAAAGGATATCACGGCACTTCGATAAACGATATAGCAAAAGCAGCGGGGATTTCCAAAGGATTGGCTTATAATTATTTTGAAAGCAAACAGCAGTTGATGGAAGCTTTATTTGAGCAAATGATCGATATAGGTAAGGAGTTTGAAGATATACTGGACTCTAAATTGGATCCTTATGAAAAGCTGAGAGAGCTAATAGAATTTTCATTTCAGTATATTGAGGGGAATGAAGAATTTTGGCGTTTATACATTTCTTTCGTACTGCAGCCGGAAATAATTGAACAGGGGAAAAAAGTTACGAATGAATTCAATACGAAAATTCTAAAGAAATTTGAACAGACCCTAAAACAAGCCGGCTTAAAAAAGCCTTCTATTGAAGCGAGAATATTAGGAGCGTTATTTGATGGGATCGGGCTTGATTATTTTATAGATAAAGAAAATTTCCCGCTCCGTAAAATTAAAAAGTTTATTTTAGAGAGATACAGTAAAGAGGGAATTTTAAAGTTAAAAGAGATATGATATTGAAAGTGAGGCTCACCTTTAAGGTGAACCTCACTGCTCAGTCCAGTTGGTTTCTAATAAGCATAATAGAGATTCTTCAGCAGATATTTTATGAATACATTTTACTCTCCCCTCTTCCTTCTGAATCCCGATAGCTGAGGTTATGTTTTTCCCGTAACCTGTTTCTTTTTTATAATTTACTTTAATATGATTCATAAAATGATTCTGCATAATATTTATAGGAACCAGCTCTAAAGCCCATTCAACATATTTAATATTATTTACATGATTGTTTGTATCAATATCCATGTGCCTAATATCAAATTGTCTTTCGGCATCGATACTTCCTATACTATCAATTTCGCCGAATTCAAGTTCGGTCATGTTATTTTTATTTACTTTATAGCCATCAAAGATATCTCCGGTTATTTTCATGGGTCTTCTGGTAAGAGGATTGACAAAGAGCCACATAGAATTTGCTTCTGCAATTTGGACGCCGCCGGAATCCATGATATCGAAATACCTATAAGCCTGAAATCCTTTTAAATATGATGCTTTTGTTCTGACTTTGATTGTTTCCATAAAATCCGGGTACCGGTTTATTTTAATATCCCATTTATAGAGTACCCAGCCGACATTATGCCGGGAATAATAATCGATTCCGAGCTTTACATGTTCGCTGTGCAAAATTGCAATATCTTCGAAAAACCTTAGAAGGCTTGAGATAGTAGCTTTTTTATTAAGATCAGAATCATAGAAATGAATAAAATAATCCCTTTCGTAAAACATTACCTATATTTTCCCTTTTTATAAATGGAGCAGCTTTTATGAGAATTAAAAATGAATTTATTTAAATTAAAATTATAAATAATTTATTAGTTTGTCACTTCAATTTTGAATCAATAAGAACTATGATAAAGGTATAAAAATGAATTCAAAAGAAGAGGATTTTTATAAGAAGATACGATTAAAAATAAATGAATGGATTGAGACTAACATTGGTAAAGAAAATGAGTGGAGAGAATATATTCTATTAGCGCCCGATATATTTCATCTTTTAACCAAACTTGCTATGGAAAAAGATATACCGAAGTCAAAAAAAGTAAAACTTGGGGTAGCCATAGCATATTTTATTTCGCCCATTGATCTTCTGCCGGAAGCTTTTGTCGGGCCTATAGGATTTCTTGATGATATTGCATTAGCCGCATATGTATTAAATGATATTATAAATAATACTGATCCTAAGATTGTGTCCCGGAACTGGGCAGGTGATACGGATATTTTAAGATTGGTTAAGACTATCCTTGCAAATGCAAATAACTTTTTAGGAAGCGGGTTATGGAAGAAGGTTAAAAACAGAGTTTAAGATACAAGATAAAAGGAAAAAGATTAAAGACTAAAGACTAAAGACAAGATAAAAGATAAAAGGATAAAGATACAAGTAAAGAAAGGATGCGGGATAAAGATAAAAATTTTACCTTCTTTTATATGATTGATTGGAATATTTTGGGGATCTTTAGGTAATTATTTTTACTTATTTCTGTTATGCAAAAGAGTGAGGAACCTTGAGATTTGCAATTTTAGCACTGCCTTGAGATATTTCGCTTCGCTTCTAGTGAGAACTTGTATTTTATATTTTGCAAGTAACGAAGCGGGAGATTCTTCACTCCACTTCGTTCCGTTCAGAATGACAAATTAAGGTAGTCACTAATTTAAGTATTAAAATACAACATCTTTAAAAGCTCTCAAAATGACAAATTAGGGCTTGTCACACTTTAATTATTATAGGAAAAACCTTTTAAAAGGTCTCAATATGATCAATAAGAAAATCAATGATGAATTTTAGAAATAAGAATTTTTTATATATTATTATTACAATGATACTTATATTCATCTATTCCGGATGTTCACCGGAAGGGAATATGTTTTATCAAAACGGTATGGAAAGTTATGAGGCAGGAGATTTGAGAAATGCGCTTATTGAATTTAATAAAGCAATAGATTTTGAACCAAATAATCCTCTAACATATCTTGCTATCGGGAAAACTGAAAGTAAACTGGAAATGTTTAATAGTGCAGTAGAAAGTTATTCAAAAGCAATTGAAATTAACTCTAGCCTGGAAGATGCATATCTTAATAGAGGTATTGCTTATATGTCACTTGGAAACAGTAAAAAAGCTATCAGCGATTTTGATAAGGTTATGGAAATAAATCCGGGTAATGCTTTGGCTCTATTCAACAGGGGTTATTTAAATAGCAGTATGAACAATTTGAAAAAAGCCCTGGAAGATTATAATGAAGCAATAGCAATTGATTCAATGAGTTCCGAGCTTTATGTAAATAGGGGAAATATTAAAGGAGAACTTGAAGATCATCAGGGTGCAATTGATGATTTTACCAGAGCTATCTACCTAAATGCTAATGATGACAGAGCTTATTTAAATCGCGGTAATGATAAAGCAATTCTGGGTGATTTTTCAGGAGCAATTCTGGATTTTAATAAAGCTATAGAGCTGAATCCCGGTTCCCCCTGTCACCGCCGGTAACAGTGTTATCAGTTTTGCCGGTTTAAAAGTTATCAGGCTGATATGAGTAGACATAGATTTCCCCGACTCTATTGCAGGTTAAACATGATTTTACTTAATAGAGTTATAAAAGATTATAGGAGTCCAAAAATAACAGCTTTAGATTAAAAGCTAGTTAAATTTAAACTGCACGTCTAAATAGTAAATAACTATTTTGATTCATTTTCTAACTCGATAACTTTTTCCTTCTATTTTTATTACTTCACAATGATGTACCAACCTGTCTAATACAGCAGCTGCCAGAGAGTTGTCTGCATTAAATATTTCATTCCATTGTTTAAATGGTTTATTGGTAGTTATTATTATTGAGCCTCTTTCATATCTGTTAGATATTATTTGGAAGAGCAGATCTGAACCTTGTTTATCAACCGGCAGATACCCAAGCTCATCAATAACCAGAAGATCCAATGCTATAAACCTTTTCATGCACCTGAGGAACGAGTTGTCGGACAAAGAGGAGTTCAGTTCATTTATCAGATTCATTGCAGTTATAAAACGGCATTTATAGTCATTTATACATGAGGCGTAAGTCAATGCGGCTGAAATATGCGTTTTGCCTACTCCCGGCGGTCCAAGTAATATGACATTGGTTTTTTGCTTGATAAAGTTTAGGTCAAAAAGGGATTTAATTAGTTGATGATTTATTTTTTCAGGGTAAGTAAAATCAAAGTTGTCTATTGTTTTCTTTACTGTGATAGTGGAAGATTTCAGCAGTCTTTTTACCCTGCTCTGCTTTCTGTGTGCAATCTCTTCATCCAGCAGATCATTTAAGAACTCCTCATAGCTAAGATTATTCTCAGCGGCTTGATGTAAATGTTTCTCTATAACTAAGGACAAATGCGCTAATAAAAGTTTCTTTAATGATGCTGTCAGTTTTTCATGTGGCATTGTCATTTTTATCCTCATTGATTTTAGCGTTATCTTCAGATGATAAATCTATATTATCATAAAATGAAAGGTCACGTGCATCTATATCAATATCCAACAGTTCTTTTCTCTGAAGCAGATTACTCAATGAGCTTTTAGCCGGTAGGCCTGAGTGCAGAAGTATGTTTTTAATATACTCCCACGAGTAAGCTCTATATCCGGCTGCTCTGGCAATTGCCCCTGCTGCTGCCGTATTACCATAAATATCTGCAAGTGATAAAATCTTTTCTACATGAAAATCAGGATTTGAAAGTTCACTATTTAACCCCTCAAGATATGTATTAGCCTCAGGGCAAAGAGCCTTAAATTTCTCTCTACGGATACTATGCTGCGCTTTCTTTTTATGCTCCAATAATCTCTTGTAGTGCTCCGGGTCTTTTATAACACAATATTTATCGTAGACTCTTCTGTGATTTGCTACCTGAATAGATTGTCCGTTATAGATTTTTATTACTCCGGAGTATGCTTTAACCGTAAGTATCTGCCCTGCGTTTTCCGAAGGGACACTGTACCGGTTTGTTTCATATTTAACAAGACAGTCCTTACTTACAGGCCTTGTTTGTATTTCAGCATAGTCATAGGACTTTTCTGTTAAAGACTGCAGATGCTGCTTTTCTTCGGACTCGAAGTAATCACCTGGTACTTTATGAGTCACCGAATGCTCTCTACGATTAGCTGTTTTGTTCAGCCATATCATTGACTGAGATTTTATATGTTCAAAATTACCCTCCGGATAATCATATCGATATGAGCTTAAAAAATTATTTTTAACATATTGTATGGCTCTCTCAACTTTTCCCTTTTCATTACCTGCTCCCAAATTGCAGGCTTTCGGATTGAAACCATACCAGCTGGCAAAATCTAAAAAGCATCCGTTATAATTTACCTTATTCCCCATATGAGATATCACCACACTTTTCAGATTATCATATAAAATATTTTCCGGTACGCCTCCGAAAAAATTGAGGGCATTTATATGACAGCATAGAAAGGTGCTTAACTTCATTGACACAGTAAACTCTATGTAAAGGTACCGGCTGAAAGACATCACCATACAGAACATATATAACTTCCGCTTATAACCTCCACAGGATATCTCTCCGCAATATGCCCAATCTGCCTGTGCCTCTCTGCCCGGCAGCGTTTCTATATTCAAGTATGCCTGGTTGTCCTTCCGCCTAAGAGCAAGAAGGTAATCTGATAGAATGCTTCTGCCTCCCTGATAACCTTTCTGCTTCAGCCTCTGAAGTATCAATATATTGCTTAATGCCGGCTGCTGAGTTAATATATATTGTATCTCTTCCTTATATGAGTCTAGTTTAGATACTCTTTTTTTTCGTTTTCTCTGTTCATTATCATTATTTAGTATCCTGCGTACTGTCAGACGGCTGAGATTAACTTCACGGGATATTTGACTTATTGTCTGTTTGTTTTGATTAAATAAAAATCGTATGTAACCTTTTTTGTCTTTATCCATCATCCGAACCTTCCTTTTTATTTATAAACCTTTAGGTTTATTTGTCTTTGGCCCCATCTCCGCCTAAAGTTTTATTTAACAACTGACGGATCGTTAAACGGTCATTTCTCAAAAAATCCTCTCTGGTTAATAGTTCATGATTATCACCATCCCTTACCGGCTTCTCCGGCAGCGATAATAACTGAAACATCAAACCATTAAATGCTATTAATGATTTACGGATAAGAGAATTTCGGGCTTCTATAAACTCATCTATACTCAAATCAAGAAGTGTTGACATCTTATCCTGGCTATAGTAGGAAAGTCCATCACGGTCTGATGCCAATACCAGTAAAAAGTAGAGCAGTTTTTCATGCTGGCTTAAGCTTAGGAAGAATCCGCCGGTTAAAAACTTGTTGGGGATAAAACTGAATCCTCTCTCTATTTTTCTTATACGTTCCGGTACTAGCGGCTCTTTTTTTATCTTCATTGCTTTGTTATTCTATTGTTTTGCCTAAAGTAAATTTCATTGAAATCTACTCTTAAATCAATCGTGTCCATTTTTACAATTAGACCCCTTTATAATTTTCCCACTGCTTAACTGATTGTATTTGCTTGAGTTGCACTATTAACGTGTCCATTTTTACAATTTTTCCTGTAGAATCCTTACCATAGGATGTCATCCGGTAAGTGTTTGTACTTCTTGCACTTCCAGATAACGTGTCCATTTTTACAATCTTTTTGTCTTTGGACTGCTCTGTCCATTGTTTTCTGCTGTCATTGCGTCTTTTCTGTTCCCGGCGGTTGATTTCCAGGTATTCGGGATGACTTTGCCGGTATTGCTTCATATATAGGTCAAATGGCTTTTTCTTACACCACTGCTTTACATACCCGGTTTGACTTGTCCGGTAACTTTTATCCCTTTTCATTTTATTCTTCTGCCAGAGCCTTTTTCTAGCTAACTGACATTCGGCTTTACCGCAGTAATGCTGATTGCCTTTTAATTTCGGGTTTGCTTTTACCTCCTCCTTACAGTTATAGCATTTAATGGCTCGCAACATAGATTACACTCAGTATTATTACCGAATCTGTAAAAATAACTATGTTGTATCTACTCCTTGAGAAAAGGCAACCATAATAACCATATTTTTAAACCAAACTAACTAAACGGATTATTTAAATATATTTTTGTAAACCATACAAATGAATGGTGAGGAAGGTGATAACTTTTTAAATCGGGGCTTTTGAACTAAATTTTATCGGCGGTGACATCCCCCGATGAATATTTCATTAGAGGCGATATTAAAAATAAAATGGAAGATTATCAGGGTGCAATAAATGATTTTACTACTGCCATTAAGCTCGATTCTTCTTATGAAAATGCTTATTTCGGCAGAGGGGATGCAAAGCTGAATATGAAAGATTATCAGGGCGCTATTAAGGATTATTCTTTGATTATTCATAGAAAGCCTCAGAATGGAAAAGGTTATTATAAAAGAGGTATGTGCTATGTTCTATGGAATAAAAGCAAAGATGCATGTACAGATTTAAATAGAGCGGGGGATCTGGGGTATTTAGCTGCATATCCGGCAATTCAAAAATTCTGCAAGGTTCAAAAAAAGAAAAAAAGGAAATAATTATAGCTCTTAATAAAAATTTTATCAAAGATTAACACTGTGACCGAATAAACTATAGTTATTTTTGCCCCGAAATCCTTACGATTCCGGGACAAAAAATACTTCATAATTACTAGTGTCTCGTCAATCCTGAATTGACGGATACAATCTTTTTAATTTGATTCTTGCATTTTTAGTTGTGAACTGCCAATTTATTTTTGAGATTTTATTATTTCGTTTATTCTGCCAGGACTTTATTTCTCTTTTAATAGTTCTATAATTATTTATATGTCTATTTAAACATTGTCCGTTCAAAACATTTAATTCAATTTCGGCCATATTCAACCAACTCCCATGCTTTGGTGTGTATACAAACTCAAATTTATCCCAGATCCTTTTTGCTTCTTCCGGAGAATATTTTTCATATAATGATCCTGCTGTATGTGTATTATAATTATCCATTACAAGAGTAATTTTACGAGCATTGGGATACAATTCATCAGCAATTTGTTTAATAAACTCAGCCCAGTCTTCTCTGGTTTTCCTCTCTGTAATTTTGACAAATCTTTTACCTTGCAAAGGTTCATTTGCCATAAAAATATTGCAAACACCACATCTTTCATATTCGTAATCTTCTCTTTTCTCTCTGCCTGGTTTCATAGAAAGACTGACTCGTGTTTCTTTTATCAATTGTTTGGGAGATTCATCCATACATACAACTGGATGAGATTGATTATATGGTCTTTTGTATACATCTAATACTTTTTCCATATCAGCGACAAATTGGCCATCGCTTTTGGGTGGAATTACCCAGCCTTTTACTTTCCAAGGCTGTAATTCGTTTTTTTTAACACGCGTGCTTCATCTATATAGTAACTTAAATCATGTTTCAATTGTATTTAACCTCTTATCAGATTAAGTATATTTTTAAATAACATTTTTTAATTCAATATTTTTAAGATACCAAAGTCGCCATTCTTTTTCATTTTCAACCTTTAATTTTATTCGACCATTTGATAGATACTGATATTCAGGATGAAAGGAGATTAAATTACATTTACATATCTCAACTGAACATTTTTCATATGGCAATTGAGGGGCTTCTGATAATCTAAAAATTTTTCCTAACATATCCCTTGAGCAATCATCGCAACAAAATTCTGAACCTACACAGATTACATAATTATTCATAGATTTTGATAATATACGTGCTTTGTCACAAATGTAATTTAACTCGTTGTCAATAGTTAATTGCCAATCAACATTCAATAGATATGAATCATCACGTGGCAAAACTTCAAATATCATATTTATAAGTTTATACATGGGTTGATTTTTAATTAAAAATTCATCAATAATAATTTTTCTAACTTTTATAAGTTGTTCGCTACTTATAAATTTTAGAGTTGTATTTGAATAATTTAAAGCTACTTCAACTCTTTTAGCTATTTCTAACGTTAAGTTATTCTCACTTGCAATTTTTTTTGTTTCAGTTGAAAGAGGAATTTCATTTAAGGAAAGTATACTGGTATATTTGTCTTTATAATAACTTGCTCGCCCGACAATATAAGCCCTTATCAAAATTCGTGGACTTTCTTCATCAAAATATTTATTAAGAATTTCTTTTATTCTACTATCGATTATTTTTATTTGTTCAATTGAAGTATCATAATTATTATTAAATGATATATCATCTTTATGTAAATACTTTTCTAACTTTGAATAGAATTTATGAATATTAAAATATCCAAATCCATCTGCAAATTGTTCAATAAATCTTTTCTCTTTTAATTTAGCAATGAATTTAGAATAATCTTTCTTATTAAAAATTTTATTTTCAGACAAAGTTAACTCTAATGTTTTGTGAAATTGTCCAAAATATATATAATATGCCTTAGATTACTTTAATACGCATTCTTATTTAAAATAATTGGCGATATAATCTGAATAAACCCACTCGTGGTAAGTTTTATTTTTGACATTCGTCTGATATATTTTACTATCGAACAAATAATCACCTTTAATATTTTCAGCAACTACAACTGAACATTGGAAAATATTAAATATTCTAATAAAACAATATAGCCGACTATTTATAAAGAAATGCCCAGCGTGTAAATATTCTGCATTATCGATAAAGGGCAAACTTTCAGAATTAATTGTATATGACAT
Source organism: uncultured Ignavibacteriales bacterium (assembly GCA_963742995.1). Lineage (GTDB taxonomy): Bacteria > Bacteroidota > Ignavibacteria > Ignavibacteriales > Ignavibacteriaceae > CAVQBP01. Next base: position 9,390 of record CAVUOL010000016.1, read on the forward strand.
GGCTCGTTTTATTTCAGATTTCATTAAATCTTTCTTAGATATTTCTTCAAGGCTTAATAAATTTCTAAACTTTTTAGCAGTTGGATTTGATAGATATTTTTCACCCAGGAATTTAAAAGTCAATTCGTAAGCTATTTTTAAAATACAAATCTGCCATTTATAATCACTTAATTTTTTTTTATAAATTATACTGGGATTTTCTATATTCCCCTTAAAAAATTCTAACGATTCAAATTTTATTTTATCTTTATATTGTTCTCTTAACCTTTTTACTTTTTTAGTCAAAATATTAAGTAATTCTTCGCCCTTACTATTATCCAGAGTATATTTAAATATTTTTGTCCCATTAATTGTAGACTCTAATTTATTAATTTCCAAAAAAACTCCTAAAGGAATTCCATCAGGAGAAAATTTATAATTAATTCTTTGTGTTTTGTCACTAGCTAAAGCACCTATACCAAATGGATTTGGAATTACACCATCTTTCCCAGGTATTTTATATAATAAACGATATAGTTGAACATACCAATGATTTGTAAGATGACTATCTACAAAACTACCTAAACGCTCATTACAATTTTTACATACAGCATCAAAGATTACGATGCAACCACCAATGGCTTCTGGAAAGATATGTTCTTTGCTTTTATTTCCTTCATTAAGTTCCATATTACAAATTATACATTTACTCATTTAATTCTTTCTGCATATAAGAACACTACAGCTAAGCTGCAGTTTGACATGTTTTTTATTTAATAAAAGATAATTTATGCAAAAGGCGGTGTTTCCCATCAGTAATAATACATAGATAAATACCAGAAGGAAAGTTAGAAGCATCCCAAATTTTTTTATACCAACCAGGTGATTTTCTTTCACTTAGAAGTTCAGTTAATTTTTCACCCAATATATTATAAATTGCAATAGTGATTACTTCTGAATTCTGAGCGGGGATACCAAATACAATGTTAGTGGAAGGATTAAAAGGGTTAGGATAATTATTTAATGCAAAATTTTTGGGTATATCAATTACATCTTTTACATCTGTAACAAATGTATAATGGATATTTCCCGAATTGGACCAGCGGCCAAAACTTCCAGTCGACTCTTCAAATCCTCTAACACGCCAATAAATATCGCCTGTATACATAACTGCACCAGTGAATTTATTACTATTAGTAAAAAAATATGCTTGAGGGTACCCATAGAAGTGTAAAGTATCAGAAAAGTCATTTTTTGAAGATAAATGTATTTCATAAGAATCTGCAACTGGAATAACAGACCATTGAAAATCAACGTAATCAGGCCAAGAGGCAACATAATTATTGTTTGGTAAAATTAAAATCGGAACAGCATCAATTTTATGACCATAAATAAAAGTTTTATTCGGTGACCAGGAAGTTAGATAAGATTCATCTTCTCCACGTAATCTATAGTAATACTTTGTTTGATTTGCAATTAAGCGATTTTTGATGTTAGCTGAAAAATAATTACTATTTGTTGTAGTATCTACAAGTATATTATTAAAATTAGAAGTGTTGGAAATTTGAATTCTATATTTTGATGTTGATATATATGGAAAAACAATAAAGGTGAGAGTCTGATATGTCAGCAAGGTATCATTGTTAAGTTCGGATGATGGAAAATCTGCCCACTTAATATTTAAAAATATATATTCTTTCAGCGAACCAGAGGATGAAGCTTCTCCTAGGAAAAATAATGTTGTATCATCATAGCAGTAAAAATTATTTCCATAATAAGTGAGTCCTTTTTGCGTCTCAGTATTAATTTTTGAACCTAGACTCCAAGCAGTACCGCTATTAGTTGAATAAAAAAGTTCATAATTATTCCCTCCATAAGCTGACACCCAAATATTATTTTTTCCCCATTCCAATCCTAAAAAGTCAAATGATGTAGAAGCAGTTGCTATATTATTAATACTACCTATAGATACAGCATTAATGACTCTTATCCTAAGATAATTCACGCCAACTATTTCTTCATTCCAAAGAATTGCCAAATTGTCATTTTTTTGACAAGTAGCGATACTACCGTAACTAAAATCCGCAAAAAACTTCGATATAAGTTGATAACTATTTCCAAAGTCATTAGAAACGTAACAATAAATTGAATCGCCTCCATTAAAAGTGACCCAAAAATTATTATTATTTGCATTTAATGTAACACGATAAGCTTTAGAGAAATTATATGGTTCATTTAATTGAGTAAAAGACATTCCATCATCTTGGGAGAGAAATAAATTACCGTCATCTCCAATATATATTTTCCCGTCTTCTGAAGTTGCAATATCGCAGTAAACAGAATTAACGACAAAAGGAAGATTTTTATTACTGCTTGAACTCAAACTAAAACTTTCCCCATTATTAGTTGAGCGTGCAATACAAGTTGCAGTTTGATTATCACTATCAATATATTTATATAAAACAAGAATGACTGAATGAGTTGATATAATGACTGGTGAAAAAGTAGTATTATTAGTGATTGTTATATCCTTTTCATTCCAAGATAATCCCTTGTTTGTAGAAATTGAAACCTTAATTTCTCTGTCTTCAATAGAAGTTCCTATACCACGTTTGTAACATACATAAATATTATTACCTTGAACACTCATTCTATGTTCACCCATTTCATCTGTCAGAGAAGATATATTTGCTTTTGTTATGTATCTTAACTGTGCAAATGAAAGATTTGAAAGTAAAAGTAATAGGAATAAATATCTCATAGAATTTCCCTTGTTTTATATTAAATTTTTTGTGTAGCCCTTAAGCATATAAAGACCACAACATTTCACATAGTCCAAAAAAAGAAATATTTATAATATTTAAATGAATTACATAGATAAAAAGCCTGCTTGTTCTTCAGAATCTTTTGATGGTACATCTTTATCTGAGAAATATTTTTTTAAAACAATTTGAGGACGTTCCATAAGCGGATTTTTAGAATAATCAGCAAGAAGTGTCTTACATGGATTCAAGTCATCATCCAGTAAAGATACAAAAACTTTTGAGTAATCTTCTTTATATGAAAATTCAGGAAAATATATAGCATTATAACCATTGCGTTCCAATACTTCTTTCAAGTCTATTTTAAACAAATCTTTAAAATGTTGAAAAGATTGGAAATCTCTAAATGATAATTCATACCATAATAAAGGTATTTCGTTTTGAGTATTCATTAAAGAATCCTTTCATAAATATTTATATTTGATTATGATTTACTTACATTACAACTATGAAATTACCGTTCATTTTATTTTGAGATTATTTATTTTTTAATTTTTCAATCTTATCTTGAGCGTTCAATAAAAATTCCAAAGCTGATTTCATTTCTTCTTCATTATCTATATCTGCTAAATCAGCAGCATAGGCAAAAGTATTAAAAGATATACTCTCCATCTTTATCAAGGCATTAGCTATTTGAAATATTATTTCACTTATCAATTTTTGTTCGCTTATATTTTTCAATAATTCAAGTTGCAAGGGAAGTAGAAATTGGGTTTTATAGAGTTCCAACTTTTCAAAACCAGTGCTCTTAAGTCCCACATAAATATTACTATACTTTTCCCAAAATTTGAATTCAGAATTTTCATTGTATACATCTGGGTCTTTATGTTGAATTTCCTGTTGTAACAATGCAATTTTAATTGATATCCACTGTAAGTTGTCTTCGATTACTTTTAAATTTGAGTATACAAAATTTTGATGCCTTTCATTACTTAGTAATAAATCTGAATAAAATTTTTGTAGAAAATCAACATGATAAAAAATATTTCTATAATTTTTAAATTTATTTGGATTATTTTTGTCGAATAACATGAATGAATGATATAATTCTAAAGTATCTGATTTAACAATTCTTTCTAAGTCATTAGATGCAAATATTGGTGGAAAATGAAAATTCAAAGGTTGCTTTTTCAATTCATAAGAATATGTTTTGAATGATTCATTTTGTTTTTTACTTGTCTCAATAACAGAATTTATCAATAAAAGGAATCTATTAAGTGTATTGAATGCTTTTATTTTCTCTGCCTGTTTTTCATCTCTACGTCTATTAAATTCTGTTATCCAGTAAATGATTAGCGCAAATAAAAAACCTAAAAATGCTCCTATAAGTGTTGATAAAAAATTTATTAAGACAGTATATTTATTATCGCAAAGATAATTTGAAATACTATTATAAGGTTCCATTATTTCATTTATTAGTTTTTACTACGTAAAACATCCTACTTATTATTAAATAATTTATTTACTTTTCTTAATAGTAGATATTTATTAAGATTTTTTTTAATCTTGGAATGTAAAGTCAAAATAAGTCCTTCTATTTATCATTCCCCAGATGTCCTCATTGTTATTACAAAATAACTCTTTTTCTAATTAATTTGCAAGAAAATTATTTTATTATTTTTATTTAATTGGTACTATCGGATTGACCTAAAATAATTTTGTTAGATAGGTGCCATTTGCAATTTCCCACCGTAACCTCCATTAGTTCTTTTAACAAAGTTAGTTTCAAAATCAGAAAGGTTATTACAGTGAAAACAGCAATTATTTATACAACAAGGGTATCAACATTAAAACAAGTTGAAAATGGTGTCTCACTTGACGCACAGTTAGATGTATTAAAAAAATATTGTGAGTTAAATGGATTTGATAAAGTTATTGAGATAGAAGATGCAGGTATTTCCAGAAAGAACATTAGACGACCGGGATTTTCTGAGATGTTAGAACTTATCAATAAGAAAAAAGTAGATGCAGTTGTTGTTGTATTTAGAATTTTTTCTTGATCATATTACTCAATTTTGACGCAAAATATGTACCATTATTTTATGAACCTTTAGTTAAAAACTTCAGTTTGCGATCTTCCCGAAAGTATAATCATTTTTCATTTCTTAACCAATTTAAAATTAGAGTTCAAACTTCCGAACGTTTAAAATATAGAAACGAAGTCTATCTATATTGACATTTACATTTTAATTAAACGTACGGCAGATAAGTTTTTTCTGGATTCTCATTTAATTTTTCAGTGATAAACTTACAAAGATTCACAGCGGCTTCATTTCTCAAATCGCAATGAAATGTAGAATATTCTTTTATAACATCAATCATTACTCTCCAGAAATTTTCCTGTAGAGTTCTATGTGAACATCGAAGTGCTTCGATTATTCCATCTTTTACTTTTCTATCGCTACCCATAATATTAACTGCATCCATAATCATATCGATTGCTTCTTTTGCAGTTTCTTTTTGATCTTTATCTTTTGTAAGTGCCATTTCGAAACTCCTATTTTTCTATTACAAAATAAATCCTATGTAAAAAAATTTTATTATTTTCTAAGAAGCTTTCCTGTAGTACCTACAAATCATTCCCCTATTCCAAACAACATTTCCACTTTTATTTTTTCTTTTTAATTTAATTAGTGTATCAGCGATCTTTTCAAAAGTATAATCTTTTTCATCTCTAAATTTATTTATCAGTTTCAAAGTATTTTGTTCAATTCTGTATTTAACTAATATTTCATTCATTTCTGTGAACCCGAAGGGGACTTGTCCAACTTTTTCACCTTTAGATTTCTTAAATTGTAAAACTGCTTTAGTTCTTTCTCCGACTTGTTCACGTGACTAACTGAGCCAAAGAAGCAAGTATAGTTGTAAAAAATCTTCCGATTGCTGTACTGGTGTCAATGTTTTCAGTAAGAGAATGAAAAGAAACTGAGTGTTTATTTAATATATCAATAGCTTTAATCGTGTCTACTACACTCCGGGCGAATCTACCGAGAGAATAAACGATAATTGCTTCTACTTCATTTTTCTTTACCATCTCCATCATTTTAATAAAAGAAGAACGATTTGTATTTTTCCCGCTTAATCCTTCGTCCGTTAAAATAACAGTGTTTGTATAGCCCTTTAACTCGGCGTAATTTTTAAGGTTATTTATCTGTGTTTCGATAGAATGTCCATTAATAACTTGCTGCTCAGTTGAAACCCGGCTGTACAATATAACTTTCTTCATTTTTAGAACCCTTTTAAGTGTTTATAAAAGATTATTATTTATAAATGGAAGGAACGCAGGGAATTTGTAAAGGTCTAGTAAAAAAATTCCAGCACCGGACAGCGATGGAACTTTTGGGAAGATTCCAGAACAACTCTCTATAAACATTCTCACTATTATTTTGTTATATTTTATTAAATTTTTATGAATTGAGATTGGCTTATTAATTGCCCCCGAGAACCGGGCAGTATGTTGTCAAGCTTTTCTTCTTTTCGTCATTGTTAAGATAGAATTGTCAAGGAAATGAAGGCTCAGTTAGGATATTAAAGGTTTAGACATGATTGATGAGTCTAATGTTTAGCCGCATGATGATGATTGGAAAGGAAGTATCAGATAGAGTTGTGATTATAAATTGACAGAAAGTATCAGGCTAAGTTTTATAAAAAAAACTTTGCTTAATCAATAGTTAAAGGAATATATAGATTAAGCAAAGTTTTTTTTGCCAATGCCAAGGTCATGATTTATTGAACAGATAAAAAATTATTTGTGCCGTTTTATTAAGGAAGAATATTAATTTATTTATATGAAGGGCACAATTAATTTTTGATAGAGTTGCAGAGGTTGAGTAATATGAGAAAATCGATTTTACGAGATGTATTTTGAATAGTAGGGATAAATGGTGGCCCGATATAAAAAAGGTGGCTTAGAAATGAAAAAATAGTTGAAAACCTACGCTATTTCGTAATGAATTTTAGAGTTGGGTACAGGGAATCAGGTACAAATTGAAAGAAAGTTTATTAAAAGGATTTAATGAGAATGCCAGATTCAGTTTAATGATTAAAAATTAAAGAATTCATTAGTATAAGATTATATTATAAATATCATTTTTCTTGTTGACTTTAAATTTACTCCTTTATAGTTTCACTCCCATAATATTGCTGTCATTTTCCCGGACAATTTCAATTCTTTAATATTTAAAAACAATTATATATCGGAGGGTTCATGCGTAAAAATATTTTGGGCATTTCTTTCTGTATCCTTTTCGTTGCTTTAGTTTTTTCTCAAATAAACTGTACAAAACAGCAGGAAGAGAAATCTATGAGTAAAGAAATGAGAGTAGAAAGGGGAAAATATTTAGTTAACCTTGGAGGATGTAACGATTGTCATTCACCAAAGATAATGACTGCAAGAGGACCGGTTCCCGATACTACAAAACTGTTATCCGGTTCTCCCGGTGCTGTAACTGCAATGGAATTTGATCCGAAAATGGTTGCACAGGGTCAGTGGCTGGTTTGCAGGGGTGATCTAACAGCATGGGTTGGTCCATGGGGTGTCTCTTATACAGCAAACCTTACACCAGATAAAGAAACCGGTTTAGGGAACTGGACTGAAGAAAGATTTATGAAAGCTTTACGTACGGGTAAACATTTAGGTGAAGGGCGCCCTATTTTACCCCCGATGCCATGGGAAGGTATTGGACAATTAAAAGATGATGACTTAAAAGATATTTTTGCTTACCTGCAGTCAATAAAGCCTATTAATAATAAAGTAACAGACCCACAGACGCCGGATGAGTTTGCTAAGTTAACAATGATGAAAAAGAAATAATTGGTAACCGATACTATCCCTTTAATGGAGTATCGGAATTTAGAGCTTGTGTGAAAAGTCAGAAAAACCGTTAAAACGGTTATCAAAAATTTTGTTTTTGCTTCATTTTCCAACGGTTAAAACCGTTGGTTAATAATATTCACACAAGCTCTTTTAGACTCAACCTCTTTTATTAAAATAATCCCTGGTTTCAGCGGCTACTATTCCTCCTAACCCAAGCAATCCTATTAGATTAGGAACGGCCATTAGGCCATTCATAATATCAGCGAAAGTCCATACTAAATCCAATTTTGCAATCGCACCAAGGAAAACGGCTATTACAAATAATAATCTATATGGTTTAATAGATTTGGGTCCTAATAAAAATTCCAGAGATTTTTCACCGTAATAGCTCCATCCTAAAATAGTAGAATAGGCAAATAAAATTATTCCTATACTGACAACTATTCCCCCCCACTCTCCGGGAAGTGCAGTTGTAAAGGCCATTGAAGTTAAAGGAACTCCAGTTTGACCGGTGGGAAGGACATTACTTACGAGAATTGCGAAGCCAGTAAAAGAGCAGACGACAATTGTATCTATGAAAGTTTGTGTCATTGATACAAGGGCTTGAGTAACCGGATGTTTGGTTTGAGCAGCGGCGGCGGCTATTGGTGCACTTCCTAATCCGGATTCATTAGAGAATACACCGCGTGCTACTCCCATTCTTATAGTCATCATGACAGTGGCACCAGCAAAACCACCTTCTGCAGCGGTAGGTGTAAAAGCTTCTGAAATTACCAGTGCAATTACTTTAGGAACAAATTCAATATGAATAATAACCACTATGAGTGCAGCCAGCATATAGAATACTACCATTACAGGGACAAGAATCTGCGTTACATTTCCAATATTTTTTATTCCGCCTAAAATTACTAAGGCAGTAAGAATTGCTAAAATTATTCCGGTAACTTCAACAGGAATATTAAAAGAATGCTGAACTGCATCAGCAACTGAGTTTGACTGCACCATATTGCCGATTCCAAATGCAGCTATAGATGCAAAGATGGCAAATATAATTCCCAGCCATTTAAGTTTTAATCCCTTTGAAATATAATACATCGGGCCGCCGCTCATAGTACCATATTCATCTTTTTCTCTGAATTTTACAGCAAGAACTGCTTCAGCATATTTAGTTGCCATACCAAATAATCCGGTAATCCACATCCAGAATAAGGCACCCGGACCGCCAGTGGCTAAAGCAGTTGCAACACCTGCAATATTTCCAGTTCCTACTGTTGCAGCCAGAGCGGTCATTAAAGCCTGAAAATGTGAAATATCTCCGGGATTATCACCATCGTCTTTTCTTTTAATCAATGCCAGCCAGAGAGAATGGTAAAGCTTCCGAAATTGTAATCCCTTAAGTAAAAAGGTAAGATATATACCGGTTCCAACGAGTAAAACGAGAAGCGGAACCCCCCAGATAAAAGAACTTATGTTATTTAAAATACTCTGTAATTGGTCCTGCATGATTTATAAGTTCCCTTACAGCTTGCTAAATTAGACAAGAAAAATATATTTAAGAAAAGACAGTGCTAAGAATAGAATGACTGAATGGTTGAATGGTTGAATGATTGAATGGGTTCTAAATATATTACGTCATTTATCCATTCAATGTCATTCATCCATTCAGTTATTCTAAACTCAGTTGGTTTGATACAATCCTATTGTATTACCATCGATATCTTTAATCAAAGCATAAAAGCCCATAGCAGGGATTGTTGTTCTGCCTCTAAAAATCTCTCCGCCTAATTGTGCAGCTTTTTCAGTGTATTTATTTATGTCGTCAACTCTGACATGAAAAATAGTTGCTTCACCCTGAAAAACTTTGTCTACTTTTCTAATGCCTATAGTAAAACTCTTATGTGTATTATAAAGCAGATAGCCATTTCCAAACGGTTTAAAAGTCCAGTCGAACAACTTGTTAAAAAAGTCCGCTGATTTTTCAATATTGGTAGAAGGAATTTCGATGTGTGCAATAAAATCTGATGCCATTTGTATACCCTAAATAATTAAAGATGAAATATTTTTGTTTAGTGCAATTTATTTAGTCAAAACAGTAAAAACAAATTTATAATGATTCTAATTGTTTAATTGCTTAATTGTTTAATTGTTTAATTGCTATTATTGCTGAGTAATATATTATAATAATATAAGTGATTAGTGAAAATAAAGCTGACAACTATTAAATCGGTTAATAAAAGTTTGGTTATCTCTCCAGTTTCACTAACAGTTACAACTGTTGAGTTAATGATATTTAACACATCTGTTAATTTACAGTAAATATATATTCAAACAGCTTTTGTTTCCCCTTTTAACATCTGCCAGACGGTTAAAAGTATTATCTGAATATCGAGCCAGATAGACCAGTTTTCGATATACCAGAGATCATATTCAATCCTTTTCATTATTCGTCTTTTGTTCTCTTCTTCATCTATCACATCTCCACGGTAACCATGTACCTGTGCCCAGCCGGTTAAACCGGGTTTTACCCAGCTTCTTATTTTTATTTCATCAACAACTTGTTTATAGATCTCGTTGTAAGGAAGAGGGTGAGGTCTTGGTCCTACTACAGACATTTCTCCTTTTAGTATATTGATGAATTGGGGAAGTTCATCAATATTGGATTTTCTTAAAAATCTGCCAATTTTAGTAACTCTAGGATCCCCTTCATAAGTGGGTTGGAATTTATGTTCGTTTTCCGATTTTATATGCATTGTTCTAAACTTATAACATTTAAATATTTGATTTTTAACTCCAATACGATCCTGAATAAATAACATTGAACCGCTTCCGAAAATCTTATTCATTAAGAAGATAAGAGGGAAAAGCCAGGATAATATTAGCAAAAAAACGAGTATTGAAATTATTAGATCAAATATTCTTTTAATAAACTGCCAGTGAGCTTCTGCCAGAGGTTCATTTCTCACAGTAATTATAGGAAAATCTCCGATCATGTTTATCTGGAATTTTTTTGAAGTAATACTGAAATAATCCGGAATTATATGGGCTCTGACTGCATGTTTACTGCATATATTTACTATTTTATCGAGCTGGATAGATTCGTTAAAAGGTAAAGCAATTACAACGACTTCAACGTTTCTTTCAGTAACGATTTGATCCATATCCTCAATTGTTCCTAATATGTTTTCACCTATACTATAATCATCTACAAACCCGATTGTATTATATCCGAAATCATTATGCTCTTGAAGCATCTGCTGAAAATTTCTGCCTGTGTCTCCTGCGCCTACAATTAAAACATTTCTTAAATTTTTTTCCCTTCCCCTTATTTTTTTAAGTAAATATCTTATTATCTGAACTCTGGCACTTATAAATACTATGAGAAAAGCGGCATAAAAAATTATAAAATTACGAGTAAATAGAAGCTCTTTTGCAAAGAAGACAAACAGTACAGTAGTGAGCACCTGTATAACAACATTTTTTAATATCGCGGTAAATTGATAGATAAAATACCGGGTTGAGTAATCTTCATAAAAATTTATAACATTCGAAACAAAGTACCATAGAAAATTCAGCACAGCCAAAAGAACAAACATATGCGGCTTATGGATGAGAATCTGGAATGACTGGGCAAGAATTGCAGAAACAATAAAAGATAAATTTAAGATAATTAAGTCTAAGAATAGTCTTAAATAGTATATTGATTTCCGGTTAGTGAGCATTGTACGGGTAATTATTTATAACTATTGAGACAAAAAGAAAGAGCTGCATTTATTATCTACAAAATCCTTTATTTGTTGCTCAAAAATTTTCCGGTCAAATTTTTTTGCGGAATTACTAATTTTAACAGGATCGAATTTCCCTCTACTTAATTCAAATCTTTCAACAGCATGAATTATTGAATCGGCTGTTTGTTCATTATAAAAAATACCGGTTTCTTCATTAATGACTGATTCCGAGGCTCCCCCTTTATTAAAGGCTATTACAGGGGTTCCGCATGAAAGGGCTTCAACAATCATTATTCCAAAGTCTTCTTCGGCTGCAAATACAAATGCTTTTGCTTTCTGCATATACTCTACCAGTTCCTGACCTGACTTAAATCCGAGAAATTCAATGTTGCTTCCTGATTTAGACCTTATTTTTTCCTCTTCAGGTCCGTCACCGATGATTAAAAGCTTTTTATCCGGCATCCGGGAAAAAGCCTCAGCTATTAAATCAATTCTTTTATAGGGGACAAAACGTGAAGCAGCTAAATAATAATTTTCTTTGTTTAATTCACATTTAAACTTTCCGGTATCTACAGGAGGATAAATAACTTTCGATTCCCTTCGATATATTTTTTGAATTCTTTTTGCGATGTAATTTGAGTTAGCTATATAATAATCGGGTCTAATTGCAGTCGCTGAGTCCCATATCCTTATATAATGCAGAATTGATTTTGCGATAGTTCCTTTAATACCTGTGGTTAAATTTGCTTCTTTCAGGTATTGATGGGTTAAATCCCATGCATACCTGATAGGAGTATGGCAATAACAGATATGAAGCTGGTTTGAGCTTGTTAAAACACCTTTAGCTACTGCATGGGAACTTGATATTATTAAATCATATTCCGAAAGATCAAACTGTTCTATGGCATACGGGAAAAGGGGGAGGAACTTTCTGTGATTTTTTTTAATAGATGAAAACTTCTGAAGAAAAGAAGTCTTTGGAATTTTATTTTTAGCAACTATTTTCTGATCGCTTTCGTTTAACAAATTAAATAGTACAAATACATCTGCATCTTTCCAGATATTTGTAAGAGATTCAACAACTCTTTCAGAGCCGGCATAACTTACAAACCAATCATGTATAATTGCGGTCTTTTTATTAAACAACTTTTAATTATAATTGATTTTTTTTTTAATAATGGACATTAAAATAATATATATCAAGTTAACATGTAATATAGTATTTTCTTGTACTTTTATTATTTTATCTATATTTTATTAAACAATCAAAATGAAGAAAAATAAGGAAAATATATGTTAACTATCAAAGGAATTTATGAAAATGGCGAGGTTAAACTTTTAACTCCAGTATTAGCCAAGAAAAAAATTGATGTAATTATTACTTTTCTTGAAGATGTTAAATTAGAGAATGAAAGAAAGTTGGATTTTTCAAAATTTTCTTTTGACAAAGCTAGAAATTTGCTAAAAGATTATAAAGGAAATTTAAGTGATGCTATAATTGAAGAGCGACGAAATTAAATATAGAACAATAAATTCTTGAATAAATTAGATCAAAGAATTTAAGGTTTTATTTAAATTATTTGAAAAAATTTCGTTTGAAAAGCGTTTTATATTTTCCTCACCTTTTTTGATTAATTCATCTCTTAAGTTATTATCAGAAAGTATTTTCAGCATTTTTTCTGCTATTTCATTAATATTGTGCGGATCAATAAATAATGCAGCATTTCCGCAAGCTTCGGGCAAGGATGCGGCATTTGAAGAAATTACGGGGCACCTGCATGCCATGGCTTCAACCGGAGGAATACCAAATCCTTCATAAAAAGAAGGGAAAACCAGGGCTCTTGCGTTTTTATATAAAAGGACGAGCTCTTCTTTATTTATATAGCCGGTAAAGATTGTATTATCCTTTAATAAACTGTTTCTATCCAGAAGCCCAAAAGATTCTTTATCTGCAGTTATAAGTTTTTTGTACTCACCAACTACTATCAGTTTTATTCCACTCCTTTTTTGAAGAATAATCTGCAGTGCAGATAAAAGATTATATAGGTTCTTGTGAGGTTTTATATTACTGACGAACAAAAAATATTCATCCGGTAAGTTGTATTTATTCTTAACAGAATTAAAATCATCTCCATGGCTCGAAAATTCTTTAAAATCAAAACCAAAATATATTACGCTTACTTTAGATTCATCTACACTTTCATACTTCAATATTTCTGATTTAGAAAACCCGGAACTGGTTATTATTTTATCGGATATATGTACAGCAGAATAAATCATCAATTTGGAATATAATCTTTGAAATAATGTTAATTTGTTATTGAATGCCAGATGGTAAACATCATGAACAATTACAAGCCTCTTTTCTGCTCTGACTGGTAAAATAGGTATATTATAATGAGGCGATAAAAATATACCACATCGGGGGATTTTAAATGGCATTATTAATTGTTCTGAAAAAGAATAGATGGGGCTGTCAAAATTAATGATTTGAACTTTATCGGCCCACGGGAAACTTTTTATCTCTTTTTCCTTACCAAGAAGAATCAACTCGTAATTTTTTAGTAAATTTGGAATCATATTTTGTAAATATGTTCCAATGCCGGAATTGTAAATCATCCGGGCATCAATGACAATTTTAATCATGATATATTTTGTAACTTCCCTTATAAAGTTAAAACAACATTAAATCATAACCGATGTTGATTTCTATAGTTACCCCTACATTTAATTCTGAGAAAACAATTGAAAAAAACGTCAATTCCATCATAAATCAAACTTATGAAAATTTTGAACATATTATAGTCGATAATCTTAGTAAAGATAATACCGTTGGAATCATAAATAAAATTTATAAAGAAATAAATTCTTTGGATAAATTGCACATTATCAGCGAGTCTGATTCCGGAATTTCGGAAGCTTTTAACAAGGGAATAAAAGCTGCAAAAGGAGATATTATTGGAATTCTGAACAGCGATGATGCATACTTTAATGATAATATTTTTGAAAGGGTTGCCGATGCTTTTAAGGAGAATGATATTTTATTTGTACATGGTGACATATATTTTAATGATCAGTTTTACGGCTCAAATATAAGAAGACCCCTTCTCTGCCCTATAACTACAGCTATGCCGTATAATCATCCTTCCATGTTTATTAAAAAAGAAGTTTATGAGAAATATGGATTTTATGATGAAATTTATAAATATGCCATGGATTATGCACTTATTATCCGTTACGAGAAACTAATTCCGAATTTTAGAGATAAAGGAAAATATTTAAAAGGAGAACCTATTGCTGTCATGCATTCAGGCGGAGCTTCATGGAATAATGAAATAAAGTCAATTGAAGAATATAGGAAAGCTTTGAAGGAATATAGTTTCTGGGACTTTAGGGCTAAAGAAGGATATTTTATAAGGATATTTCGAACCTGGCTGAAGAAGGTGTTCAGCGATTTGCATTTAAACTTTTTGGTTAAATTGTGGCGAAGGAATAAATGGAAAAATTAAATTTCATTGTTTTAATGGTTAAATAATTGCAAAAGATATTATCAAGTATTATCAATTTTTTTAATCTTGAAAATTCATCAAGATCGTTAAAGGCTAAAAAGAATATATTTTTTATGTTTGTTTTTAACGTCTTTAATTTCATCTTTAATCTTCTATTAGTCAGGCTCACCTTAGATTATCTTGGAAAAACAGAATACGGGATATGGTTAACTCTGTCTTCAATTTTAACCTGGTTTAATTACCTGGATTTTGGTCTGGGAAACGGTTTAAGAAATAAATTAGCTGAAGCCTTAGCAAAGAATGATCTTCGTTCAGCAAAAATTTATGTAAGCACTACATATGCGGTTTTTTCATCTCTTATTTTATTACTGGTTATAATTTTTCTTTTTGTTTTTAGATTTATCGATTGGCTCGAAATATTTAAGGCTCCGGTTTATTTAAAAAATGAGCTGAATTCGTTAATTCTTATTTCAATTGTATTTTTCTTAATCCAATTCGTTTTACGGCTTTTAACTTTTATTATCAATGCAGATCAAAAGACAGCATTGAACGGATTTTTCAGTTTTAGTATAAATTTATTGACAGTTCTTCTTGTTTATCTACTCTTAAAAATAACTTCACCTTCAATTTTACTTTTAGGCGCCGGGTCGACATTGATTCCGGTATTAGTATTTGTGATTGCTTCATTTTTTATTTTTAATAAAAAGTATAAGTCCATTGCCCCTTCATTCAAAGCAATTAAATTTTATAATCTAAAAGATCTTTTAGGATTGGGCACACAGTTCTTCATAATTCAAATAGCCGCTTTAATTATTTTTGCAACCGATAATTTGATAATTACTCAATTATTTGGGCCTGCAGATGTTACCATATATAATATAGCATATAAATATTTCAATTATATACCGATTATCTTTTTTGTTATACTCACTCCAATGTGGTCTGCATATACCGAAGCTTATGTAATGAATGATTTTGACTGGATTAAAAATGCAATGAATAAAATTCAGAAAGTCTGGATACTGCTAAGCCTAATAGTCATTATAATGATATTTGCTGCAAATTGGTTTTATAGTATCTGGTTAAATTCAAAAATTCAAGTTCCCTTGCTTTTGACCATTCTTATGGGTTTTTTTGCAATTGTATCTAACTGGAATAATATTTTTGCGTATTTCATAAATGGAGTTGGCAAAATCAGATTACAGCTTTACAATTCCATTTTTGTGGCGATAATTAATATTCCGTTATCAATTTACTTTGCCAAAAATTTAGAGATGGGGATATCAGGAGTTATAGCAGCAACTTGTATATGTGTAGGAATTGGGGCAGTATGGGCACCTATTCAGTATTCAAAAATAATAAACAAAAAAGCAACCGGTATCTGGGCAAAATAATTAAGATGACATGTAAAATTTGCGGACATAATGCTGAAGTTTTTTTCAAAGTAAAAGTACTTAATAAATATGATGCCCTTTATTTCAGGTGCGCTAACTGCGAATATATATTTTCCGAAGAACCATTTTGGTTGAAAGAAGCATATCAACGAGCAATTAATATTTCCGATACCGGGATTCTTGACCGGAATATATATTTCAGAAAGCTGGTAACAATATTAATATATTTTTTTTATGATAAACATGCTGAATTTCTGGATTATGCAGGTGGTTATGGAATATTCACAAGATTGATGAGGGATACGGGGTTTAATTTTTATTGGTCTGATCCGTATTGCGAAAATATTCTAGCTAATGGTTTTGAATATAATTCTGCAAAACAAAAAAAAATAGAACTCCTAACTGCATTTGAAGTATTCGAACATTTGAACAAACCTATTGAACAGATAGAAGAAATGTTAAAAATCTCAAGAAATATCGCTTTCTCTACAGAATTAATTCCTGATAATATACCACAACCCGGTGATTGGTGGTATTATGCCTTCGAGCACGGACAACATATATCTTTTTATTCACAAAAAACCTTACAGATTTTGGCAGATAAGTTTAATCTTAACTTTTTTAATTATGAACACCTTCACCTTTTTACAGATAAAAAATTGAATCGTACTTTATTCTATATAATAATAAAACTTAATAAATTTGGTTTATTCGGAATGCTTAGAAAAATTTTGAAATCCAGGACAATGGAAGATCATTTTGAATTAAAAAAAAGACAAAATGAATAAACTTAATAAAACTAAGGGTAAGTCCTGCATTAAACCAATTATTAAAAATTTCCTCATAGGGGTAAGATATTTATTTTGACTTTTGATTTTTTACTTTTGACTTAACATGATGATTATTAAAATTAAAAACATGTTTAACTTTTTATTGTTTTTAATCATTCATCCTTTAATAAAGATGAATAAAAATAAATTAGTACCCGCAACTGTGCTTATAATCAGACTTGATGCGATTGGAGATTATGTTCTCTTCAGAAATTTTTTAAATATATTTAAGAATAGCACAAAATATAAAGATTATAAGATTACACTTTGTGGTAATATAGTCTGGAAAGAATTAGCAGAAAACCTGGACAATGATATTATTGAAAACTTTATCTGGATTGACAGAAAAGAATTTTACGGCAATATGTTTTATAAATATAAAATATTAAAAGAAATACATAATTATGGATTTGAAGCTGCTATTGAGACCACATATTCCAGAGAGGTTCTCTTTGGAGATGAAATAATAAAGGTAACAGGAGCAAAAGAAAGAATAGGCAATAAAGGTTCACTCGATAAACATGCAAAATGGAAAAGGAATCTTTTTTCCGATAAGTGGTACACAAGGCTGATTACTTCCAGCTCAGATAATTTATTTGAATTTCTTCGCAATAAAGAATTTTTTCAGAGTCTGCTTGGAGAAAAAGTTGAGATTAAAAAACCTTCAATAGATACATCAAAAATTACTTTTGATAAACTGAAAACTAAAAATTATGTAGTACTCTTTCCCGGCGGAAGCACAAAAGAAAGAAGATGGGATATAAATAATTTTTTAGAAATCGCAAGATATATCTTAAAGAATACTACATTTGATATCGTAATTGACGGGTCAAAAAAAGAAATTTTTCTTTCTCAATATATCTGGGATAATTTGAAATCAGAAAGGGTTATTATTACAACCGGTTCAACTTCTCTGTTGGATATGGCTAAGCTGCTGGCAAATTCAAAATTATTGATTTCAAATGAAACCAGCGCGGTGCATTTTGCTGCTGCGGTCAATACTAAATTTATTTGTATTTCAAATGGTGCATACTATAACCGGTTTCACCCTTATCCAAAAGAAATATTCGAATGTGCATACTATGTTTACCCCAAAGAAATAATGGAAAATAGGAATTTTGATGCGGATAAATATAGATTTAGTTCAAAGTTAGATATTAATACAATAAAGCCTGAAAAGGTGATAGATTTAATAAATAAATTGATAAATGTTTAAAATATCTTCCATAATTATTGCAAAGAATGAAGAGCTTAACATTAGACGCTGTATTGAAAGCCAGTTAAGCTGCATTGATGAAATAATAATCTTGATTGATGAGCAATCCATCGACAAAACATTAGACATAATAAAATCATTTCAAAAAGTTAGATATGAAATTGTAAAATGGATGGGATACGCAAAAACAAAACAATATGCTGTTTCTTTATCTTCAAATGACTGGATTTTATGGATTGATGCCGATGAAGAATTGACGCCCGGACTATCCGATGAAATAATTAAGTTTAAAAATAATTTACCATCATATCCGGCTTATTCCATACCCCGAAAAGCTTTTTTTCTGGGCAGGTGGATTAAACACAGCGGATGGTATCCCGGAAGGGTTACACGGTTATTCAATAAAAATGAAGTTAAATTCAGTGAGAGTGATGTTCATGAACATCTTGTTTTTAAAGGTGAAACGGGTAAGCTTCAAAATGATATCAATCACTATACTGATCCCGATATACATCACTATTTTGTAAAATATAACAGATATACCAGCTTAGCAGCTGAAGAGCTTTTCAATAAAGGAAAATCTTTTTTAATTTCAGATATAGTTCTTAGACCTCTTTTTATTTTTATCAAAATGTATATTATAAAAAGAGGATTCCTTGATGGAGTCCAGGGATTTATACTGGCTGTCTTTTCTTCGGCATATGTTTTTACAAAATATTGTAAATTATGGGAATTAAAAAAAATAGTTAGCAGGAATGAAGTTTGTTTGATGGTCATTCGGTGGTTATTCGATATCATTCAATGGTCATTCAGATTGTCATTTGATGGTCATTCGGTTGTCATTTGATGGTTCCCGCTTCGCCTAATAGGCTTCGCGGGACAGGCATTTGATGATTTCTATGAATGGGATGAAATATAATATGATTAATTGGTGCAAAATTTTATGGGTTTTTAACCTCACCCCCAGCCCCTCTCCTTAGTAAGGAGAGGGGGAGGTTTAGCGTAACTTCAGTGAATAGTAATTTTATCTTATTATTGTGAGCACAATATGACAATAGGAATTGTGGCAAATATTTCAAAACCTAAAGTATATGAAGTTATTTCTGCTTTGGTAAAAACTTTAAAGGAAAATGACTTTGATTATTTACTAATGGATATTATAGCGGATAATAAAGATTTAATAAAAGAAAAGATTCCTAAAAGTAAATTCATTGAAAGCGGAAAGCTTTGTAAAAAAAGTGATATGCTTATCTCTATTGGCGGCGACGGAACTATGCTTGCCACTGCATACCAGGCTCAGTTTCATAATAAACCTGTTTTGGGTGTTAATCTCGGTAAATTGGGTTTCCTTGCAGAAGTAAATATAAACCAGATGGATATCTTTATTAAGGAAATTAAAGAAGGTAATTATGATATTGAAGAACGGATGGTAATTACCGGAGAATGTGTCGGACATAAAATTGAGAAGCTTTATGCTATAAATGATATTGTTATCGATAAAGGGGGCTGGCCAAAGATGATCCAAATGGAGATCCATATCGGGGATACATATGTTACAACATTTTCTGCCGATGGCTTAATTGCAGCAACACCTACAGGTTCAACCGGATATTCCATTTCAACCGGGGGACCGATAGTAAGCCCAAAAACCGATGTAATAACTTTGAGTCCTATATCTCCTCACAGCTTAACTATGCGGCCTTTGGTTTTACAAGGAGATGAAACGATTACAATTAGAATCACATCACTTCATAAAGAGGTACTGGTTAATTGTGATGGGCAAAGAGTATTTACATTTCCACCGCCGCTCGAAATAAAGATAAACAAAAGTCCGCGCCCTTTTAAGCTTGTTCATACTTCTTTAACAAGCTATTTTGAAACTTTAAGAAATAAGCTCTTGTGGGGAATTGATTTAAGGAATAATTCTTTTTAATATTTCTTTAGGGAATCATATATAGTCCCTAGCGGGACTTTTTTTCAAGGGGAAATAAATATTCTATAGATATTTAATCCCTAAAGGGATTTTGAAATAATTTAAATAACAATTAAAGATTTATCCAAATAGAAATAAATATAATTGTTATAGATTTTTAAACAGAAAATGAAAAACTATCATGATAAAAACCTTCTTTGCGGTAATATTTATTTCTTATAGCTGTTGACACATCTATGAGTGCAGATATTGAAAGCAGAATTTCCATTCCGGAACTTGCTTTCAAGCATACATTAAAGACCGGAGAATACTTCAACCAATTCTATAGAAAATGATAAAATGACTGCAAAATTCGATAGTACAACTGCAGATTCTAACGGACAACAGATTGAAAATCAAAATAAAATAAGATTATAAAAGATAAAGATTCGGGATTACCAATGCTCATCGGTTATTGTACAAGAGAAGCCTTCAAAGATACAAGTTTCTATTGGTGGTGGATGTCTGAATATGATCTATACAATATTGATTCTACGAAAATAAATGAAGTTAAAGAAGGTCTAAAAGATGTTAAAATAAAAATAATAATGGGAACATGGTGCAGCGACAGCAGAAGAGAAGTGCCGAGGTTTTTTAAGGTTCTTGATGCTGCAGGTTATCCATCGGATAAGGTAGAGATAATTTGTGTTGATGAGGATAAAAAAGCCGAAGATAATGAATTAGAGGATTTGAAAATAGATCTGGTTCCAACTTTTATTTTTTCTAAAGATGGACATGAATTAGGAAGAATAATAGAAGCACCGGAAGATACGCTTGAAAAGGATATGATAAAGATTTTAACAGCACATAGTTAATATTTGTTTTTATTGCATTATTGTTTTATTGTTAAATTGCTAAATTGCTGTTGAGAACAAGAGCAAGTTTAGGTGAAAAGTTCTATGGATTTTTTGTTAATTTGGCAAACCAGCCGCCGCCAGGAGCCATTTCTATCTTTACTTTTTCTTTATTATTAATTGAAGAATTTATAATTTTATAATCGCTGCCGTATTTGTCTGCATTTATACCATCTTTACAAATGGTTGCATTGTATAGTACCATTATCAAGGAAAGGAAAATTTAATTCGAAAGTTCGGGGAGTCCAATTAGTCATTGCTGCTATGTACCAATCTTCTCCGTGTTTTCTAGCGATTAATATATATTCGGAAATTTTAGCATCGATAACTTTGGTATCGTCCCAGGTAGTAGGAATACCGGCTAATAAATTTGTAAATTCCGGTTCGCGTAAATAATCGGAGGGATTACCACGCCAAGATATTGAAGCGGACTCATATAAATTACATATTGGGCTAATGTATGAGTCCGTGTTCCCTGGCTCATCGGGCGGCCAAATATAGCTCTGAAATTATCTTTTTGTGCGTTCACCATACAGCCGCCTTCATAATCCATAGGACCGGCAATATTTCGTATGAACGCTATATTAAGATCATGTTCTGGTGTAACCCTGCTGCTCCACATATTGTATTCATGCCCGAGAACCGATTCACGTGTTAATAAATTCGGGTATTTTCTTCTTATTCCGGTGGGCTTATATGCCCCGTGGAAATTTACGAATAGTTTTCTTTTTGCCGCTTCTCTTAAAACTTCTTCATAAAAATTTACCATTTCCTGGTCATCACGATCCATAAAATCGACTAATATTCCTTTTACTCCCCACTTCTGAAATTGATCAAGTGCCGGC
Source organism: uncultured Ignavibacteriales bacterium (assembly GCA_963742995.1). Lineage (GTDB taxonomy): Bacteria > Bacteroidota > Ignavibacteria > Ignavibacteriales > Ignavibacteriaceae > CAVQBP01. Next base: position 31,352 of record CAVUOL010000016.1, read on the forward strand.
TTCATTTCATTCTTCAAGGAAAGGGCTAGACACCAGAGAATTATACCCACATTTTTTTGCTTGGCATAATCCAGAATTTCCTTCATATCAAGTTCAGGTACAACCTTTAACAAATCACAGTTAACCGACCATCCCGCATCAAGCATTACATAATCAAGCTTAAATTTCGAAGCAAAGTCAATATAATATTTATAAGTATCCGTATTAACACCTGTTTTAAAATCAACTCCATAAAGATTTCTGCTTATGATCCATTCTTCTGTACTTTTGCCAGGCTTTACCCATCTAAAATCTGTTGTATCATTCTTTTCCGAAAGCTTATAGACGACATCATTATTTAAAAGCTCTTCATCCTTTTCTGCAAATATTAAAATGCGCCATGGAAATTCCCGTCTTCCGTTAGTGACGGCAATATAATCTTCTCTTTTTGTTACCAGCAGCTGCTTAAACTCTCCACCGAATATTTTTTCTTCTTTAGGATAGGCAGGGAATTCAGCAGACAAAGAAGTTGAGTTATTTTTATTTCTTGAAAGATACATACCGGCATAATCATAAAGGTCAGCTTCGGTAATTGCTATTTTCAATTTGTTGGGAATTTCAACAACTACCGGAAGGAAAGCCATAGAATCCGGACTCAATTTGCTTAGCTTTAAATGAGAATAATTTTCTTCATAGCTTGTATGAAAACAATCTACTTCATTTCTGCAGTGTATAATCGGGACATAGATATTATAATCACCGGCAAAATTAAAATTTGAATATTCGTTTTTAATAGTAATTTTATTATCAAAATTTGTAAAAAATCGATAAGCAAATGCATTATTAAATACTCTGAATATTACACTTAAATTATTTTCAAATAATAATTTTAATTGGTTGTAATTATTTCTTATTTCTGCTTTCTGTTCTTTTATTAAAGGATATATTATTTCATCAACGCTATTTCTTTCTTTACTTTTTAAGACCGGAATTATACACATGTCTTTATTATCAACGATTAAACCGATTTTTGAAGGTGAGACAATTTCCGAATCATTATAATTAATTGAGTATGTTAAAGAATCTTTTAGTGATATTGTTACTTCTATTTTTTTATTGGGAGATTGAATTTTAAGATTTTGAGGATAGGCTTCAGAACCCAAAATGAAAAGAAAACAGCAAATGAATAAATAAATTGTTTTCATGATTGTTTAGATATTTATTATGAATGCAGAAAGATTTATCATAAATAATTTAACTGTAAAATAACACTTTAACAATTACTGTATTATTAAATGTCCAGGACGGTTTAAGGGGAAATTTCTTATCTGCCTTTTTGAGAGCCGTCTTAAAAATATTTCAGATTGTTTTGCTGAATTTTGATGAAGTTTTTGGGTTGTGTTACCTTGGAGTTACCTTGGGGTTACCTTGGAGTTATCTAGGAGTTATACCGGAGGTAAATAGGAGTTGAAATTATAGTTAAAAATGATTAAAAAAATTGAGATAAAATTGGCAGAATGGGGTATATTATTCTTAAACTTGCTAATAAATCTATTTTTGAAACTGTTTAAGACTTCCCTGCTTACGCTTTTATAATCTATGGCTATTTGGACGATGTCAATTTCTGCTGCAGGTAAAATTGCAACATCTTTAATTCATTTTAACTTCATTTTCCAACAGTTAAAACTGTTGGTTAATAATATTCGCACAGGCCCCGTACTTTAGCAGCAAGGTTTTTCGTTTTTTACAATAGTTCTTGCCTGCTTAAATCCAGGTAATTATTTTGCTAGTTTACAAATTGTTAAAAAATGATAATTTTGATGTTAAATAATCAAGAAATATGAGTTTTCTTTTACATAGGCTATTTTTTATAACGTATCCCTCCAAAATCATTTCATTCATATGTTTTTTGCTGATTACAGTTTTATCAAATACTTTACTTGCTCAGGTCGATAGAATAAATTATGTACACATCTTAAGTGAAAACGGTCTTTCTCAAAATACGGTACATTCTATCCTCCAGGATAAAGAAGGCTTCATTTGGTTTGCCACCGAAGACGGATTAAATAAATATGACGGATATAATTTTAAGGTTTATAAAAACAATCCGCTGGATAAGACTTCTATCCCTGATAATTTTATATGGACAATTTATGAAGACAGGAACGGGACTCTCTGGATTGGTACAAATAATAAAGGTCTCTGTAAATTTGAACGGGGTAAGGAAAAATTCATTACATATAATAATATTCCGGAAGATACTAATTCTCTTATTCATGGTAATGTAAGGGCAATCTATGAAGACAATAGTGGGATTATATGGATAGGAACAGAAGGGGGTCTTGATAAATTTGATAGAAAGAAAAATAGTTTCAAACATTATAGAAATAATCCGAAGAATCCTAATAGTCTAAGCAACAATGTTGTTTTATCAATATTTGAAGATAAAGAAAAGAATTTATGGATAGGAGGCAACGGGGGTTTAGGAAAGCTGGATAGAAATACCGGTAACTTTATAAATTATACCTTTCCCGGACAATCCGGAATTTCTATTCCGCACGATTCCAATTACTCTAATAGTAATTTGATAAATAATGTGGTTCTTTCAATTTGCCAGGATAGGTTGGGATTTTTATGGGTAGGTACCTTAAACGGTCTGGTAAAATTCGATAAAAGAGATAAAAGTTATAACCGGTACATGATGAAGACTTCCGGTTTATACAATTCAAATGTAAATAGAATCAACTCATTATTGGACGACAGCTCCGGAATTTTATGGGTAGGGACAGGGAGCGGTTTATTTCAAGTTAATGATGCAAATAGCCAGAACGGGCAGGATAATCCGGATATTTCAAAACCTTTGCTAGAACAAAATGGTATTTTAGCAGGGAATAATATTCTTTCATTGTTTGAAGATAAATCAGGGCTTGTCTGGATTGGAACCGCTGAGGATGGTATAGTTAAATATGACAGGGAGAGAATAAAATTCAAATATTATACTCATGATCCATTTAACCTTTTAAGTTTAAGCTATGGAACTATCCGTTCTGTCTACCAGGAAGATAACGGTACACTCTGGATTGGAACTCTCGGCGGAGGATTAAATAAACTAGAGCCAAACAGTAATAAATTTTACCATTATAAAAATGAACCTGGTGATAAATTCAGTCTTAGTGATAATTCAGTATCTGCTATATTTAAAGATAGTTATGATTACTTATGGATTGGAACATGGAGAGGCGGAATGGATAAATCAATTTTACCCTTAAATAATTTCTCTTCAGGTAAATTGCAATTCAAAAATTACATAAATGAATCTGATGATCCGCATAGTCTAAGTAATAATATTGTTCAATCTATCTATGAAGATTCAGAAAGAAGACTCTGGATTGGTACTGGTGTAGGTTTAAATCTTTACAACAGGGAAAAGGATAATTTTAATTGCTTCACTCATGATGTTAATAACCCCAATAGTATAAGTGAAGATCAGGTTCAGTCGTGCATATTACAGGATAGGAACGGAAATCTCTGGATTGGTACATGGGACGGTTTAAATAAGGTTACTTCTTCAGAACTGAAAAATGCATTAACTGATCCTTCACATATAAAATTTATAAAATATAAGTATAACCAACAGAGTTATAATTTGAGCGACAACCGGGTAATTTCAGCCTGTGAAGATAAAAACGGTGATTTATGGTTTGGTACTTACGGGGGAGGGTTAAATAAGCTTCCCGCTGATCAGCAAAATATAGATGATCCGCATTTTTTGAATTATACTACTAAAGATGGTCTTCCCAGCAATGTAATTTATGCAATTAAAGCAGACGACAACGGTAATATCTGGATGAGTACAGATAACGGTTTATCTGTATTCAATTATAAGTCAGGAAATTTTAGAAATTATGATGTAGATGACGGATTGCAGGGGAATCAGTTTTTTTGGGGAGCTAGCTTTAAGGGAGAAAATGATGAATTGTTTTTCGGCGGGACAAAGGGGTTAAATGCTTTTTATCCTAATGAGTTAAAAAGAAATAATCATGTACCCCCTATTGTAGTCACTGACTTTCAAATTTTTAATAAACCGGTTGAAATTGACGCTGATAATTCACCTTTAAAAAAATCTATAACTGAGACAAAGGAGATAAAACTCTCATACAGCCAAAATGTTTTTTCATTTGAATTCGCTTCGCTGGATTATACTTCTCCGAACAAGAACAGGTATGCTTATATGATGGAGGGGTTTGATCATGATTGGATTTATTCGGGAAACAGGCGTTATGTGACATATACAAATCTTGATCCAGGTGAGTATATTTTTAGGATTAAAGGCTCAAATAACGACGGATTATGGAATAATAAGGGAACTGCATTAACAATAGAAATTTTACCTCCTTTATGGAGAACATGGTGGTTTATTACATTAGCTTCAATTATTGTTATCGGTATAATAGGTTTAATTATTTATTATAGGATCAAACATTTGATTGAGATTGGACGTTTTAGAACAAAACTTGCTGCTGATCTCCATGATAATATTGGTTCGAGTTTGACTGAAATTTCAATACTTAGTGAAGTTATTTCCAAAAAAATAAGATCAGAGGATAAAGATGTGACAAAAAGTCTGAGAACAATTAGTTCAAGTGCACGCAGTTTAGTAGATAATATGAGTGATATTGTCTGGCTGGTAAATCCTAAGAGGGATTCTCTATATGATTTAATTTTGAGATTAAGGGATACTTATTCCGAACTTTCTTCTTATACAAATATTTCGTTCCGGTCGGAAAATATTATAAGTTTACAAAAAGTATCATTATCCATGGAACGCCGCCAGCATCTTTATCTTATTTTTAAGGAGGCTATAAACAATTGTATAACCCACAGCGGCTGCACTGAAATTACACTGGATGCTTTGGTTAAAGGTAGAAAATTAGAGATGACTTTAAAAGATAACGGGAAAGGTTTTTGCCAGGAAAAGATAAATCATGGTAACGGGCTTGATAATATAAAGAACAGGGCTAAAACGATAGGAGGAATTATAAGAATTGAATCTAAGATCGGTGAGGGTACAATAGTTCAATTCGAAGGAAATATTTTGTAAATTTAAATAATAAATAGTATTTAAACTTCTTGATGATGCGAGGATGAGCAAGAGTAAGAGAGTACGAGTACGAGCAAGAGTACGAGTACGAGCAAGAGTACGAGTATGAGCAAGAGTACGAGGATGAGCAAGAGTATGAGCAAGAGTATGAGTATGAGGTTAAAAGGAAGGATAAGAAAAATAAATGAACAGTTCTAAAGGCGATATTAATGTTAAAAGTTGTTGTTGTTGAAGATAATAATGCGATTAGGGACGGATTAAAAATATTAATTGACGGGACTGAAGGATATTCGTGCATCGGTGCATTTGTAGAATGCGAAAGTATGTTGAAGAGTATAAAAAAGCTCGAACCTGATGTATTATTAATGGATCTGGGGCTTCCGGGAATGGGAGGTATAGAAGGAATTAAAAAAGTTAAAATGATTTTACCCGATTTAACTATTTTAGTCTTGACCATTTACGAAGAAAACGACAGAATATTTGATGCCTTATGTGCTGGAGCGAGCGGTTATTTAATAAAAAAGACCCCGCCGTCTAAGCTACTTGAAGCAATTAAAGAGGCCTACGAAGGAGGGGCTCCTATGAGTTCACAAATTGCGAGGAAAGTTATTGAGTTTTTTCAAAATAAAAAGACTACTTCACCTCATAAAAACGATTATGTTTTAACTCCAAGGGAAAAAGAAATATTAAGCGGCTTAGTTGAAGGGCATAATTTTAAAGCAATTGCCGATTCTTTATTTATCAGCATCGAAACTGTTCGTTTTCACTTCAGAAATATATATAGAAAACTTCATGTCCATTCCCAATCCGAAGCCGTAGCAAAAGCCATCAAAGAAGGACTGATATAATAAATAAAGCTGTTAATGATCGATTATAACAATAATACAGCATCTGATAAGAAATTAATCAGAGAAAATATACTCATAATAGATTTTGGTTCTCAATATACACAACTAATTGCAAGACGTATAAGAGAAGCAAATGTTTATTCCGAAATTTTCCCGCATACAATTTCACTTGCAAAGGTTAATGAAATTAAGCCTGCTGGAATAATCTTATCCGGCGGACCAATGAGTGTTTACGATACAGACTCACCAAAACTGGATTCATCAATATTAAAATTGGGTATTCCTATTTTAGGCATTTGTTATGGACTTCAAATTATCTGTAAAGAATTTAACGGAAATGTTGAACCAGCTTCCAGCCGTGAATATGGGAAAGCCTCACTGCAGACTTTAGATGATTCGATATTGCTAAAAGGAGTTAAAAAAGAATCGGTTGTTTGGATGAGTCACGGTGATTATTTAACCAAAGTCCCTGATAATTTTGAGATTATTGGAAAATCCGATCACTCTCCTATTTGTGCAATTTCAAACAGTAAAAAAGATATATACGGAGTTCAGTTTCATCCGGAAGTAAATCATAGTGAGGAAGGAAGAAAAATATTAAATAATTTCTTATTTAAAATATGTAAATGCAAAGGTGATTGGACATCAAAGAATTTTATTGAAGAAAGCATTGAAAAAATAAGGGAGACTGTCAAAGGGGAAAATGTAATTTGTGCTTTAAGCGGAGGTGTTGATTCAACTGTAGCTGCGGTTTTAGTTGAAAAGTCAATCGGTGATAAACTTCTCTGCATTCACATTGATACCGGCTTGATGAGGAAAGACGAGAGTAAATTAATTAAAAAAATGTTTGCAGATAACCTTCATTTGAATTTTATTAATATTGATTCTTCAGATAGATTTTTAAATAATTTAAAGGGAATTTCGGAGCCGGAAAGTAAAAGAAAAATAATTGGTAATACATTTATAGAAGTATTTGAGGAAGAGGCAAAGAAGTATAAAAATGCGGGATTTTTAGTACAAGGTACGTTATACCCGGATGTTATTGAATCCGTCTCTGTTAAAGGAGCATCTGCTACAATAAAAACACATCACAATGTCGGCGGTTTGCCGGAAATAATGAATTTAAAATTAATCGAGCCTTTCAGGGAATTATTTAAGGATGAAGTTAGAAATGTAGGCAGAGAATTAAAAATTCCGGAGGAATTCATTGAGAGACATCCTTTTCCCGGCCCTGGTTTAGGCGTCAGAATTTTAGGTGAAGTCACTAAAGCAAAGCTTGACATTTTAAGAGAAGCTGACGATATTTTTATAAATGAAATAAAAAAAGCCGGAATTTATAATAAAATATGGCAGGCATTTTCCGTGCTGCTGCCAATTCAATCTGTAGGCGTTATGGGAGATTCAAGGACATATGAAAATGTACTGGCATTGCGGGCTGTCACTTCCATAGATGGAATGACTGCAGATTGGTTTAAATTTGATAATGATTTTTTAGAATTGGTTTCAAACAAAATTATTAACAGGGTACAGGGCATTAACCGGATTGTTTATGATATTAGTTCGAAACCACCTTCGACAATTGAATGGGAATAATTTATGGGTGAAAATTATCAGCTTGAGCATAAGATGAAGACAGCAGGAGATTTTGAAGCACAGGGAAAATATTTGCATGCTATTCAAATGTATAATAATATTATTAATGAATTTCCTGATTTTATAGATGTCTATTTTTATCTGTCAGAGCTCTATGAAAAAATGGGGAATCTCGAACCGGCTTTTAATCTTTTGTACGATCTGCTTGATAATGATCCTCAAAATAATGAAGTAAGGCTTTTTTTAGGTCAGTTTTTATTAAGAAATTCAAAATGGAACGAGGCAATTGAAGTATTAAGTCTGATTTTGCCGGAAGAGAATCATATTGTTTGCTTCTTTTTGGGATATTCTCATTTTGTTCTAAAAGAATTTGAGTTAGCAAAAATAAATTTTCTCAATTATATTTCTTTTAATGAACAGACGGAACTGCTTCATGAGGCAAATCTGTATCTTGCAAAAGTCGAGATAGAACTGGGAAATTTCGAAAATGCACTGAAGTATGCAAAAAAAACCGATATAATATATTCAAACTTCTGGGAATTAAATTTGATTTACGGAATAATTTATTATAATCTCGGCATGTATGCTCATGGAATTGTACCAATTGAAAAAGCAATCAGACTGAATCCTAAAGAAGCTGTTTCATATGAATGGGGAGGTAAAATATATTTGAAAATCGGAGATTACTTTAAGGCTGAAAAGTTGTTTCTAAAATATATTGAACATATGGATAACGTCTCTTCAGATATTTATGCAAAGCTTGGGGAAGCATGTTTAAAAGCAAGTAAAGCTAAAGATGCTTTAACATATTTTGATGTAGCCTTAAAACTGGATCCGGAGAATATATTTGCACGGGAAGGGAAGAAGAATGCCTCACATATCTTAAATAATAATAAAGCTTCCGATGGATAAGAGATTTCCTTTATTAATAATTCTATTTTTATTCATATCCAATATTTATCTTGTATTTGCTCAAAACAATGAAAACATAGATAATAAATTCAATCAGGGAATTCATTTATTCAATGCTGCGGATTACAATGGTGCATTAAAAATCTTTAATGAAATAATAAATACCCCTAATTTTAATACGCAAAAATCTATTGCACAATTATTCAAGGGTAAATGTCTGTTAAGACTTAATAATTTTAGTGAAGCAGACTCATCTTTATTAAAATTTTTAGACTTATATCCTGAAAGTAATTATGCTGATGAAGCACGGCTTACATTATCTAAAGTTTACTACGAACAAAAAGACTATTTAAATACATTTAAAGAGCTAGTAAATTTAATAACAACAAGTAATTCTGAATTTTATTTAAAATATGCGAAAGCAGCCGGTGAAAATATTGCCGGGAATTACTTGATATCATCAGAAATTAAAAAAATCTCTAACTCTTTAATCTCAGATAAGGCAAAACCGTATTTGCTGCTTATACTAGCGAAAGCCAATATCTCCGAAGGTGATTTAGCATCTGCCGGAGAAAATTTGGAAGAATTAATTCAACAATACCCAAATTCTGTTGAACTGGGAGAAGCTTCTCAGCTAAAACAAAAAATTGATTACGGCGGCTTTACAGTAGAGCAGGAAAACACAATAACTTCGCCTCTAATAGGAGTTATGCTTCCCTTAAACGGGACTAAGGTTCCTCAAAGTGGATCTTCCGCTGCTTCGGAAATTTTAGAAGGTATTAAATATGCTGTTTCCGAATATAATTCAGCTCATGAGTCGAAGAAAATCGGAATTGTTATAAAAAATACTGCTATGGATAAAAACAAAATAGACAGTATAAAGATGGAATTTCAAAATGTACCTTCAATAAGGGGAATTATCGGACCTATATTCAGCGATGAAGTTAGTACAGCAATTGACGATTTTAAAGATACCGATATACCTATTATTTCACCTACTGCAACAGATACGGGGTTAACTACAAAAAACGATAATTTTTTCCAGGCTAATCCTCCGTTCTCATTAAGGGGTAAGGTAATGGCGGATTATATTTATTACGTAGTAAATAAAAGGAGAATTGGTGTACTAAATTCAGTTGACGGTTATTCTCCCCTGCTTGCGCTGACATTTATAAATGAATTCCAGAGAATCGGCGGAGAAATTTTGATAAGTGCTGCTTACAAGAGCAACTCTTTTGCTTTAAGTGATCCTGTTTCCCGTATCGCAGCTTTTCAGGATACTCTTCAAGGCTTATATATTCCTTTAGCAGATAAAATTGATGTTCCGGTAATTTTTTCACAATTAGTTCAACAGGATACGGCAAAGATTCAGATTTTTGGTAACCAGGATTGGTTTTATGCTAAAGGATATGAATCTGCTCCTGTATTAAGTGATCAATTAACTTTTACATCCGACTATTTTATAGATTACAGTGACAGCAGTTTTATCCGGTTCAGCAGAAACTTTTTTGATAAAACCGGAATAGATCCAAATAGGAATGTATTATACGGTTATGATACGGCAGAATATCTTTTAACCGTGATAGAAAACAGTCCCGGCAGCAGGGATGCCGTAAAAAGAAAAATGGAATCAGGAATTTCAGTTACAGGTTTTCATAACAATATTTCCTTTAATCAGGATCATATCAATGAATATTTGAATATCGTAAGATATAAAGATGGTAAATTTCAGTTATTAGAGAAATTTAAAGCTTCAAATTAATCCGGAGGTGCTAAAATTTTAACGATAAAGGATTTACCCTTAGATGACCGTCCAAGGGAAAAGCTAATTTTAAGGGGTGTTCAAAATTTAACCGATGCTGAACTTATTGCTATCCTCCTTAGAACAGGAACAAAGGGGAAATCAGTAATATCAGTTGCGCAGGAACTACTTGGTAAAAATAAGAATCTTGCGGTACTTGCGTCTCTTTCCCTAACGGCTTTAATCAAAACTAATGGAATAGGAAAAGACAAGGCTGCGACTCTTCTTGCAGCATTTGAAATAAACCGTAGGATAGAATCACAATCAAAATGGTTCTCAGAAAAGAAAATCACATCTCCAAAGGATGTAGCGGATATTTTCATACCTTTATTGAGAGATGAGGTTAAGGAAAAATTTATACTTGTCTGTTTGAATTCAGCAAACAAAATAATCAGATATGAAATTATTTCCATCGGGAATTTAAATTCAAGTGTGGTTCACCCCAGAGAGATATTTAAGGCAGGGATTGAGAATAATTCTGCAAGTCTAATTTTGATTCACAATCATCCAAGCGGTAATCCTGAGCCGAGTAATGAAGATATCTCAATAACGAGAAAAATAGTTGAAGCCGGTAAAATTCTTGATATACCGGTATTTGATCATTTAATAATAGCAGGGAATACTTTTACGAGTTTTGTGGATAAAAGAATAATTTAGGGGATGTTATCTAAAGCAAACAAAAAATACATAATAATTACTAAACTTGAATTTATAGTTTGAATTTGTTATATATAAGGTCACTTATTAGTGACCTTATTGTCATAACTTCTTAAAAAAAAAATATTTAGAAATATAATCCATATGGAAAGAGTGGTATTATTCTATTATATTTAGTAACACAAATCAATCATTAAGTGGAGGTTCTAGTATGAATATATCAAAATATGTCAGAAGCACAATCGCTATTGGTGCATTTGCGATAACTGCATTCATAATGAGCGGTTGCGGCGGGGTAAGCGATACAGAGATGGCTCAGCTAAATGATCTAAGAAGCGAAGTCAAATCTTTGCAGACTCAAGCAGATTCCTTGAAAGAAGAGAGATCAAACCTGGAGAAAGATATTGCAGCAAAGAATGCAAAACTTCAGGATTGTGCAAAAGATAAAGAAGAAACAAAAGCGAATTTAGATAAATTGCCTAAATAGCTTATAATGAATTTTTAATAATTGAAATTGGAGGAAATTTTATGAAGTTAACAAAGTATTTAATTGTTGTTCTCTCTCTTCTTCTTGTTTTTTCTGTTAATATGCTTGCTCAGGAAGAAGAAATGACCTCAGATGAATGGGAAGCCGAAATGGCCCGTCTGAATTCTGAGAAATCCAGTCTTCAGCAAGAAGTTCAAACCTTGCAATCTGACATAAATAATTTAAAATCTACCAATATTAAAAGCTATGAAGATTGCATGAACGAACTCTATTCAATGGTTGGTGCAACAAAAGCAGACGTAGATAATTTTAGAAAAGCAGTAGCAGAATTAAATGGTAAAATTCAGAGAAAAGAAGGTCCGAAAGCAGACAGACAAAAAGACTTGGATGCGCTTAAAATGAATAAAATAAGCGCTCTTCCCGAATTCTTTGATCAGGTCCATAGTCAAATGCAGAATGAATTGGATGCATGGGTAGAAGCCCCTACATCAATCAATTATGAAGTAGTTAGAGGTGACTGCCTCTGGAATATTGCTAAAAAACCAAATGTCTATGCAAATGGATTTGCATGGCCGAATATCTATAAAGCAAATCGGGATAAAATAAAAAATCCAGATTTGATTTATCCAAAACAGCAGTTTACAATTCCACAGTTAACTGAAGAAGAAAAAGCTAAATATGATAAATTAAGAACAAGCTATAAACCTGCACCTGTTCAATAAAAATTTGTTTTAATGTTCAGTTTTAAGTTAGATTAAAAAAGCCCTTGTTCCGTAGATACGGAATGAGGGTTTTTTCATTTAAATTGGAGAAATATGACGGCTATTGAAAAACGTATGTCACTTGAAAATGTCGATATGATGAGTTTGCTTGGTATGAATGATAATAATATTAAACTGGTTGAAGACAGGTTTAATACTTCTATTACAGTCAGGGGGCAGAATGTAATCCTTAAAGGTGTCCTGGAAGAAATAGATACAGTTGAAAAAGTTATTAAAGAAATGGTTTACGTTCTTAATACGAACGGAACACTAAGATCATCAGACGTGGAAACTATTCTAGATTTAGCAATTCAAGGGAAAGAAATAATTAATGAAAAAGAATATGATGCAATTGTTTTATATACGAAAAATGATGTAATTAAAGCAAGGACTCCCGGACAGAATAGATATCTTGAAACTGCTAAAAAGAATGATATTTGTTTTGCTATTGGCCCTGCGGGGACCGGGAAAACCTATCTTGCGGTAGCTCTTGCGGTTTCTGCTTTAAAGAAGGGAGTTGTAAATAAAATTGTATTAGCCCGCCCTGCAGTTGAAGCAGGTGAAAGTCTGGGGTTTTTACCGGGTGATTTCAGAGAAAAGATAGATCCTTATCTGCGTCCTTTATATGATTCTCTTGATGATATGATACCTTCCGACAAATTGAAAAGTTATATTGAAAAGAGAATAATTGAAATTGTTCCTCTTGCCTACATGAGGGGGAGAACTTTAAACAATTCTTTCGTTATTCTGGATGAAGCACAAAATGCTACGGATATGCAGATGAAAATGTTCTTAACAAGGCTGGGGGCCAACTCAAAGGCAATAATTACGGGGGATATAACCCAGATTGATCTTCCAACTAAAAATGTAAGCGGATTGGTGCAGGCAAAAGAGATATTGCAAAGTATTGAAGGAGTCGGCTTTGTATATTTCGATAAAACAGATGTAGTAAGGCACAGACTTGTAAAAGATATTATTGATGCCTACGAAAAGTTTAGAAATTCACCTTTATAAAATTTTACAAAACTTTCTTACTTTCATTCCAATAAGTGTCCATTTCCTTAAGGTTTGATTCATTAATTTTCTTACCATTCTCTTTTAATCTTTTCTCGATATAATTAAACCTTTTAATAAACTTGGTGTTAGTTTTTCTTAGGGCATTTTCAGGATTTATTTTTAAAAATCTTGAATAATTCACCAGGGCAAAAAATACATCTCCAATTTCATTTTCCAGCTCTTCATTTACTTCATTTTTGACTTTTGACTTTTGATTTTTGACCTCCTCCTGCATTTCCTCAATTTCTTCGATTACTTTATTCCAAATATCTTCTTTGTTATCCCAGTCAAATCCGACCTTGGAAGCTTTCTCCTGTAATCGGGAGGCTCTCTGGAGCGCGGGCATAATTTCCGGCACCCCGTCAAGAAGAGATTCTCTCCCCTCTTTTAATTTAATGGATTCCCAGTTCCTTTTTACATGATCGGCATTCTCTACAACGACATCTCCGAAAACATGCGGATGGCGTCTTATTAACTTTTCTTTTATTGCAACGATAACTTCTTCTAGATTAAAATTATTTTCTTCTTCGGCTATAACAGAATGAAAAATTACATGAAGCAGCAGATCACCCAATTCTTTTTTAAGTTCATCATAATCTTTATTATCGATTGACTCAACAACTTCATACGCTTCTTCAATTGTTGCGGCTTTAATCGAATCATTTGTTTGCTCTCTATCCCATGGACATTCTACTCTCAACTTCCTCACAATATCAACTAATTCATTAAACTTACTTTCAATCATCTTTTTTATCCTTTATTTTTAAATAGATTAACAGAAACAATACCATTTAAGAAAAAGCAAAGATAATGAAAACAATTTTTGCAAGAAAGGAGATATAATGATAGAGGAAAAAATCAAAGAAATGGGATTTAATCTACCAGAGGCACCTAAACCCGTTGCAGCCTATATCCCGGCTCTTGAAATAAATAATATGGTCTTCACAGCCGGGCAAATCCCTTCAATTGCCGGGGAATTATTGTTTAAGGGGAAAGTAGGTAAAGAAGTAACCTTGATGGAAGGGCAGCGGGCTGCTGAAACATGTTTATTAAATTGTCTTGCAGCAATCAAAGGAATTACCGGCAATCTTGATAAAATTGAAAGGATTATAAAACTTACTGTATTTGTAAATAGTTTTGAAGGTTTTACAGATCAGCCCAAAGTAGCGAACGGAGCTTCAGAGTTACTCATCAAAATTTTTGGCGAAAATGGAAAACACGTTAGAAGTGCAGTCGGAGTAAATGAACTCCCCTTAAATGCCGCAGTAGAAATTGAAATGATATGTAAGGTTAAAGGATAAACCGGGCAAAGCCAGCTCTATTATTGTTTAATTCTTAAATTGTTTTATTGTTTAATTGTTTAATTGTTTAATTGTTTAATTGTTTAATTGCTTAATTGTTTAATTGCTGTACTTTATAGAGAAGTAAAAAGAATAACCCTATCTAAATCTTTCCCTTAAGAAGGGAAAGACATTATTTTCAATTATGTCTTTTACATATGTCATTCTGACATTTTTAATGATGCTTTAAGATTTTTTATTAAACTTAAAGCAGATACTTTGTTTTGGTGCATCAATGATTTTATGACCGCGCTGCCTACTATTACTCCTTCGCAATATGCAGTTAAATTTTTAACATCTTCAGGGCTTGAAATTCCAAAACCGATTAACATTTTATTCTTTTTCATTAAAGAATAGGTTCTTTTAAAGGGTTCATTATCTCTTCATTGTTACTTATATGTTTCCCGGTCGTACCTGTCATACTTACATAATATACAAAGCCTTCACTTCGTTCATCTATTTTTTTAATTCTGTCTTCAGTTGTAGTTGGAGTAGTCAAAAGAATTTTTTCCAGACCATCAAATGCCCCATCAAAAAAATTATCATATTCATCGAGAGGGATATCGGGAATTATAATACCGTTTACTCCGGCAGATTTTGCTTCTTCAGCAAATCTTTGAATTCCATAAGCAAGTATAGGATTTGCATACCCCATTAAAATTACCGGTTTGTCCGATAAGTTTCTAATATCTTTCACATAATCAAAAGTCGTTTTTATATTGATTCCATTTTCAAGTGCTTTTTGGGAAGAATACTGAATTGTAGGACCGTCAGCTAAAGGATCGCTAAACGGGAATCCTATTTCAAGCATATCGGCACCGGAATTCAGAACATCAACTGCTAAATCAGAAAAGCTGTTTTTGTCGGGAAAGCCGCTAGTTAAAAAAATTGAAAGGACTTTCTCTCCCTTTTCATTTTTATTTGATATATAATCTGATATTTTATCCATCAAAATTATTCCCCTAAATGTTTTATAATAGTATTTAGATCCTTATCGCCTCTTCCGCTCAGGTTTACTATAACTATTTCATCTTTTTTAGTATCCGGCATTAAATAATTCAAATATGCAAATGCATGAGCTGATTCAAGTGCAGGAATAATCCCCTCTTTTCTGGATAAAAATTTTGTAGCTTCAATTGCTTCATCATCTGTAATTGAATGATATTCAGCCAGCACTTCGTCTTTTAGGAAGCTATGTTCAGGACCAACACCGGGATAATCAAGTCCCGCAGATATAGAGTGTACCTCTGAAATTTGCCCTTCTTCATCTTGAAGAAGATAAGTTCTCATCCCCTGGAATATTCCTTCTCTCCCTAAAGTTAAAGTTGCGCAATGTTTATTTGTATCAATTCCGAAACCTGCAGCTTCAACGCCTATTAATTTTACATTATCATTAATAAACGGATAAAAAATACCAATAGAGTTGCTTCCTCCACCAACACAAGCTACGATATATTCCGGCAACTTTCCTTCAACAGCTAAAATCTGCTTTTTTGCTTCTTTACCAATTATAGACTGAAAATCTCTCACGAGCATGGGATACGGATGGGGTCCTACTACAGAACCAATTATATAATGAGTATTCTTAACGTTTGTAACCCAATCGCGTATCGCCTCATTAGTTGCATCTTTTAATGTTCTGCTTCCTGATTTCACAGGAATAACCTGAGCACCCAGAAGCTTCATCCTAAATACATTGGGGCTTTGTCTTTCCATATCAACTTCACCCATATAAACAAAGCATTCCAGCCCGAATTTTGCACATACAGTGGCGGTTGCGACTCCATGCTGTCCTGCTCCTGTCTCTGCGATGATTCTCTTTTTACCCAGTTTTTTGGCAAGTAAGATTTGCCCAAGAGTATTATTAATTTTATGAGCGCCCGTATGACATAAATCTTCACGTTTGAGATAGATTTTTGCTTTGCCGTAAAATTCAGTTAAATTTCCCGCAAATGTTAAAGGGGTAGGTCTGCCGTTGTAATCACTTTGCAACTGATTTAATTCACTAATAAACGAAGGATCATTTTTTAGTTGTCTGTAAGTTTCTTCGAGTTCCTTTAAAGGGGTTATTAGAGTTTCTGGAACGTATTTCCCTCCATACTTACCAAATCTTCCGTTTATATCAGGCTGACTATATTCAAGTAAGTTCTGCATAAAGATTTACTTTCTTATTCACAACAGGAGCAAGCTGTTCTATTTTTTCGAGGAGCTGCTTAAATGTATTTGGTTTTAGTGACTGGAATCCATCGGATAATGCTTCTTCAGGGTGAGGATGTACTTCAATCATCAGGCCATCAGCACCGCATGCTATTGCGGCCATTCCCATAGGAATAACCTTATCCCACATACCTATGCCATGGGAAGGATCAACAATTATGGGTAAATGAGAATGTTTCTTAATAACAGGAATTGCATTTAAATCTAGGGTATTTCTTGTTTGAGTTTCAAAAGTTCTGATTCCCCTTTCACATAGGATTACATTATAATTTCCCCTGGATAGTATATATTCGGCGCTCATTAATAAGTCCTCAATAGTAGCAGCCAATCCTCTTTTTAATAATACTACATTTGACAATTCGCCGACTTCTTCAAGCAGGGAGAAGTTCTGCATATTACGTGCACCAATTTGAATAATATCAGCAACAGCAGCTACTTGCGGGAGAGTATTAGTATCCTTCGCTTCTGTTACTATCATCATACCTAATTCTTTTTTTACATCAGCCAGGTATTCCAGCCCTTCTTCTTTTAGTCCCTGGAAAGCATAGGGACTGGTTCTCGGCTTATAAGCGCCTGCCCTTAAAAACTTAATCCCCATTTCTTTTAATTGCCCGGCAACATCAAATATTTGATCCCTGCTTTCAATGGAGCAAGGACCGGCAATTATTGTTAATTCTTCGCCGCCTATTAAATTTTCCACCAAGATTTATTACAGTATCTTCCGATTTCACTTCCCTGCTTACCAGCTTATAGGGTTTGGATACCCTATATACTTCTTCGACGGAGTTCATAATTAAAAATTCCTCTTCGGTTAATGCAGTTGTTTGACCTGTTACACCGATAGCGAGCTTTTCAGAACCCCATATTTCATGATGCTTGCATCCTCTGGAAAGGATTTTATTTATTACCTGCTCAATGTCCTCTTTAGGAGCATTGAGTTTCATCATTATTACCATTTCTATCTCCTTAAATAATTTATTTTATTAAAAAATTCATATACTTTCTCTTTATTCTTCTTTCCCGGTTCAGATTCGAGAGAAGATGAAAGATCTACAGCAGCAGGTTTTATAAGATTTACTATTTCTTCAATATTGTTTATTGATATTCCGCCCGCTAATATTATTTTATTCTTTAATTCACCGGGAATCAATCTCCAGTCAAATGGTTTTCCTGTTCCTCCGTATTCAGAAGTAGAATAGGTATCAAATAAAAATGCTGTATTACTATATTCATTTAATTTTGAGAAATCAAAATCATTATTAATTCTGAAGCTTTTAATTTTAGGGTAACTAATTTTATTTATAAGTTCAGGCTCTTCTTCGCCATGCAGCTGGACTGCATTTAAGCCTAAATTTTTTGCAGTTTCATTAATAAAATCAGGAGATTCATTTACAAACACACCTACTTTCATTGTGAAAGGTGATAGACTGCATATTATTTCTTTAGCAGATTCAGGTTCTATAAAACGTTTACTATTTTTATAAAAAATAAAGCCTACGGCATCCGCTCCGCATTCTTCAGAAATGAGTGCATCTTCCAAATTTGTTATCCCGCAAACTTTAATTTTCACCATTGTTAATTTCCACTGTTAAGCACCATTCCTTTAATTCCTTAAGTTTATCTTCCATATTTTTAGAAGCCATTAAATGTTCACCTACTAATATTGCATCAATATTGGCTTTTGATAGGAATTCAATATCATCTTTTTTGCTAATTCCGCTCTCACTAACCAAAATGGTTTCTTGAGGTATAAGATATGATAAATTTAATGTAGTATTAATATCTACTGAAAAATCGTCTAAATTCCTATTATTAACTCCAAGAACAGGAGTTATACTGAAATCGATTTTCTCAAACTGCTTTCTTGAATGAATTTCCAGCAAAACTTCTAACCCGATCTCATTTGCTGCATGAGTTAATTCTTTTATTTGAGCTTTTGATAAAATCTCAGAGATTAATAGAATAATATCTGCACCTGCTCCCCTGGATTGAAAAACCTGGTATTCATCAATAATAAAATCTTTTCTTAAGAGAGGGACTTCTTTTATTAATGCTATCTCCTTTAGGTATTCAATACTTCCTTTAAAGAAATTTTCATCGGTTAAAATTGAAACGGCATCGGCACCGTATTTAAAATAAGTCTCTGCAATTTTCAGATGATTAAAATGTTCACGGATAACTCCCTTCGAAGGACTTGCTTTTTTTATTTCGGCAATAATAGAAATATTTTGATTTTGGGAAACTTTTTCAGAAAAGGATAGAGGTTCCAATTCAAAATGTTCCATTTCTTTAAAGGAATTAAGGGAATATTTCTGTTTTAGTTTTTTTACCTCTTCTTTTTTAACTTCTACTATTTGTTCAAGTATATTCAAAATATTCCTTTTATAAATTGCAAAAGCTATTTAAACTAAAAAACCCTTCCCGGTGAGCGAGAAGGGTTTATTTTTAATTTCTATTTATTCTTTTTCACCGGGATGTACTATTTCTTATAGTAAACCAATACCAAAAGCTAAAATAATATGTCCCGGTAAAATTTTTCATAATTTGAACTACTAATATAGAACTCTTTTCTTATTTGTCAAGAACTAAAATTATTCTAAGTTGTTTTATGTTTCCCAAATTTTTAAGTTTTGAGCCATACAAAAGACAGATTATTATAATGAAATCAATAACGATTCATCAGATAGATGAAGATATATATAAAAAACTTAATGAATTAGCTCACGAAAAAAAAATGAGTCTTAATAAAACTATTATATTTCTTCTCAGAAAAGCACTAAACTTAGAAAATAATTCAAAAGAAATCCGCAAAAAAGAACTGAGCAAATTTTTAGGTGTTTGGAGTAAAGATGATTTAAATTCCTTTAATAAGGAGGTATCTGAATTCTAAAAAAATTTTATTGATTACTAAACCTTCTCAACTCATTCAGTTTTGCAATAGCAGCCCCGCTTAATATTGAATCTTCAGCCGCTTTCTGACATTCAGTTAAGCTATCGGAGAAATCCGCACAATATAATGCCATTGCAGAATTTGCCGTAATTGTATGAAATGCTCCGTTCCGGTTTTTATTTTCCAAAACATCTAAAATAATTTGAGCATTTACTTCTGCGGTATCTCCCTTTATATCATGATCTGATATTTTAGGATAGCTGAATGAATCATTTGAAATAGTATATGTTCTGATCTCTTCGGAATTATTATATTCATGGATTTCGGTTATATCACCCAGATAAATTTCATCATATCGATCATCACAGCAAATAAAACAGGCTTTTTCAAAATCAAGGTACTTAGCAGCTTCCGACATTGTTCTGGCTGCTTTCCTGTTAAAAGTTCCGATTAGCTGTTTTTTAACTCCTGCAGGATTTGTTAAAGGACCAAGCATATTGAAGACTGTTTTCATTGCAAGCTCCTTTCTTACAGGTGCAGCATATTTCATTGCGGGATGATAAAGTGGTGCAAATAAAAATGTAATCCCTATTTCTTTTAGTGCTCTTTCCGACTCATCCCTACTTAAATTAATATTTACGCCAAGGTGCTGCAGAACATCAGCACTGCCGCTTTTGCTGGAAATAGATCGATTGCCATGCTTGGCAACTTTAATTCCGGCACCGGCAGCAGTAAATGCAACTGCAGTAGAAATATTAAAACTGCCTGAGTTATCCCCTCCGGTTCCGCATACATCTATAGCATTTTCATCATCGCATTCAATTTTAATACAGTTGTTTCTCATTGCTTTGGCAAATCCTGCAACTTCCGAAGGTGTTTCCCCTTTAGCTTTTAGTGCAACTAAAAAACCAGCTAGCTGGGAATTATTAACCGTACCGGTCATTACATCATTCATAACGGTAAATGCTTCATCGAAAGAAAGGTCTTCCTTTTCGATTACTTTTTCCAGGTATTCTTTTATCATAATTCCTCCAAAGAAATTTTTAACTTAAAACTAGAATGCATATGACCATATTGAACAGATTACTACTCAAGTTTATTATATTTTTTTTCTTTTTATTGATTTATCGATTATTGAAAAATATTTTAATATTTTGAACTTAAAATTGCGATTATCTAGCCTAATCTGCGTTATCTGCGTGCTATTAAATTGACAACCAGTTATTTATAATATTTTTTCCTTCCTTAGTTAGAATTGATTCGGGATGGAATTGAATTCCTTCAACAGGAAAATCCTTATGACGTATTCCCATAATGACACCATCATCAGTTTCAGCAGAGATTTCAAGGCATGATGGGAGAGACTCCCTATCAACTACTAAGGAATGATATCTCGTAGCTTCAAAACGTTGCGGAATTTTATTAAATAAAGTCCTGTTATCATGATTTATAAACGAAGTCTTTCCGTGCATGAGCTGCACAGCTTTAACAACCTTCCCTCCGTAAACAACTCCCATAGCCTGGTGTCCTAAGCATACACCTAGTATAGGTATTGTTTTCCCGAATTCTTTATATGCAATTAAAGATGCCTTTGAATCTTCTGGTATTCCGGGACCCGGTGAAACTAAAATCTTATCCGGTTTTAATTCATCAATCTGTCCGGCATCAATTTCATCATTCCTTTTAATGGTAACCATAATTGTATGGTTCCCTAAGAGCTGAACAAGATTGTAGGTAAAAGAGTCATAATTATCAATTACTAGAATTTTCATCAATCACCTCCGCATATTTTAATGCATTTATCATTGCTGCCGATTTATTTTTAACTTCCTTTGCTTCAAGTTTAGGAACACTATCGGCTACTATACCCGCACCAGCCTGCCAGTATATGGTATCTCCTTTTGCAAATAATGTTCTGATTGCTATACACATATCGAGATTTCCGGAGAAATCGAAATACCCTACCGAACCTGCATAAACATTTCTTTCTTCTCTCTCATAATCATTTATTAATTGGATTGCCCTTATTTTGGGAGCACCGGAAACTGTTCCTGCAGGGAAACAAGACATTAATGCATCTATCGAATCCTTATCTTTTGAAAGCATCCCTTCAACTTTGGATACTATATGCATTACATGTGAATATTTTTGAATTTTCATACTTTCACTTACTTCAACTGTCCCATACTCACAAACTCTTCCAAGATCATTTCTTCCCAAATCGACAAGCATAGTATGTTCGGCGAGTTCTTTTGGATCATTCATTAAATCTTTCTCAAGAGCTTTTTCTTCTTCATTATTTCTGCCGCGTCTCCTGGTACCGGCAATTGGAAGTACCTGTGCTCTTCTATTTTTAACTTTTAACAAATCCTCCGGAGATGTTCCGATTATTTTGAAATTATTTTTGAATTCGAGATAATACATATAGGGAGAGGGATTGATTATCCTTAATGCGCGGTAAACATTCAGTAAATCACCTTTATATTTTGAAGAAAATCTTTTGGAAAGTACAATCTGGAAAATATCTCCCTCCACAATATTTTTCTTACTGCATTCAACCTGTTCACAAAACTCAGAAGAATCAAAATCCCCCGATATATGGTTTTCTAAGAAAAAGTTAGAGATATATTCTACCGGTTTTTTTAATTCATCTTTAAGCTCTTTTAATTTTTCTTTTGCTGTTTTATATGCCTCTTCAAGATTAGTATTTTCATCAATTTTTACATTTGAAATTAGAATTATTTGATGTTTGTAATGGTCAAAAGCAAGAATTGTTTTATAAATACCTAGAGTTGAATCGGGGTTATTAAAACTTTCAGTTGTAAACCGAATAGTCTTCTCCACAAGTGAAATATTTTCAAATCCAAGATAGCCTACAATTCCTCCTGTAAAATCAGGCAGTTCTTCAATTTTGGGCTGTTTATATTTCTTTAATTCTTCGCGAATATATTCGAATATTGATGCATTAATTTTTCTTGGTGAGCCATTGGTAAACTCAGTAATTTCAATTCCTTTATTTGAAAAAACCTTCTCAGGTTCTCTCCCAATGAAAGAATACCTTGCCATATTAGTGGAACGCTCTACTGATTCTAGCAGAAAGTTTTGCTGATCTTCTTTACGAATTTTTAAATATGCGAGAACAGGTGTCAGTAAATCAGCAGTGATTATTTCATAAACCGGAATAAGATTATAATCTTTTGATAATTCTTTGAATTCTTCGAAGTTCATATAATATTTAATTTTTTTAGTTTAATATTATTGACAAGTATAAAAATAATCTTGTAATCTAATCTTGTAATTGTAATCATGTAATTTTGTAATTTCCATAAAAAAAACCCTTCCCAGTGTTTCTGAGAAGGGTTTAATTATAAAATTATATTATTATTTATCTCATATCACCGGGACATGCTATTATACAAATTGCTCCACCACCACCATGAGTGATTAGAATTTAAATAATATGTCCCGTTAATAGTTTTCATAATTGACTAGCAAATATACACTTCTTTTTGGTTTTGTCAAGACTAAAAATAAAAATAGGTAAAAAGTTAGGGTATTGAGGTATAAGGTATAGGGGGTGTAAGGCGCAGTGGTATCACATTATCAAATCTGTCTCAGATACGCTCCACATACGCTTCACATACGCTTCACATACGCTCTACATGAAATATTTCTTTTACCTGGCAGCTATGATTAAATATTAAACAATAGTCCAATTCTTATAAATAATGAATTAAAAATATTTATTTCTTTTTCTGAAATAATTGAACCGCTATAAAAGTTAGAGGTAATCAGCTTGGCTTTCTTACTGTAAGTTTTTGTTACTTCCATTATAAAGTTAATGGGACTTTTTGCCGAAAATCTTAAACCCCCTGTAATTTCAGCGGAGAAATTATTATTTGAATTTTCGAGATGCTGAATGTTACCGTCGATAATACTTAGCATCCCACCAGGCTTCATACTATTTGAATAATAATACACTCCTGCTCCAAGATAAGGTTCAATTTCCCAACTTATAGAGTAATAATTTAGAGAAGCTCCGATACCGAAAACATTGTTGTTATATCCCGGCAAAAAAGCATCGTTTAATTCCGATACATACAATCTTATCGCCGGAGTAATTGTCAAGGGAATATGTTCAAAAGAATACTCTGCTGAAAATGAGGGTCCAAACTGATAATTGTAATATTTATTCCCTTCTAAGAAATTACCGCTTAAACCGATTTTAATAGTTTGGGTATATATGCAGCTACTTAATAAGAAAACTAGAATTAAGACTATCTTTTTCATGTTTATTCCAGTAGTTTATTTAATCAATCTCCTTTCCTAAAATATAAATGAATATTGAAATCCTATTTTAATTAGACCATTGTCTATTTCATTAAAACCTTGATATTGTGAAAAAAAATCACTTTGATAATAAGCAAATACTTTTTCATTAGGAAAACAATACATAAGATCCATATTAAAATGTTTCGATACATTATAACCTAGACCTAAACAATAAAAAGTGAATGAACCGCCAGTTGAACCTGAATTATGTGAACTGCCTATCACATTAAAGTAATCTATTCCTAGTGAACCATAAAAATTAGAACTAAATAAATTGTACTGCAGAAATATTCCTACATCAAAACCTTCAAAATCTTCATAAATCACCATTATTCCATACCTAATGTCTATTTTATAGCGTTCTAAAAACCTAACTCCCGTAGTTAAATGTATATTGATAGGAAGAATTCCAAATTCTATTGAGTTTCCTGCGCGATACTTGACTAACATTAGATCCAATTCATCTCTTATTCCCAATTCAAAGTTTACTGCAGATACAGATTTTTTCATAAATCTATATAAAATAGTCTCATCATTAGGAAAACAAAAAAGCTCAAGCTCAAAAGCTCTTCCAGTAAGATTTATTTTCCCTGTCATATATATTTTATTTTCGTTTATTTTCTTGAAATTTAGGAAATCATAACCGGAAATTCTATTATTTGTCGTTCCGGTTAAGACATAATTATTAGAATCAGAATTAATTTTTTTTGAGATGAAATAAACTGTATCCCTTTGATTCTTATATAATATTGCATAAGAAACATTTTCCGGTTGATAAAAATAGCTGTTATTCGTAAGTGATATAGGAATTCCCGGAATTAACTTTAACAATATATAATCTTGTTGATTCTTATTCTCCTGTGAAATTATTGATGAAGAAAAAAGAATAAGAAACAGAAAAAATTTCATCATTTTTACTTCTTTTGCCTCTTTTATTGATTAAAATGGTAAGTATATTTATAACCAATATTCAAACCTATAACCCCTCCAACGATAATGCCTAAGGGGAGACTTGTAAATCCAACTCCAATAAAATAATCTTTCTTAGAATTAAGCTCTTTAACCATATAATTTGTTGAGCATGCTGTAAAAAGTAGAGAACAGAGAGTAATTACTAATATTCCTATTTTAGAAACATTCCCCATAATATTTCATCCCTTTTTTATAATTAAAACAATTATAAGATATAAGTTTTTTAAAAACAAGAGTAATGTTTAATTTATTTATAGCTAATAAAAATTCAATCGAGTCCAATAACATAGCTAAAGTCTTATGTTTTTTTATCTCTTTCTATCCGTTGGATAAAGAGGCTGTGTAAAAAGTGTAGAACGAAACTCTGTTTCGTTTCTCGAGTTTGGCAGTTAACTAGATAAATGAAAAAAAAGTGTGAAAATATTGATTTCGCAGATTATTTTAGTTAATTTATATCTAGTTAATTAACTAGAGGTAGAATATGGGATTCCCAACAAAAATTCAACTTATTAAAAGAGCTGCAAGTGAGCAATGGTATATCAATTTCCCTTCATCTGTTGCTCAGGCAATGGAATTCAACAAAGGTGAAATTGTCGAATGGATTATCGAGAATAAAAATAAACTGATTCTTAAAAGAACAAATACTAAAGATGAGGCAAGTAAAAAAAAACTGAAAGAACAAACTTGATAAAGGAATTTGATGGTTTATTCTCAGAATGTAGTCCGGCATTTAAACAATATCGAAGTGCTCTTAGAACTCATAACTTAGCCTATGGATTGCTGAACTGTCTGGGTAGACATACCTTAACCGGAATGATAACATCCTCGGGACATCAGTTTGTTGACTGGAGTTCGGTTTATCGATTATTTCAAGGTAACCGGGTAAATATTGATTCAATGTTTTCAGTAATAAGAAGTTCATTACTAAACAATAAGTTCTGCAGTAATCAAGATGAAAATATTTATTCTCATATGGATGATACCCTACTAAATAAAACCGGTAGAAAGGTTTTTGGAACATCTTGGAGAAGAGACCCTCTTGGTCCTCCATTTCATACAAATTTTATATGGGGACAAAGATTTATTCAGATTTCTATGTCATTACCCGAAAAACCGGGAACATCTAGAAGCCGTGCCATCCCGGTAGATTTACACCATTGTCCTACGGTCAACAAACCGGGAAAGAGAGCTACCGAAGAATCTTGGGATGATTATAAAGAGAAGAAAAAGAAAATGAACCTAAGTCTCCAAGGAATAGAAAGAATAAAGGTTTTACGAAAAAACCTTGACTCTCAAGCAGCAAAAGACCGACAGTTGGTAGTAAGTGTAGATGGGAGTTACACAAATGAGAATGTATTAAAAAACCTTCCGGAGAGAGTTACGTTGATTGGTAGGATAAGAAAAGATACTGTGCTTAATGAACTGCCGGATGCAAAGAAAGCTTCTGCAGGTAGAAAAAGGATATATGGAAAATTACTTCCTAAACCTGAAGAAATTAGAAAATCCGAACAATATGTTTGGCAGCAGGTAGAGGCTTGGGCAGCAGGGAAAAAACATAATTTCAATCTAAAGGTAATTGATAATATAAGATGGAGAAAAGCCGGGGATAAAAAATTGAAACTTGTAATTATTCGTCCATTAGCTTATCGCCTTACAAAAAACTCTAGGCTTCTATATCGTCAACCGGCATACCTAATTTGTACAGATACAGAGCTTGAAATAGAAAAATTGCTGCAAGCATATTTATGGAGATGGGAAATAGAAGTAAATTTTAGAGAACAGAAAACTCTGCTTGGATGTGGTCAAGCACAGGTAAGAACAAAGGACCCTGTTGAAAAAGTTCCGGCATTTATAGTTGCTGTTTATTCTCTTTTACAGTTAGCTGCATACAGAGTAAGAAAGAGTGGTAATGTTAATCAATTACCGAAAGCTAAATGGTATCCGAATAAAAAAGTAAACAGAGAGTCCACTGGGGACTTATTAAACACCTTTCGCTCACAATTGTTTGCAAGGTCGATGAATATTAATTTTTATGACTTCGTGAAATTGCAAAAGGCTTTACGAAATAGGAAAAATTATGTTGAACCTACGATTTCTGCTAATTTTTATAATAGAAATTAGCCAAACTCGAGGAACGAAACTCTGTTTCGTTTAACTTATTATAAATTCAATCAAAATTCGCATTAGCGATTCGGAGAATCGCTCTACAATTTGAATTTTCACACATCCTCTAAATTCAACGGCACTAGATTTAACAGTTCTGATCTTATTTTCTTACCTTGAAACTCAAAAGGGTTTATCTTTATATTTAATAATTAAAAATAAGGGAATTGCTCAATTCTATGACCAGAGAAATGTTTCGTTCAAAAATTCACCGTGCCACTGTAACAATGGCAGAATTGTATTATGAAGGCAGTATAACAATAGATAAAGATTTGTTGGAAACAGCAGATATTTTACCTCATGAAAAGGTACAGGTAGTAAATGTAAATAACGGCAGCCGTCTGGATACTTATACTATGGAAGGTCCTGCAGGCAGCGGAATGATTTGTTTAAATGGTCCTGCTGCCCGTCTTGGAGCAGTGGGTGATGAAGTTATTATAATAGCTTATTCACAGATGTCCGATGAAGAAGCTCATAATCATAAACCTAAAATAATTTTGGTGACTAAAGAGAATAAGGTTTCCAAAATTTTGTGATTTTTAAGCTTTTGGATTATAAGTTTCATTGATTTTTAGCTAAGTTTTAATTAATATGGATGTAAATAAAAAGGCAGGGATATGAAAAAGTTAGCGGTTTTATTTTTCGTTATTATAAGTCTTTCGGCAGCAAATGCGCAATATAAAGATTCAGGTTTCCATGAGACTGATATTAAAAATGCAATGATTGATAATTCTCCTTCATCTTTCTTCGGGTTTTTGAAATCCAGTAATTTCCAAATGCATCAGACATATGATTTTTCTTATTCTTCCGGCGGCGGACAGGGATTAGCCCTTGGTGTATTAACAAACAGTATGCTTTATAAATTTTCCAACAACTTAAACGGACAGCTTGATATAAGCCTGGTTCATTCTCCTTACAGTTCGCTTGGAAGGGATTTTCAAAATAGCATTAATGGAATTTATATCAGTAAAGCTGCAATAAATTATCAGCCATGGAAAAATATGTTAATTTCAGTTCAATATAGAAATCTTCCTTATTCTTATTACAATCCTTTTAATCCTTATAATTCCTATGGCTTCGGGTATAGTCCGTTTGAAAATAATGATAACAGCTCTATTTTCATCAGATAAATAAAGTGTCATTAAGGAAAGGTTAGATATTAGCGGCAATTATGAGTGTGAATAAGTGAAGGTAAGAACCCGTCTTCAAAGACCATCAAAAAAAACAAATATAAAATCTTCAACATCTAATTTTTTTTATAATATAATTATCGCTTTACTAGCGATTGTAATTATTTTTCTGGCTTACTCTGTATATTTAAAAATCAAAAATAAAGAAGAAGCAGAAAAAGAACTGGCAAAAAAAAAGGCAGCAGCTCCTATAATTCAGCTTGAAGTCTTGAATGGGTGCGGCAGTTCAGGTACTGCTGAAAAGTTTACTGATTTTTTGAGGAAAAATAACTTTGATGTTGTACAGACCGGAAATTACATCTCTTTTGATGTAAATAAATCGATGGTAATCGATAGAACCGGGAATAAGGAGAATGCTATTAAAGTTGCAGATGCTCTGGGGATTGACCATAATAACATTATTCAGCAAATAAATAATGATTATATACTAGATGTTTCATTAATTATCGGAAAAGATTTTAAACAACTTAAACCAAACAATCAATAAACAAAAAGGA
Source organism: uncultured Ignavibacteriales bacterium (assembly GCA_963742995.1). Taxonomy (GTDB): domain Bacteria; phylum Bacteroidota; class Ignavibacteria; order Ignavibacteriales; family Ignavibacteriaceae; genus CAVQBP01. Next base: position 60,148 of record CAVUOL010000016.1, read on the forward strand.
TTTAATTTGGATTCTAAACAATTAGCCGATAACATCACCGATTTTATTTTTAATAAGAAAGGTTTTGATGTTAAAATTTTAGATCTGCGTGAACTTACTGCAATGGCTGATTATTTTGTAATTTGCAGTGCCGATTCAGACACTCAGGTCAAAGCAATTGCAGATGAAATTGATAAAACCCTTAGAGATGAAGGAATAAAAACCTGGCATAAAGAAGGCTATAAAGGTCTAAACTGGGTTTTGCTCGATTATGTTGATGTGGTTGTTCATATATTTAAAAAGGATGTAAGAACATACTATTCCCTGGAAAGACTTTGGGGAGATGCTCCAGTAGAGGATGTGAAAGACCCGGCTTTGGAAGCAATTGAAAAGAAGAATTTAAAGACATCGAAATCTCTTAAGTAATTAATTCTTATACTAACCGGAAATTATTTTGAAAGAATATTTACTTCAAATTTTTGAAAAAGCATCTGAGAGCCTTCCCTACTTAAAGGATATTCCTATTATATTCGATATCCCGAAAATTGAATCTCACGGCGATTTCTCCACGAATGCTGCGATGCTGTTAACAAAACAATTGAGAAAAAATCCACGGCAGATAGCTCAAGAGATTTTATCAAACCTTGATTTAGATTCCAATATTATTTCAAAAACTGAAATAGCAGGGCCAGGATTTATTAACTTCTTTTTCACCTCGGCATTTATTGCAGACATTATTAAAGAAATTCTGGAGGAGGATAACGATTATGGGAAAACCAAAAAATATTCGGGTAAGAAAGCAAATGTGGAATTTGTATCTGCTAATCCTACAGGTCCTTTAACTGTCGGACACGGCAGAAATGCCGTTGTGGGGGATACTGTTGCTAATCTACTTGAATGGATTGGATATAACGTTGACAGGGAATACTATTTCAATAATGCAGGGAGACAGATGCGTGTTCTTGGGGATTCCGTCAAACTGAGGTATTTAGAAATTTGCGGAGTAGTTATAGATTTCCCTAAGGATTATTACCAGGGTGAATATATAAAAGAGATAGCAAAGAAGTTATATGTAATTCATGGGGATAAATTTAAGGATGAATCTCCGGAAGGAATTTTTAAGGAAGCTGCCGAAAAGGAAATCTTTAATGAAATTAAAAATACTTTACAGAGACTTACCATTAATCATAAGATATTTTTTAATGAAAATTCTTTATATGAAGATGGAAAGATAGAGTCTTTGCTTGAAACTTATAAAAAAGAAAATTTATCGTATGAAAAAGACGGTGCAGTCTGGTTAAAGCTCTCCGAAATTGAAAATGGTTCCGTTTCAAACGAGGAAAGACAGGACAAAGTAATAGTAAAATCTACGGGTGAACCTACTTACAGACTTCCGGATATCGCTTACCACTCCACAAAGTTTGATAGAGGCTATGATTTAATGGTCGATTTATTCGGTTCGGATCATATAGCAACTTTTCCCGATGTTTTAGCGGGATTAAAAGCACTTGGCTATAATCCGGAAAAGGTGAAAGTATTAATCCACCAGTTTGTAACGATTATGGAGAATGGTGAAGCGGTTAAGATGTCGACACGGAAAGCTAATTATATCACCCTTGATCAGTTGATAGATGATGTTGGAAGTGATGTCGTACGGTATTTTTTTAATATGAGAAATATTACGACACACATGAATTTTGATTTGACGCTGGCAAAAAAGCAATCTGATGAAAACCCGGTATTTTATTTACAATATGCACATGCGAGGATCTGTTCAATTTTGAAAATGACAGAAAAGGAAGATTTATCTTCTTCGGTTGATAAATTGGATTTATTAAATACAGATGAAGAGCAGAAGTTATTAAAAAAGCTTCATGAGTTTAAGGAAGAAATTTTATACAGTGCGGAAAATTTTGAAACAAACCGGGTATGCAGTTATCTTGAAGAATTAGCCGCAGCTTTTCACCGGTTTTACACATTTCATAGAGTCCTTGGTTCTGAAAAAGAATTAGCAGAAGCCCGAATAGCTCTTGTAAAAGGGGTTAAAATAGTAATTAAAAACGGGTTAACTATTTTGGGTGTGAATGCTCCGGAAAGAATGTAATATTGGGATTTTAATCTAAATTAAATTATCGGAGAATGAAATGTCAAAGAATAAAAAGAAGGAGAAAACAGATCTTAAAAATTCCGAAGAGGTTAAAATTGAAAAGGAAGAATTAAATAAGAAGGTTTATGAGAAGGAATTAATACATATGCAGCTAGAACTAGTTAAGCTGCAAGAGTGGATTAAAGAAAAAAAGCTAAAAGTTGTTATTATTTTTGAAGGACGTGATGCTGCCGGAAAAGGAGGTGTAATTAAGAGTATAACTCAAAGTTTGAATCCGAGAATCTGCAGAGTAGTTGCATTGGGAACACCAACCGAACGGGAAAAAACTCAATGGTATTTTCAAAGATATGTACAGCATTTACCTGCAGCAGGTGAAATGGTTCTCTTTGATAGAAGCTGGTACAATAGATCCGGAGTTGAAAAGGTTATGGAATTTTGTACAATGGAAGAGTATAAGGAATTTTTGAGATCCTGCCCGGAGTTTGAAAGAATGCTGGTACGCTCAGGAATACAATTAATCAAATACTATTTCTCAGTTAGTGATGAAGAACAGGAGAAAAGATTCCAGGCTAGAATTCAGGACAGATCAAAAAGGTGGAAATTAAGTCCTATGGATTTACAATCACGTTCAAAGTGGGTAGAGTATTCAAAGGCGAAGGACGAAATGTTTAATTATACCGATATTAAACAAGCTCCCTGGTATGTAGTTAATGCCGATGATAAAAAAAAGGCAAGACTAAACTGCATTGCTCATCTATTAAGTTTGATTGAATATGAAGATTTAACACCGGAACCAATAAAACTTCCGCCAAGGCAAAAGAATGAAGATTATATAAGACCCCCTATTTCTGATCAAACATTTGTTCCTGAGAAGTATTAATTATTCGAACAATCTTAATCTGTAATTGCAACTGATGCCGCATAAATGCTATTTGCTCCGTATTTCAGTAATTCTGTTCCCGCACTCTGATATTGTAGCTCCATGAATACTCTTGCAATGATTTTCTTCAATTTGACATTCACATAAGATTTTCTTTTATGTAATACACGAATAAAAAAAATATTTATTTAGTCATAAGCGGAGTAACTAACTCTATAATTCTGAATACGTAAGAAGCCGTCAGCTTAAATACCTATCAAAAGATAAACAGCTTAATGAAAGACCTTATATGCTCTTCCTATTATACTCAACTTTGGGGTGTGGTTCATTAGCAATTGCTTTGTAATACCACCACCCTTTAACTAACTTTTTTTAGTTTCTTTACTTCTATTTTTAATCTATCTTGAAGCCTATCTTTTTCTATTTCTAAATTGTATCGCATCTGTAAATTCAACCAAAACTTTTCTGATAAACCAAAATATTCAGATAGTCTTAATGCGGTATCTGCAGTTACTGCTCTTTTGCCAAGAACTATTTCGTTTATTCTTCTTGCCGGAACATTTATATCCTTAGCCAAACGATATTGACTTATTTCCATCGGAATTAAGAATTCTTCAAGCAATATTTCTCCTGGATGGATTGGCTCTATTTTTCTACTCATAATTTTTATCCTTTATGATAATCTACAATTTCAACTTCATATGCATTATTTTCTTTCCAGCTAAATACTATTCTCCATTACGTTTATTATAATCAAGTTCTATTATAATATCTTTAAGTGTTTTGAATTGTTTACTTATTCCGCATATTCATTATCTAATTACCGGTGGCGGCATTTCAATTATGTATAAAAAATGGATTAGCTCTTCATAGTAAGAAATTCCTTTTTCCTGTTAAAGCGCTATCAATTGTCTTTAAGTCTAAATTCCTTGCGGCTTAGTCCAACAAAGGATTATGCCTCGGCAGGCTTCGGCATGAATCCCTTATAACGTTAGCAGCTTTTTGAATTGTTTATTAACAAGAAAGGATATAATAAAATGTTGATAATTAAAAGGCTTAAGAAACTTAATACTTTAATCATGCATATTGATTTTTCTTTTTCGAAACTCTAAGTTTTTCTACTCTGTCAAGATCAAGTTTCTGCCTCGCATGCCATAGATTATAATTGTTTTGCATGATTAACCAACTTTCTGGTGAACGTCCTAGGGTCTTTGAAAGACGCAATGCCATTTCAGAACTAATACTACTTTGTCCATTAATAAGGCGATTAAAAGTAGAAGGTGCTACATTCAGTTTTGCAGCCACTGTTCTATAACTAATTCCATAAGGTTCAAGATAAACCTCTCTTATAAATTCTCCAGGATGGGGCGGGTTATACATATTCATTAGTGATAATCCTCATAATTAATTAAATATACATCCCCGTTTTTAAATTCAAATGTAATACGCCAATTTCCACTTACATCTACGGCCCATAATCCTTCAAGCTTACCTTTTAACGGATGCAGACGAAATCCTGGTAAATTCATATCTTGAATTTCTGTGGCAGTATCTAAAGCAGTTAAACGTATTTTTAACTTCTTTTCATGTGCAGGCTGAATACCAGTAGTTTTGCCTGTCTTGAAAAACTTCTCTAGACCTTTATGCTTAAATGATTTTATCATTGAGTAAATATATGTACTAATTGCGCAATACGCAACACAAAACTATTCTATACAAAAAACACTTAAAAATAAAGGCTAAAGTCAAAATGCATAATTTTTATTTTAGTCCAACACTAAATTGTACAAGCTGCTAACGTCCGCATTTAAGCCGCAGTCCAAAACGAGCAGGCTCTTTATTTACTACTTCCCAAAGATTACAACATAATTAATTAGAACGACTTATTTGAACAAGAAATTATAAGCGGACTTCCTACTTTAAAAATCCTAAAAATGTCCTCCCTAAAGGATTTGTTAAAATTAGATACTTCGGTCTGTTTGCCACAAAAAACCGGAATATCCTCTCCATTGTCAGGCAACTATTCGATTCTACTACTATAATCAATACAAAACCTAATGATAAAACCGCTACAACAAAAAAATCCTCGACAATTTTATGTCCGGTATGCGGGAATCAAATGAATTTAGTCCTTACACTAAAGCGTCTTAATTATTACGATAAATCTCCGCCTTTAAATAATTTTTCCCTTTTTTATAAATGATGAACACTTAGCTATAAATTAAAATTTTAATAGTTCTCAAAATATTATTTCTAAATATGGAAAATCATCTCAATACTAATGAATTTATAATTACACTTAAGCTGGTTATTGAAAAAAGATCAAATTTAATCCCTTCAATTATTCCTCTTTCGGATATATCCGGGTTTATTACTTCTATATAATTTTTTTTGAAATTACAGGTAGTCGAGTAAGTCGCTCGCGGCTTAGTCCAACAAAGGATTATGCCTCGGCAGGCTTCGGCATGAATCCCTTATAACGTTATGTGCTCCCCTTTTTATTATTGATTAATTTTTGCAAGTTCTTTTGAAAAACTATCAATATTTATGAATCTAACTTTTGGAAAGTCTATTTCATTTAAAACATTAAAATGTTTATCATTGGTAACTAATAGATGAGAATTTGAATTTATAGTACAATCCACAAATTTATTGTCATCAATATCTTCTTGTATTAAATGCCAATTGAAATAAATTGATATTTTATAAACATTTGGTAAAATAAGAAGTGCTTTTATAACGTCACGAGCTACAGAAGAATTGTACTTTTTAGAAATTACTTCTTCATATTCCATTAATATTTCATTTGTAATATATAAATCATATTCATTTGAAATCAATTTCTCGTATATCCAATGATATTTAGATTTTGAAGAAATGGACACAAGCAAAACATTTGTGTCAAGTACAACTTTAAGTCTATTCTTCATTTAACCATTCTTCGATTATTTCATCGGAATATTTTTTCTTATCCCAAATTTTATCTGCTTCTTTCGTAGCTTTACGAGCATAATACTTTCCTAAAACATTCTTAAGCTCCTCTACCTCTTCATTTGATAGATTAGTTGAATATAGTTTTAGTAATTCTTCTTGTACATTACTCAACGGTTCTGATAACATAAATTCGTACTCCATATTATTTTATACTTTAAAAGTAATAACAAAATCAAATGTTTTCAATGATGTATTTGTTAGCACCTTACGGCCACATTTAAGCCGCAGCCCAGTTTACCAACCGTAGCTTTAGCGTAGGTTGGAACATGAAACTTTTTATTATTACCTCTGCCAAAGATTAAGTCCCGCTAATTGCAAAATACATAAATTTTCTTGTCTTTGTATTGTGCAATTTGCGGGAGAAGAAACTTATTTGAGCACTTCAGTTGAATTTACCTGACATACTTGGCAGGCAAGATACTTTTAGCGGACTTCCTACTTTAAAAATCTCTAAAACCTGTCCCGATGAGTTTCTAATGAAGCGGGATGCCAAGTGCGTAAACGCTGTCGGCTTGAAATGTTTTGTTGAACTAAGCTGCAAGCGGGGGGAGTTATTCGGCATTCTACCTATTTCATTGCATCCCGCTTTTACATAGTATACCCCATCTAAATAATTTTTTATACCATCAATAATTTAGCGAGGAATGAACGAACTAATTCAAAGACTTAACGAAAATATGCAACTTTTTCTAATAACAGCATTATTAAACACCAGGGAGGATTTGTTACCTTCAAATACAAAGACTCTAAAACTAAGGTTTACAAATTTATGAAACTTACTACTGAAGAGTTTATCAGGCGCTTTCTTCAACATGTCCTCCCTAAAGGACTTGTTAAAGTTAGATACTTCGGGTTGTTCGCCACAAAAAACCGGAATCTCCTATCCATTGTCAGACAACTATTCGATTCTACTTCTATAATCAGTACAAAACCTAATGATAAATCCGCTGCAACAAAAAAGTCCTTGATAATTTTATGTCCGGTATGCGGGAATCAAATGAATTTAGTTCTTACACTACAACGTCTTAATTATTATGACAAGTCTCCATCTTTATCTAATTATTCCTTTACTACAAATGAAAAACATAAAACATTAAATTAAACCTTAATAATTCTCCAATTTAATATGCTTTAGACCATCTAGTATTTTTAAATATGAAAAAATTTCTCATTATTAATGAATGTATTATTACTCCTAAGCTGGTTATTAGAAAAAAGTCAAATATAATCCCTTCTATATTCCTCTTTCGGACATGTTCTGGTTTATTGCTTCTATAAAGATTTTATTGAAATTACAGGTAGTTGAGTAAGTCACTTGCGGCTTAGTCCAACAAAGGATTATGCCTCGGCAGGCTTCGGCATGAATCCCTTATAACGTTATACCGCTTTTAATTTTTTTACATAAAATATATTAACAAGGACAGAATAATTAATTAAAAACCGGAATTCTTTATTTCAGAATCCCGGTTCAAATTATTTTACAAAGGTTTTACTTCATCAGCAAAAGTTTAGAGGTCTCCTGAAAAGTTTCATCATTTTCAAGTGATTTGATTTTTATTGTATATAAATAAATTCCACTGGAAACATGATCTCCATTTTCATTAGTGCCATTCCATATTACATTTTGATAGCCTTGCGATTGTGCGGGGAAAGAAAAGGATTTGATTTCCCTTCCCATTATATCATATATCTTTAACTCAACTGATGATTGATACGGCAAGCTGTATCGTATAGTTGTTGTTGGGTTGAATGGATTAGGATAATTACCTAACAAATCATATTTATCAGGGATTTCATTTTTTTCTGTAATTGCATTCGCTTCTTTATTTATGCCATATGCCCGTGAAGAAATATTATCAATGTCTCCGGTCATTATAATTGCGTGAAGTGTTAGCTCATCATTGGGAAATTGAGATTTGAGTTCATCTAAATATTCCTTCGCTTTACTCACATCATTTAATTGATTGTAGTTGAGGCAGACCAAATTAAATAATGCAGGCTTAACAATTGCTGCATTCTCTGAAAATTCATTTTTTAATAGTTCAAAATTATTAGCTGCTTGATCACATTTGTCTTCTCCAATTAAGAACATATTTTCCAGTTCTAATGTTTCAGCATAAAGTTCATCATTTTTTGCTAAGCTCTTACGAATATCAGTATTTAAGAAATCTACAAACCCTGATTTTTCTGATAAGTTGTAACATTCCGCTATGCGTCTTAAGATATATTTCTTTTTACTTTTATCCGATTCTTTTTTAAATCTTTTTTCATATTTAGTAATTGCTTGGTCATACTTACCATCAAAAAGATCATTGAGCGCATCAAGAAGTTCAGAATCAAAAAATGAACTGCCGGAAACTTCTGGCTGACTTAGATTGGATTCCGCAACCTCGTTTGAAGTCGCCATCTGTCCCCCCACCGGATTATAGTGTAATGCAGGATCATAATCAACTGTTCCACCATAAGAAGTATGAAAATCACCTGAATAATAATAGTTTGGATAAGTTGGGGGTTGTCTATTCCACCAGTTGTTCTCTGCCATAACATGACTATCATAATCTCCAGTAACTTCATAGTTAGTGTTGTCATGAATGCTGTTATAGCCAGCCGCATTGGAAGCACCTATAATTACATCACTCTCATAACCGCATCCAACTCCTCCCCCATAATTTCCAGTTATTACATTGTAACCTTGGTAACGGTAATTGTAACCTAAAACAGCAGGACTGAGTGAAGCACAAGTTATTCCGCCTGCGCCATTATATTTAATTTTGTTACCATAAATATATGGCGTACAGTAACTTACCGCATAAATACCGGCTTGACTATTATACTGAATTGTATTTCCCACAACATTTCTCGGACTAGAATAAGTCATGTAAATTCCATGGTACGAATTATTTTGAATTGTATTATTTGAGATGTTATTAGTCCGAACACCTGCATTATAAATATAAATTCCGTTAATATTATTTGTAATATTGCACATTGTTATACTCGGCAAACATCCATTACAAAAAACTCCGTAATATCCGTTTTTAATATCACATGCATATAGCGTTCCGCTTGAACCGCTGTAAAATCTTATACCATTTTGATTATAAGGTGAAATAAAATCGAAAGTCACGGGAATCCGATCTATATCTACGATGCCCTGAGCATTTAGGGTACCGTTTACATATAAGTAAGAATGGTTATTGAATTTTACTATTGCTCCTGCCTGAACGGTCAAGCTCTTTCCAGACGGAACTGTAATACTGCTGTTTACAAATACATTATTGGAAAAAGTTTCCGAATTATTTAAGAATAGTGGTTCAAACTTAAATAACTTTCCTTCACCGGGCTGATAAGTTGTCTGAAAATTTCCGGTTTTGCTTAATATCCAGGTATTATTCGAACCAACTTCTGTAACCCGCCATGTGGTGTATGAACTGCTCTTGTTAAACGTTACAGTAATATCTCGGCTTTCAGTATTTTTTGTTCTTCTATTAACTACCATAAAATAATCAATGTTTGAGGCCTCCTTAAATATACCTAACTCTACATATCGTTGGTTTGCGGCATCGGATGTAGTTACAGAAGAAATAAAAGTTCCCGTCGGCTGACCGAGATGGATGCTGTAAGCATTTTGCCAGGTTAAATTCATTAAAGTTGAGCCAAATGTTCCTGCTAATTTTTGATTAAGGGATTTAATGCCGTTCCATTTGTCCTCTCCCCAATGACTATTAGTTATCGTAGAAAGATCATCTTCTGATATAAGTCCTGTAACCCCGCTACCGCAAGGTGACGGAGAAGGACTGTAATTATCCGACCAGAAATTAAAATACATTATTCCTTTTGCTCCGTAAGTTAAAGCAAGATAAACCTGTACATCAATTTCGCTAAGATATGGTTCGCGGTTATATGTTTGTCCAGTAATATTCCAAATACCTATATTGGGATAATACCACCAATTCCCGGAACGTGAAAAAGCAGAACTCGTTTGTGCATTTCTGAATTTACCGATTTGCGTTTGCAAACCATCACGATAATCTCCATCTCCCAATTGAGTTTTAGAAGTATAATCTCCCGCTGAAGGAAGGGGATCATTATAATGGAATCTATAAACATCCGGTGCTAATTCAAATGGTGCTGCTTCAATTGTATAACGGGAAAAATCTCCGGAGTACCAATAATCATCTATAGCAGCATGCCCCAGCCCCTTACCTGTAGTTGTATTAGCTCCTGCAGTCTCTAATTGGGAGTTAACAACACGTGTAGCAAAATATTGTGTATAGTAAGGTTCATCTTCAAAGTAGAATCTCTGCAGGGCTGGTTTATCCATATAATCCAGTGCATGATTTTGAATTTCAGTATTATAATCACCATTAAAAAAATCTTCAGCATAATCGGGACCAAGACTTCTTGCACCATCTACTCTTACATTGTCAAACCAGAGGTCTCCATTGCCAAGCCATTTAACACGCAAATCTGGAGTTAGAGTTGTAGTGCCTTCTGCAAGAATAGAAGTCTGACCGGCAGGCATACTTGGCGGTGGCAAAGGAGATGCGGAGGAATGATATGTAATATCTATACTAAAGCGGTAATAAACATCATCTGATGAAAAATCGGAACTTAATAAAGTTCTCGATATTGTACTACTGCCGTCAATTACTTCCAATAAAGCAATTTGATCTGAAGGATCTAACGGAACTGAACGATGAATTTTTAAACGAAAAGAGCATCTGTATGACTGCCCGGAATATAAAAAAGGAGAGCTGCGTGGTGTACTTACAAGATACTCGCTTGTTGAAGTAGCTTTACGCGATTGTAGAGAGTACAATGTTGAACCAAAAGGTATCTCTGCATCATTGTCAGGAAGAATGTCACCACTGACAATAACAAAATAACTACTATTCCCCGCAAGATAAAAGCGTTCAACACCTGAATATGATTCCACAACGTCAGGAAGTATAATCCCAACTCCGTGAGCATTTGCTTCATCTAATAAATTATTTATATACGTTGAACTGCTGTTCTGAGTGAATGGAACACCATAATTAATATGTGCTTGCTGCAGTAAAGGAAAAATTACGTCTAATTGAGTAGCAGGATCATTTACACCAGGGTAAATAACCGGCGGACTATCCCATGTAATACGGTATGCCCCAATTGGAAATTGCTGAGAAAAGCACAAACCGGAAAAGAAAAGCAAGGTAATGAGTAATATTTTTTTCATAATAGGAACCCCTATGATGTTATAAAATAAGTTATTTAAGAAGAACTGCCTTTTTTACTTTATTTTGTGAGCCTGTTAATAATTGATAGTAGTAGATGCCGGAACTTAATCTTTCTCCTTTTTCATTCGTTCCGTTCCATTTTATCGTATGATTCCCCGCTGATTGTTCTTCATTATTAATAAGTGTTTTCACTTCCCTTCCTAATGTATCATATATTTTTATTGTTATTCTTTCCCTTTTATTAAGTGTATATTCGATTGTTGTTTCGGGGTTAAAAGGATTGGGATAATTTTGTCCCAATTCAAAATCTTTCGGAGTTGTACTGTTATTTCTTTTTATTCCGGTTACCAAACTTGTATCGCCCGAATATATTCCAAATAAACCATAAGTAGGAAGGATACTATGAATTCCCCCTATTATTATATCATCAACACCATCTCCATTAACATCTCCTGCATTATGTGGACGGTATAATTCATCTCTTCCCCATTCGGTAAATGAACGATATGCTACAAACTGAGGTGCTTTGTTTATACCTCCCAAATATACTGTTACACCGGGTGTACCATGTGAATACGGAAGTGTGGTGCTTAATAAAATATCCTTAATGCCGTCACCATTATAATCTCCACCTCCGCTTACCACCGGCCAAGGTCCCCACATAGTTGTATCTCCATAAGGGGGTGGAACATAATAGGTTGGCGTTGTATTGAAATTCTTTCCACCTTTGAATATAAATACACGGTTTACTAAAATATCATCTATCCCGTCTCCATCTTCATCAAAAGATTCTATATGTTCCCTAAATCCACCTGCAGTGTTTCTAGAATCAATGTAATATTCTTCTTTAAAGTTAAAATTTCCTTCATTAATAAATATTTTTATATAGAAAATTTCATCTTGAGTTTCATTATTGTATCCAAGATAGCCAAGAGCAATAATATCTTTTTTACCATCATTATTTATATCTCCAATAGCAATGTCATATCCTAATCCTGCACGTACTGTATCTCCCACGACAGTCCAAACTGGTATTGTATCCAATCCTTCTGTTGTACCTTGATATAAATATATTTTGCCTCTGAATAATGTTGAGTCATTAATATAAGTATTGTAAGCTGCTGAGATTATTAAGTCTGTAATCCCATCACCATTTAAATCGTTAGCTCTTAAGCTAAATCCATATCCTTCTATATTTCTGGTTGAAACATTTTCAGCATGTAAAATTACATCAGGTATTGTATCTATATCTTCTCCTCCATAATATATTTGTACAGTATCATGGAAGAATAGCTCAATAGCTAAATCTATCCATCCATCACCGTTAAAATCTCCAGATGCAATTCTTCCGCCACTATTAAATACCTTTGCGGGAAGCGTATCCATGGGGTTACCGCCATAATATAAATAGCTTAATCTTGGTACCGGTGCACTTACAACTACATCTGCATATCCATCTTTGTTTATATCTCCAACTCCCATGGTGTATTCACCAAACCGGGTATCTCCTTTTTTATCTCTTACCTCTATAATAGGCTTAAGCTCTTTTGGTGCCTGTGCGAGTGCTAATTGTATAAGGCAAAAAAGTAGTAAAATCAGTTTTTTCATTTTATGTCCTTTTTTTATGAATTTAGGTTTATATTTAACAATATCATTTTTGTATCTCCATAGCGGTATAACGTTAAGTATTTTATCCGAAGTTGAGACATAAAATATTTAACCCTTTAAATGTAAAATAATTTTTTAATTATTATAATTTGAGTCTTTGAAGTTTCGTCTCAATTTCGGATAAAATTTTGTTGTGCGAAGCCAACTATATTCTATGGGCTTTTATTTGTATGTATTTCTTCTTTTAATTGGATTTTTTTATCAAGTTTTCACTTCATCAAGCTCAAATTTTATTTCTCTTTTTTGAACATACATAATATTTCTTGAAAAATTGTAACTTCACTCTTAACTCCCATTCCTCCTTTTCTCATAACATGAGTATAAATCATTGTGGTATTTAAATCTTCATGACCTAGTAATTCCTGAACTGTCCTTATATCATACCCATCTTCTAACAGATGTGTAGCAAAAGAGTGCCGGAAAGTATGGCAACTGCCTTGTTTCTTTATCCCCGCATTTTTAATTGCAGCTTTCACTACACGTTGAAGTACGCTTTCATCTATATGATGTCTTCGTTTCAATCCCGTCCTTTTATCTACCGATATTTGTGAAGATGGAAATACATACTGCCAGCCTAATTCTTTATTTGCATTTCGATATTTCTTTTCCAATGCATATGGTAAATAGACTCCTCCCAAGCCTTTTTTGATATCTTCATTATGTAAATTTTCAACTTTTATTAAATGACGCGTCAATTTATCTTTTATAATTTCCGGTAAAATTGTAACTCTATCTTTGTTGCCTTTTCCATTTCTTATATTTATTTGGTTATATTCAAAATCTATATCCTTAACTCGTAGCCTGACACATTCCATTAAACGCCCTGAACCATATAATAAATTCGCCATTATCCAGTTTACTCCTGTCAATTTATCCATTACAGCTTTCACTTCATTTTTAGTAAATACAACTGGTAATCTCTTCCCCTTTTTTGCCCAAATTAATTCTAATTTTTCTAATTCTTTGTTTAATACTTGCTTATATAAAAATATTATAGCACATAAAGCCTGGTTTTGAGTTGAACTCGAAACATTTCTTTTTACCGCTAAATAATTAATAATTAACTGAACTTACGCAAAAACGTTATTTAGTAAATTCAAAAGATAATTGATGAACTTGCTGTAACTCTTCGTAAGCTACTTTAATAGCTTTTTCATAAATCCTTGCTTTTATTGCAAAGTGATTTAATTTTGTCTTCATACTCATAGATTCTAATTTATAAAATGCAAATATGGATGCGAATATATGATTACTTTGAGTACGAACCATTCTCGCCGGAGATTTACATAAGGAAGCATTCTTTTTTAAGGATTTATGATATACTTCAATCTTCCATCGTTTTTGATAGAGTTCTGTAATTTGACTATATGTTAATGTTTTATCACTTGTAACTAAATATAAAACACCTTCAGTTCCATCTTCGTTTTTGAAGATTTCTTTTAATAAATATAACTCAAATGGGACATCTTCTAAATAGATTTTATAAATAGTGTTTTCTTTCAGTTCAAGCGAACTTACTGTAACATATCTTCCATATATCTTATCCTTTCGACTCAGTGCAACCTTACGATTTGTCTTTATTGGCATTATGAATTCTTTTTCTAATTTCTTCTTTACATGAACCATATTAGCTGCTGATGCATACCAAACATCATTTATTACATACTTAAATTGAACTTTATTTTTTATTATTTGATTCAACATCTGTTGATACATTTGATTCTTTGTAACTTCACTTACTTTTCGCTCTTTTCCTTTTTTCTCATCGTATACTGTTTTTGTCTTTTTTACTATTAAATAATTTATTGGGATTTTTCCTTTATCATTTATATACAATGCTGATAGAAGATTTATTCCTTTGACCGCTCTTCCTTTTGTATGGTCATGATACCAACTTATTATTTCGTTTTCTTCTGTGTATGGTTTCTCTTCTATAGTATCGTCTATTGCTACTATCCCTTCTTCTGTCTGTATTTCTCTGACTGTTGGCTTTACTATTTTCCACAATTCTTTTGAACTGAAATCACTCTCACTTAAAAATCTTGTAACTTTGTCGTGACTTATTTCTCCTTCTGTCATTATTGACAATCCGGTAGCTGTTGTATATGAAAACGAACTTAATAGATAATCAGAATACAATTCTAATAATTCTTTGTCCATTTTCTTCACTTATTTTGTTATTACAAAATTTCTCCTTTTTTGTATCTTTGCGTAAGTTCAGTAATTAATATATTTACTAATTTCATTCGCTCCAAGTAATAAAGGATGTTTCTTTTCATGAAAGAAAATAAAATCCCTTATCCAATTGATATATGTTTCCTCCGTTCTCTTGCTATAATGACGAACTCTCATAACGGTTTTTATCTGTTCTATTAATTTTGGCTTTTTAGGCATGTGGCCTGTAAGACTGTCTTTATTTGTTTTTTTTAATTCCATCCCCGGAACAGTTTTGAGCTTTATTAAAAATAACTTTATTTTTTATTTTTAACAAGAATTTTTTTCTCCAACACACCACCAACCACCTACAACCAACAATCCAAAGAACACAGCTTCGCCATATAAGTCACATCTGCTTTTGGGGTGATTTTTATTCCTTGAGAGTTCTCCCTTGCCCACTTTATTTTATAGACAATTCAATTTATATTAAAAAAATCTAATTTTCAATACAATTCTTTACAAATAAAAATTCCCAAAAGTACAATAAATATATGTCCCTGCCACCCTAAATCAATCTATTGCAGCCATACCGCATCGTTCATTCCGTATCCGCTTTTTTATATCTTTATACTTTTATCTTGTTTCTTTCCTTTTATCTTTGTCCTTGTTTCTTGTATCTTATTTTACATTGTTAATAATAATTCTATACTAAATAGACATTCATTCTTATTGCAAAATAATGCATCAATAATTATTTGTCACTGTAGTTTTTTCGCAGAGTCTAAATAATTGAATCACGAAAGAAGATATGGGGACTATAGACTGGGTTTATGAAAATTGTAAAGCAAGTCAAGGAAAGTTAATCTGCAATTGCTGCTGAAGCGGCATAAATTCTTTTTGCTCCGGAATTCAACAATTCCTTTCCGCATTCGGATATTGTTGCTCCTGTTGTTATAACGTCATCAATCAGCAAAATATTTTTCCCCTTGATTCTTTTGGCATTTTTTGTTCTAAAAGCATCTTTAATGTTCTCCTGCCTTTCCATTAAATTCATTTTTGTCTGAGACCTGGTAAACTTTTTCCTTTTAATAATACCTTTAGCAACGGGGAGATTAGTTTTCCTGCTTAATCCTTTTGCAATATAGAATGATTGATTATAACCTCTTTCTGCCTTCTTCAATTGATGCAAAGGGACAGGTAAAATTAAATCGATATTCCAGTTTTGAATTTCTCTGTTAATATTTTCTCCCAATTGCTGTCCAAGAAAAATTCCAATTAAAAATCTTCCTCTGTATTTAAATGAATGAATTATATTTTGTATCTCTTTGTCTTTCTCAAAAAAATATAGAGATGTTAATCCTGAAATTATCTTCTTCTTTTCAAATTTTTTTCTGAACTCAGAATGAAGCCTATCTTTATCCGGTTTATTTATTCTGATCAAACAGGAAGAACATATAAATTTTTCGGAAGAAGCTAACTTAATTTTACATGATGGACAAAAACGGGGTAGGAAAAAATCGAGTATTTCTGTTGCCATTACCCCTACAGCAATTTTATTCATTTAACTTTCCCTCGTAAGTGCGACTCACTTGCATAGCAATTAAGCAATTTAACAATATAACAATTTTTGTATCTATACTGATAGGAATAATAGCCATTAAAGCATCCCTGATCTTTTTCTTATGAACCACTCCAAACCAAAAAGCAGAATAGCTATAATCATAAGCCATTCATTCGACCAGAGCCTGATCTCACTTACATTTATTTTCTCTTTGGAAGCTTTTTTATTTATATTTTTTAATAAATTAAATAACTGATTATAATTTGATGAATTATAGAATTTTCCCCCGGTTTCATTCGCTAGTGTATTTAAGAATTCATAATTCATTTGAGGATTTATCATTTCAATATCTACCTCACCGATATTAAATTTCCCGGCATCTGTTCCAAGACTTTTTTCATTCAAGAATGCTTCCCCCGAATATGTGTAATTTCCCGGTTTATTTATTTGCAAAGTTCCTTCATATAATCCGTTCCCTGCAGCATTTAAGGTCATATCGTAATTATCTTTTTCACCATTGATTTTTACTTTTACTTCAGCATCCGAAACAGGATTAAAAGTTTCATCATAAACCTGCCCGGTAAAGTCAATATCGTCACCTGATGAGTAGAGTTTTTTAGAAGTTCTAATTGTAACCTGTTTTTGTTTTTCCGAAGTGTTTAACCATTTAACACTATTCAATAAAAAATTATCGAACAGGTTCAGGTTCTCGTCTGCTGTTTGAAGCTTCCATTTCCAAATATCTTTGGCAAGTACGGCAATCGACCTTTTGCTTCCCAATCTCCTTGTTACAATCAGAGGTAAGTTAATAGGTACATTATTGATTCTTACAGTTGAAATAACTTCATCCTCAGGTTTTGATTTATAGACTCCATTCGGCTGAAAGACAGGCGGTAAATTATTCCATGCTTCTATATTATTCTGTGCATTATTTTGTATTAAAGGATTATTGTATTCATCTGCAGTTATATTAGGCTGTACTTCGCTAAAACCTGAAGAGGAGCCTGAACCAGCTCTATTATAAACAAAAGGGAGAACCTGTTGAAGCCGGTTTAATTTTGAAAAATCGGTACTTCCCGACAGTGTAATAAAGAAAGGTTTATTTTTATTATTGACTGCTTCGGAAATTCTATTTAAAAAATCGTTTGAGGTTTCTGCGGTTGGAAATCCTATCAGGAATAGTATCTGTGAGCTGTCAATTAAAGCTTCTCTATTATTCTTTTCCAGATAATTATTTTGACCAATCTGAGTAATAGAGTTTACCGAAAGATTTTTATCTTCCATAAGAGTATTTTTAATAAAAGAGAGATCCGGAGAAGGAGCGCCGCTGATAAGAAGGACTTTAATTTTATTACTCAGTACGTTTATGTAAAATACCTTTTTATTATTGGCTTCGGTAAATTCACCTTTTAAATTTGAAACACTTATTACCAGTTTTTTTTCTCCCCCGCTCTTAGGAGTATATACGAAATTAATATTCTGTTCACCATCTTCACTTAGCTTTATATTTTTCTGCTCAACTAGCTGATCATTTTCATAAAAGGAAACGGCAGTATTTTGATCTCCAAACCCGTTATTTAGGATTGTACCTTCTATTTTTGTCGGTGTTTGTGCATAAATATATTCATTGTATAAAATATTTTTTAATTCAATATCCTTATGTTTTGTAGTATCCCCTACCCCTATAGTAAAAACCGGAATATTTAATTTTTCTGCCGTGTACAAGGGATTGGTTCCATCGGTAATTACACCGTCACTTATAATAACAACCGAAGAGATGTTACTCTTATCTTCTTTTATCTGTTTAAATATTTCTGAAAAATTTGTACTACCATCCGAAAAATTTATTTTGAACAAACTGTCATTACTTACTTTATTTACCTGGTTTCCAAACGAATACAGATTTGAACCGGACAATAAATTATTTCCTCCGGCATCTTTTAAAAAAGCCTCTGTAGTTTCTTCCCTATGTGTTCCATCCTTAATTTGTATTGATCTCGAATTATCAACAAAAAAGAGATTAACCGGTTCAAGAATAACTTTTTTAGCTAAAGTGACTATTGGTTCGAAGATAGCAAATAAAAGTATGATAAGAGCAAGTGTCCTGAGAGAAACGAGTAAAATTTTCTTTGATTTGTTTACAATTGGTACAGTATACCTGTATACATAGACAGCATAAGCACCAAGGAGAATTAAAGCTGCGATAAAGAATATAGGATTAAAAGATAGGGTAAGGCTAATCTTTTCAAAATTAAACATTAAAAGTATAATGCTCCCTTCAGTACGGTTACCGCCTCTCCGGATATATATAATTCTTTATTATTCTGATTATATCTGACCTGCACTCTCCCCTGCCTGTTTAAGACATCTCCCTGTTCAAATTTTAGAGTAATTTCATTTCCGGTATCTTTGATAAAGTTTAATTTTTTTAATACAAGAAGAAAAGGACCGTTTGCCGAACCTGTTACCGGGTCTTCATCTATCCCATAATACGGAGCAAAAAAGCGGCTGTGAGCAAAACTTTCTTTATCAATCGTCTCTAAAGTAAAGACAACTACGGCTGTAAACTCATTCTTTGTTTTTGTAATATTTTTTAATGCCTTAAAATCGGGCTGGAGATTGTGAAGAGATGATAAATCTTTGATATAAATATACAAATACCCGTTTTCAAGAATTATGAAAGGAATTTCTTTATCAAGAGAGCTGCTGTCAATATTTAAAGCCTTAATTATTTCTTCTTTATCACCCTCAAATTCTTTTAGGGAATATAGCGGTATCTGCATAAAGTAATAGCCGTCTTCAGCTTTACAATTTAAAATACCTGAGCGGGTTTTCATTTTCACAGAGATATTATCTTTCAGTATATTTTTTTCTTTTAAAAAATGAAGTGAGGCAATTGTAGCGTGACCGCAAAGCTCTACTTCAGTAACAGGAGTAAACCACCTTAAATTGTAATCTGCTTTATCAGATTCAACTGATGAGGGGTCAAGCTTTGAAAGGAAAGCAGTTTCAGCCAGATTCATTTCTTTGGCAATTTCCTGCATTTCATGATCGGTTAAATTGTCTCCGAATGTAACCCCTGCGGAATTTCCTTTAAAGGATTTACTGGTAAAAGCATCTATTTGATAAATCTCAATCTGTTTTCCCATTTAAAAGCCTTTCTATTTTCCATTTTTTCATTCTTTCGAATGTATCGTAATCTGTTAAATCAAAGTGGATTGGGGTAATAGAAATATAATTTTTTCTAATAGCAGCCTGGTCGGTTTCCATTTCGGTATCGACTTCAAGCAGATTTCCGGTTAGCCAATAATAACTCTTTCCGTACGGATCAGTGCGTTTTTCATAAATATCATCCCACTTCGATTTTCCCTGCCTGGTTAGATGAACACCTGCAATCTGATCTTCGGATACATCGGGAACATTTACGTTCAACAAAGTACCTACCGGTAAATCCTTATCAACAATTTCCAAAGCGAGTTTTTTTGCAACCTTTGCAGCTAATGAAAATTCTGTTGCTGCATGATTTGTAACCGATATAGCGATTGAGGGAATATCCATAATTGCTGCTTCCCTGGCAGCCGAGACTGTACCTGAGTAAATTATATTTATTGCAGTGTTAGAGCCGTGATTTATTCCTGATATTACAAGATCGGGGGGCTCTTTCATTATGTTTCTGATCCCCATTTTCACACAATCAGCCGGAGTTCCTTCTACAGCATAGCCGAAGAATTTTCCGTTCTTATTATAATCTATGACTCTTAAAGGTATCTGCATAGTTATTCCATGCCCTACGGCACTTTGCTCTTTACGCGGTGCAACTACGGTAACATCTGAAATTTCTTTTAAAGCTTCTGCTAGAATCCAAATTCCCTGAGAATCTATTCCGTCATCATTACAGACTAATATTTTCAAATTATTCCTTATTTATTGAGTGAAGGTTACACAGATGTAAAGATGACATCTTTAATAAGAAAATCATTTTCATCTTTTTATTAAAGTGTAAATTCATATTAAGCCTCATTTTTAAAAAAAAAGATGTCATCTTTCAAATACTGTTTTTTGCTTAACTTTGAATTACTAATATAATGTAAAGGGGTTTTAGTCTCAATTGACTCACAAATACCTGGCGGTTGGTTGTTGGTGGTCGGTGGTGCCGACAGCGGTGAAATTAATAAATATTTGGAGGTGAGATTAAAACTCCCCCCTCGCCTTTATAAGGAGAGGGGGTTAGGGGGTGAGGTTTTCACCTTATTTTAAAACGCATAACTTGTTGAAATGTAAGCAAATGTCCTTCCTCCTCCGATGTTTCCTAATCCCTGACGTAAAACATCATGGTTAATTGTACCGTCAAGAGAAAAATCACCAAACTTTAACCCTATTCCCAGGGTTGCCATTCCAGGGGTATATTGAGTGACTGTATTTTCTCTTACTAATGTAGGTCCAAGTCCGGTTTGTGTTGTATTGTTATTGGTACTTGCCGTATAACCTAAACGGGCAGTTAGCCAATCAAGTAATGTCCATTCAGCTCCCAAATTCCAGACCGGGAAAATAAATGATGAATTTGAAAGTTCGGGCTGGATTAAAGGAATTGAAGGTATTGTCCAGGAGTTACTATTCATTCCAAGTCCGCCGACTAAAAGGAAATCGCCAATAGTATATTCAACACCGAAACCGGCACCGATCGAAGTCAACGAATTAAGATCGCCTGACTGTCCGTTTGCTTCCTGACTGCCGGAGGCAGTAATAAAATTAAGAACAGGAACAAATCTTAATTTTTCAGAATATCGCCAGAATAACCTTGCATTAATACCAATGATGGTTTGAGAAGCAGTTACTTTTGTTGAAGGAGCGGGTGGTTCGGCACTTGCACCCGGGAATATAAAACTGATCCCTCCGTCAAGCATTAAGTCTCTTGAAAAGTTAGCAATAATTCCTCCATTAATTCCAAACTGACTTGCACTTATATCTGTTTCTCCAGTATTCGGAGTCTTCGTATTATTTTTAGAAGCAGCAAGCGCAATTCCCAGACCGAAGATTAAATTCCGGAACTGCAGAGAAGAAAAAATTTCAACATTATTATTTAATGGAACTGCACCAGGAACCTCCTGAATCACACTAAAACCGGGTCCATATCCGGCTATCGGATCAAGCTTCCCGATAGAAAAAGTATTAAAATCATTCCTTGTGAGCATTATCCCTATTGTTAAATTGCTTTTTAGACTAAAATTTACCCCGGCAAATTGGCCTGAGCTGGCATTACCAAAATCAGGACCGGCATTTGAACCTATATCCCCCCATAAGAAATCGTAGTAATAATGCCCCCATGCTGGATTTACTTTGATCGCTTCAGGATCAATTACATAAGGATTGTTTCCCAAACTAACTATACGGGCGTACCCGCCGGTTCTTTTTATTTCCTGCGAATGAATATTATAAGAGACAAATAAAATAGACAAGAGAATGAAGAATACTTTTTTATTCATAAAGCCTCCTTATGCCAAGATTTCTTTTTGTTGTAATTGAAAATTACCTAAAACCTTTGTATTAAACCAATAAGAATACGGTTATCAGTTAACTTTTTTTGGAAAGTCCCCTCATAATTTAAGTTAAGGTATAGTTTGTTTACCAGCCTGAAATAAAGATCGGCAAAGAATATATTCTGGGTTAATTTTTCGGTATTATATGAGAAGGTATAGTCGACTCTTTCATATCCGATTGATAAATCCGAATTCAAAAGATTTATATCTTTTGAAATCCTTATTTCAGCGGTTGTTCCATTAACATAGCTTGTAATTAATTTAGTAAAAGAGAAAGATGGTGCAAGCTCCAGAAATGGAATCTGAGAATAAGATAAGTATGCATTATAGTTCCGGGAGGGCTTTACATCCCCCTGTGAAAACCTATAACCTGTATTAAGATTAATAAACATTTTATTAAACGGATGCAGGCTTATTCCCCCCCTTATTCCCTGTCGTACTGCATTATCAATTAAAGTCTGAATATAATTCTTAAAAGTTTCATAATATATAACATTTTTTCTTGCATCGTATGAGAGGATAAAGGAAATTATTTTAACTGGAGAATACCTTGCCGATAAATACATACCTGTTAAAGAGAAATCATTTTTATTTTTTCCGTTTTCTATTTTATAGAGATCGATTTCTGAGGATAAAAAGAGGCTGAGATTAGTAATAATATTATTACTATGCTGAAAATAGACAAATCTCCTATCGATTTTTAAAGCGTTAGTCTGCTGCATAAGCGCAAAAGAATTTTCTATAACGCCCGAAGAAGCAGTATCTATTCGGCTAATATAGCCGCCAAATTCAAAAAGCTTAATATTAAAACCCATATTTGCGAAATCAGGTCTTGAACCTGTTACAAATCCAAATGAGTAGTTTGTTCCTGCAGGGCTGAATTCAAATTGTGCTCCGTCAATTGAGCTTATATTAGTAATTTTTGAATTGAGGTGTCTGCCGACCCAGATATTAGTATTTTTATTGAATCGATAATTAAGGGCAAAATCATAGATTCTTAGATTTCCTGCAAAATTATTTTTTATATCCTGCCACTCATTTGTTCTATAAGAAAATGACATATAATTTGAAAAAGACAATTTTGAATCTGAAATATTATTTGCATAAAGAGAAAAGTTGTATCTCCACTTCTGGTAATTCCCGGCAG